>NZ_JAMXXO010000002.1:0-345126 GCF_024129115.1 Acinetobacter lwoffii
TTTCTACCATCAATCAATGAAAATAATTTCGATCAATCAACCAGTAAAAATCCACACAAGTTGTTCTTCATAATCTCTTAATGATCTTCTTGCTAATTCGTCACCAGCAAGCTAGGTCGGCTATATTACTCTCTATCTCTAGAAAGTCAACCAGTAATTTAGATTATTTTTAAACTTATCAAATAAAACCCAACTCAATCAAACTTAACTAAGTTACTGTTTTATAAGAAGTTTTAATCTTCATCACCGCCGATGGATGTGCATTCTACAGCATTTCAGAAGGCTTGCAACACCTTTTTCAAGAAAATCATTTTGTATGTATATTTTTTAAGCTTTTCGTGTGTTTTCATTCATTTTTTATACAAATTTGCTTAAATGATGTCTATTCGTGAATATAACGTTTATTATTTTCATACTAATAAGTAGTGCTACTTACACAGAAAAGGCCTCAGGTTACCTTATGCATCGTTCTATTTACTTATCTATATGCTTAATTTCTTTAGCTTCAAGCGCACATGTTTTCGCTGAGGTGGCCACCGGTGTGGAAAATCTGGAAAACGAGCCTGCAAAAACGCCGCTTAGAACAAAGATATCAACCAAAGCGCAACAATTACAAACGCAACTGAAAGTTGATGCCAGTGCAGCACAGGCTGAAGAAGTTAAAGATCCTTTTCAACCGTTAAATAGAAAGATCTATCAGTTTAATGATGCGATTGACCGCACCGTGGTACGTCCCATAGCCGTACAATATGTGGAAAAAGTTCCTCAAGATGTTCGTGGCAGCTATACCCAGTTCCGCAGTAACCTAGGTGAACCTTGGAATGTGGTGAATCAGCTGATTCAAGGTCGTCCTGCCCGCGCTGCTAAATCCCTAGGTCGTTTTACCATTAACACCTTAACAACTTTAGGACTGGCTGATCCAGCGCGTCGCCTGGGCTTGAGTCATGAAGAGGAAAAATTTGGAATTACCTTAGGTTATTATGGCGTGCCTTCTGGCCCTTATATCATGTTGCCATTTTTAGGTCCAAGTTCTGTCCGTGGCGTAATCGGTACTGCTGTAGATAGTCAAGCTCGTCCACAAAAATACATTCTCGAAGATGAAGATGGACTTTACTGGACTGATCAGTTTTGGCGTGCCATCGATACCCGTTCAGAAATACTGGACGTTGAAGGAGTGCTGACTGGCGATCGCTATGCGCAGATTCGCGATATTTATTTACAACGTACCAATTATGCAATTGCAGAAAAGAAAGGTACAGAACAAGATACGCTTTTCCTAGAAGATGATTTTGAAGATGACAATTCTGATGATGCACCTTCTAGTGATAGCAACATTGAATCTTCAAACGAAGATCTTTAAGTTTAAGCTTCATGTATGATTGCTAGTGAAAATCTGTTCGCTAGCAATACTTTGCTTGTTATAGTACATCTTATAGCCAATCCTGGGATTGAATCACTTTTTTATGTATTTCATTCAACCGACTCGTGATATTCCTTACTTAGATCAAGTACTTGATACGCTTCCTCATGTTCAGATGATCTATCTGGATGATCATGAACTGTATGACTCTACGATTATTGCGATTGCAGATGTACATGATTATCTGAAATATAAGTGGAATCTGCCTACGATTGTACTGGCCTTAGAAAATGAAGGTACTGCTTTGGCTCAGGCCTGGGAACAAGGTGCTTTAGCCGGCTGGATCTGGAACAAGCTTCCCGAGAATCCAGATCTGGCATTACAAAAAATTGATGCACAATATAAGCGTAACCAGGATAGCCGTGACCTGCCTTCTGCTGCAGAACTACAAAAAAAATTGTTACCGAATCCTATTGAACTGACCAATTACGAGGTCGAAACCTATTTTCAGCCTTCAGCCTATCTTTCAGGGGATTGGTATGATTATTGGAAAATCAGCGACAAAGAAGTGATTTTCTATTTGGCCGATGTATCCGGACATGGCGTCACCAGTAGTTTGCTCACGTCCTGGATGGCTGCTTTCCATGGTCGCTCCAAGACGCCGCGCGAGCTGATCAAGAAGCTGAACGGCATGCTGATGCAGGAAAATATTGAAAAGCACATCACCATGATTGCCGGGATTCTTAATCTGGAAACCCATGTATTGAAATGGTCTAGCGCCGGACATTATCCACCACCAATTATATTTGAACCCAATCAAGAGCCTAAAATCCTCTCTTCCAGCAGTTTCCCTTTGGGTTTAACCGAAGATCTTGAAGTTGAGGAAAATGAATGGGTATTAAGTCGCAATGCACGCTTTATTATCTGTTCGGATGGGGCATTAGAACCCTTTGATGGTGGTTTAAATGAACAATTCTCGCAATTATTACACCATTTGCAGAACCAATCTTTTCAGGCTCCGGAACATGTGGCTGACGATATCGCCTTTTTAAGCTTTATCCGCGTAAATTAGCAGTATATTTACAGACTTTATAAGCACTTAATTTGATTACTACTTTCAGCCACTTGAGTATCAATACACCCTATGGGATAATTTAATATCCTTCTCTGCAAATGGCATTTATATGTCAACAGGTCATGTTGAATATGCAAGTCTGAACGGAACGCATATTTTTAAGCTTATCGGCGAAGTGCGTGCCCAATCTTGTATTAGTCTAGACAAATTACTGAACAAAATTGAACAGCAAGACAACGTAGTTGGCGCTATCGTTGATCTCACCGAAACCAGTTTCATTGACAGCACCGTACTCGGTGTTCTAGCGAAACTAGGACTGAAACTCAAGCAAGTACATAATATCCAGGCTGTCATGCTTTCTACCAATTCTGACATTACCACTTTGGCCAACAGTATGGGACTGAGCCAGGTGTTTGTGATTCTGAATTATTGTGGTGATCCAAATGTCTGCACACGTGCGCTGATGGAAGAACATGTCACGCATCAAAATATGCTAAATACGGTTCTAGATGCACATAAAACCTTGATGAAGCTGAATCAAAGCAATCAGAACATGTTTGAACCTTTAGTCAAACAGCTACAGAAAGAGCAAGACAATTTAGATAAAATTTCCGAGCAAAAGGTATAACCATCTTATAAGAGGACCCTATGACTTTACTTTCTGTTGTACAAATGAATTCTCAAAATGAAATTGATGCCAATTTCGTGGAGATTGAATCTTTAATTCAACAAAGTAAGGCCAATGGTGCTGAACTGATTGTTTTCCCGGAAAACTTTGTCTGTTTTGCAGCAGGTAAACAGCGTGAAACTGCTGCACAATTTGAAGTGATTCAGCAACGTCTAGAACAACTTGCCCATGAATATGACACCTGGATCGTTGCCGGTACATTACCCTGCCCTTATCGTCCGGATGGTTCGATCATTGAAGATGGCCGCGTGCGTACCGTTAGCCTGTGTATCAGTCCGGAACGAACCGAAGCGCGTTATGACAAAATTCACCTGTTTGATGTGCAAGTTGGCGATGCTGTAGGCGGCTATCAGGAATCTAAGTTCTTTGAACCCGGCACAGATGTTGTCGTAGCTAAAACCCCTTTTGGCAATATTGGTTTAATGGTCTGTTATGACCTGCGCTTTCCGGAACTGGCATTAAATTTACGAGCCAAAGGTGCAAACCTCTTGACCGCACCTTCTGCTTTTACCTATACCACAGGTGAAATGCACTGGCAGCTTCTTCTACAAACACGTGCTCTAGATAGCCAATGCTCGGTGCTTGGTGCAGCTCAACAAGGCTGGCATGGAGAAAAACGCCAGACTTGGGGACATGCAGCCGTGACCAATAGTCGTGGACAACTTCTTAATATGATCCATGCAGAGGGTGCTCAACTCATTTCCGTCGACTTTGATTTAAATGAACAGCAAAAAGTGCGTGAATCCATGCCTTTAATGCAACACCGTAGACTTCTGCAACTTTCCTAAATCGTGTCATTTGCTTGCATAAAATAACAAAATCCCTGCTTATTCTTCAAGTGAAATCACTGAGCATAGAAGCTTCATGAAAAATAAACAGGGATTCAACTCATGTCATTAGAAAAAGCCGTCTACACCGCACATGCCAAAGCCACAGGGGGCCGTGATGGCCGCGCCATTTCTGACGATCAGATTCTGGACGTTCAATTGGCCGTACCCAAAGAAATGGGGGGACCAGGCGGTGGAACCAATCCTGAACAGCTCTTTGCCGCAGGTTATTCCGCCTGTTTCTTGGGTGCAATGAAATTTGTCGCCAATCGCGACAAGCTCAACATCAGCAAAGATGCTTTTATTGAAGGTGATGTTGGGATTGGTCCGATTCCTACCGGATTCGGGATCGAAGTGACCTTAAATATCCATCTTGAAGGCATGGATCAGGAAGAAGCGCAAAAACTGGTCGATGCTGCGCATATCGTCTGTCCATACTCAAATGCGACCCGCAATAATATTGATGTGAACTTAAATGTGATTACTTAAGATTTTGATTTAACTGCTATCCTGAAAAAAATAGCTTCAGGATAGCTAAACTTCAATTATAAATTTCAACTTTTAGTCACTTCGTTTCCCCTCAACATCCAACTTCGTTTTCAAAAAACAGCAAAACTTAAGAACTTATATATAATGATTCTTATTTACATTTATTTGATCTATATTGATGTTAAAGCCTATTCTGTTAAGTTCTCTCTTATTCACTGTTGCTACTACCTCTTTTGCAGATCTTTATCTCTCAGAAAAAATCCATCCGAAAATAAAATCTCTGCTCAATACTGAAATTGAACGCTTGCCCATTCCACCTACCCCAAACAACATGAACTCACCCGAATTTGGTAAAGGGATTATTGGCTGGGGAGCTGACCCCAAAGATGCTGAAGCCCGTTTTCTCAATATCACTCAGGCAGATGTTGAAACAATGAAACAGAAAGGACTAAGTTTAGCAATGGCACAAGCCTGGCAGAACTTTTATGAAAATGAAACTCTGCGTAATCCGGGAAATCCGACTGCACCTTTTCGTGCACAACTCATGAAAAAAATCGCCAGTCTCTGGTAAATATCCAAAAGTCCTGACGATCCTTATAATAAAAGTAATAGATTAAAAGATTACTCCGCCGCTTCGTTGGTCACTCGCAATACTTCTTCAATCGTGGTTTTTCCGGCCAATACTTTACGCAGACCATCATCACGAATGGAACCTGACTGCTGACGTGCATAGCTTTCGATTTCATATTCAGCCGCATTGCCATGAATCAAACGGCGCATATGATCATCGACTGACACAATTTCATAAATTGCAGTACGACCACTAAAGCCAGTATTGCCACAACGTTCACAGCCTTGAGGTTGCGGTAATCTTAAATCTTGGGGATGCTCAATATTGCCAAATAGATTCTTTTCGAAAGCATCTGCTTCATGCCAGGTCGCGCAATGTGGACATAGTGTTCTAACCAAACGCTGTGCAATTACGCCAATCAGGGAGCTTGAAAGCAAAAAGGGTTCAATCCCCATATCTTTCAGGCGTGTAACCGCACCAATGGCAGTATTGGTATGCAAGGTGGATAACACCAGATGTCCTGTCAGGGATGCCTGTACTGCAATTTCTGCGGTTTCCAGATCACGAATCTCACCAACCATGACCACATCCGGGTCCTGACGCAACATGGCTTTTAAAGCACGGGCAAAGGTCATATCCACTTTGGTATTGACCTGCGTTTGTCCAATACCTTCTAGCTGATATTCAATCGGATCTTCAGCCGTAAGAATATTTTTGGAACCATCATTCAGATCAGAAAGTGCCGCATATAAAGTGGTGGTTTTACCCGAACCGGTCGGGCCGGTTACCAGAATAATTCCATGTGGGCGATGCACTAGAGTCTTGAGTCGATCATAGTCATTATTCATCAGGCCCAAATGGGTCATGTTCAAACGGCCTGCCTGCTTGTCCAGAAGACGCATCACCACACGTTCACCATAAGAAGATGGCAAGGTGGAGACCCGGACATCAACTTCACGCCCCGCCAGACGCAAAGAAATACGGCCATCTTGCGGGATACGTTTTTCGGCAATATCCAGTTTGGCCATGACTTTGATACGTGAAACCAGAAGCGGGGCCAGTTCACGACGTGGCTGGACAATTTCGCGTAATTGGCCATCGACCCGTAAACGTACCGATAGTTTTTTCTCAAAAGATTCAATATGAATATCGGAAGCGCCGACACGAATTGCCTCGGATAAAAGTGCATTGATCAGACGGACAATCGGCGCATCATCTTCCTGGTCCATCAGGTCTTCAGCTTCCGGAACCGAATCAGCCAGACTGAGTAAATCAGGATGATCTTCCAGACCGGCAGCCACCTGCTGCGATTCGCCGCTATCGCCGGCAAAACTGGAACTGAGTAACTGGTTAAATTCCTGTTCGCTACAGAGTTGAAAATGAGCCGGATAACCGAGCAGACGGCGGGCTTCCTGCAATGCAAGCATCGAGGTATTGTCACGGCGCAGAATAAAGGCCTGATCTCCCTCATAACGCAACAGCACACCATGGCGCTTGGCGAAGCTATATGGGATTTGTAATTGTTTAAGTACTTGCATCGCGGATTATAATAATGATGAAAAAATTTAAATTGAGTGTACTCTAAGCATATGACAGCGTGAAGTATGTTTTCAAAGATTTAGCAAGAAAGGGTGCCAAGATTGCCGCAAGATAAAGATGAATTAATCCCGAATATAGCGAAAATACGCTGGTGGGGAGAACAGAATTTTGAAATAAATCAATCCAAAGCCTGGCAGTTTGGCTCCTTGCTGTTTCGTCTGACCCGAGGCATTCAGGAGTGGCGACTGGAATATTATCGTCCTTCCGTACAATACGATTATGAGCAGCAATGGCATCAGATTGATGATCCAAATTTTGCCTTTCCACCGCCCGTGAAAATTGAACGCTATATGTTCAAATCCACACAAAATAAACTGCAACTCATGCCACGTCTTGCAGACCGCTCTGTAGTGATCAAGCCAGTCGATCCGATTTATATTCCTGCCGGACAACGCGGTACGCTTTACATCAGCACTCCCTTATGGATTGCAGGTTTTGTCGAAGGTCAGCGTGCACCCATTTTCGATTTACCGGTAATCTTGCCAAAAGACACCTGGTTTGGACCGAATCACCGTTCGGGGGAAATCTGCTATGCCACTGCAGTCGATGGCAGAACTGAACTGAAACAGTTACATCCACGGGCCTTTCGTGCAGTCACACCGATTGAATTTCACAATACCAGCAACCAGCAATTGCGCTTTGACCGGATGAATGTTCCTGTACCGGCTCTACCTTTATTTTATAGTGAAAGTACCGGCCGCTTATGGACCTCACAAATCCGGGTCTTGCATGAAAGTTCGGACCGTCCACCGCGGATTCGGGTGGAAAACCGCACGCCGCCGAATGCTGGTGAAGTGGCCTATCTGCATCCACCGCGCGATCCGGCAGGTGCGTTATTTAATATGTTTGATTCATTTTTCTAAGGGCGTCTGATGCCAAGTTCAAATATTCCGACCGAAGTCACCAACAGCCTGAAGGGAGTGTTTACCAGTATCAATACCGACCGCCTGACTGAAGTTCTGGTAGCGGTGGTGTTGTGCTTTATTGGTTTCCTGATCGCACGCTTTATTTCCAATACCTTTATCCGGACCATCGGGGTACGTTTTAATGCCCATCAGAAACTGGTCTGGCGCCGCGGGATTTTCTATTTTATCTTCCTGCTATTTGTGATGGCCAGCCTGAAAGAGGCCGGATTTAAACTCAGTGTCTTCCTTGGCGCTGCCGGAATTCTAACGGTCGCACTGGGTTTCGCTTCACAAACCTCGGCATCCAACCTGATCAGTGGTCTGTTCCTGATTGGTGAAGGTTCTTTTGAAGTCGGTGATACCATCCAGATTACCTTGATTCGTGGGCATACCATTGAAGGCGAAGTGATTTCGATTGACCTGCTCTCGGTTAAACTTTTGACCCAAGATAATATCTATGTGCGTTTACCGAATGAACAGCTAATTCGGGCACCGGTGCAGAACTTGTCGAAATTTCCGATACGGCGGATTCCGATTACGTTGGCGATCAATTTCCATGAAAATATTATCAAGGTACGCGAAGTTCTGCTGGACGTTGCCAATAAATATCCACTGGTACTGGCCGACCCGAAACCTGCAGTCACCGTTACCGCTTTCCGTGAATCTTCGATTGAACTGCTGTTTGCAGTGTGGTGCCAACAGGAAAACTACCTGAAAGTTCGTGATGAAATGCAGGAACGGATTCGCAACGGCTTTGTCGATAACCAGATTGAAATTCCGGTGCCAAAAATGGGCTTTGTCGATCATCCACTTTCCCGTCCTTTGGAAAATGAAGAAATCGATCAATATGCCAATGAAAAGGCCCTCAAAAGAGAGCCTGATCTGAAATAACCCTTAGATTCCCTCTCCTTTTTAAAGGAGAGGGTTAGGGAGAGGATTCAAAGCTCCCTCTCCGGCATCGGCGCAATATAAGCAATCAGTAGCATCACCCCGCCCGCCAGCAAGAAGGAAATCACCCGGGTCAGGGTGCCAATATGTGACAGGTCAAATAGTACGAGCTTCAAGGTCACAATCACCAGAATACTGCCGCCTAAAATCCACATCAGTTTCAGTTTTTTGAGCGTTGCTGTCCACATGGTAATCCAGGCCAGCAATACCCAAAGTATGGTCAGACTAAGCTGAACCGTCGCATTGCTCCATAATGCCAGCTCATTAAACGGCGTCTGCAGGTACACATGTAAAGCTCTTAAAACAATATAACTGGAAAGCCATAACAGACTTAGTACCATTAAAACTGCGATCATGCCTTTATCACGTCCCACCTTGATTTGCTGTAACAGCATCCAGATAAAACTGGCAAACATGGCGATACTGATCAGGTCAAAAGGATTCAGAATCGGCAGCCAGTAATATTGAAAGGCTTGCTGGCTAAACAGCTGTGAACAAACCAGCCAAGTTGCCATCAGCAATAAACAGCTCTTGGTTTGCCAAAGCTGCTGCCAACCTGACTGCACATCCTGCCGATAGCACCACAGGCAGAAGAATAAAGGCAAAATCACCATGCTCAGATAGGGCATATTTGAGATCAGGCATACACTTGCCAAAGCCAGACTGCTAAAAACACCAAAACTCACCCATTCCTTGGAGAGCTGCAAGCCAGCCAGCGGTCTAAGCCACAGAATGGCCAACAATATCGCTGAAAGGGCAAAAACTCCCCTTTCCAGAGCACTATTCCAGACAATCACCGCATTTTGACTGCGGTCCAGAGTCAGAATCACCGCAATGACCAGCAAGGGCGAGATGCCACTCCACTTCGGCAGTAACCAAGACCATTCCTGATTTTTGCGCAGGATCATTTCATTCAACAGCATATAACCCAGTGTGATGATAAATAAACTCAGTACATAGGTATGCTGACTCGGAAATTCATCTTCCAGCAAGGCAAATAGCATCAGACTGGCCGCGACACTCACGCTGCTTAAAAAACTGACACTCAGACTATCCATCTGCTGCTGGTACTGCTTTTTAAGCTGACTGATGACCACGACTGCCACATAGCACAGACTCAAAATCCAGAAAATGATTCGCGGTGTTGGATTAATCTCGATCAGATAATACAGGCTGCTGAATCCGGCCATCAGCAATAAACCCATGCTCAGATAGTGCGCTACCCGGACATTTTTTTCCAAGGCCCATAAATAAATCAGCACACCTTCAACTGCCCAACCAATCACACTCCATTGTTCTGTCAATAAGATCGGTGGCACCAAGGCGAGAAAAATCAGCATCAGGCTCAGATAGCTCTGCGAAATGAGCTGGATAGTTTGTTTACGGCGCAGCAGTGTCCAGCAAGCGGCAAAGACCAGTGCAAAGAACAGGCTTAATCCAGCTTGCCAGAGTTTTTGATTGGGCTGATTAAAATGAATCAGATACAGAAAAATATAAGCGGTAATAGGGGCAGCAAAAATCAGCGCTAAGTCCAGTACCGGTTTTAAGTGAAAACGTGAGAGATCCTGTCGTGCCAGCAACTGACTGAAGCGGAAACCTAGCCAGATAAACAGTGCACTATGTGCCAGAATCAACGCAGTCATGGCATAACGCTCATATGTATAACCATGAATCAGGCTATATATCCCGCCAACGACCGCAGTCACTAAAAAGGCAATTTGATTGAGAATCTTCCATGGCCGGAAACTGCTCAGCACTGCCACCCCGATATTGATCAGCAAATAATAGCTAATCAGCTCAACGGCAGAAGCATCGCGGGTCGGTAAGGTAAACGGCGCCAGATAAGCAATCAGCAAAGCCATCAAAGCCAGTTCGATGCTTTCCTGTTTCAGGCTTAAATATAGAGTGATGGCCAGAATAATGAGAAATAGCAATGTTGCCAACGGTAACGTGGGAATCACCAGATTGTAATAGGCAAAAAATAAGGTCAGGAACAGACTCCCCAAACCCAGTCCTTCCAGTGCCAGAGCAAAACTCCGATTTTTTTGCATCAGGCGATAACCCAGACCTGTTACACAGCCACTTGCCAGTGCAACCATGCCCAATTTTGCAGCCAGACTGAGTTGCCAGTGCTCGGTGGCAAAGCGCAGCAGTAAAATAATCCCAATCACCAAAATACTGATTGCGACCTTGAGGACAGGATTCCCCTGAAAAAGCCAGCGCTGCAGTTGATCTACCAGATGAGGAGAATCGTTTACCTCTTGGGCAGACTCGGTTTTCACCAATGGAACAGAATCGGATCGATCCGGTGATCGCTGTAAGGGATCGGCAGAAAGAGATTGTGATTGCAGCTGTATCAAGCGCCCTTCCAGACGTTGCAGCCACCTGAGCAAAAAGAATACCCAGGCCGTAATCCCGATCCCCATCAGCCAATCCAGTTCAGCCAGTCCACCAACAATGGCAGTAATTGAAGAAATATATAAAGGAACTTTAGAGTTTTGCTCCAAGGACATCTGCTGCTGTCCGGCCAATTGATTCAGCGGTGCTTCTACCGCAGTGACATATTGCATCACGCTAAAGATAAACCCCAAACCACACAGATAAGTCACAATCTGATAACCCAGATACCAGGCACTGATCCCGGCAATCAGCAGGGTAATCAGCCAGATCATGCGCAACTCATTCTGTCCTGCAGCCATTCTTATATTTCTCTTTCCTGAATCGCTCCATCATACAACAGCTTGTGCTGCTTATTTCATCTTCGGCCGATATTCGCTAAGCTGTAAACTCAGACTCGTCTCAGCGAGCGCGGTAAAAATCACGTACAATAGCGCTGTATTTTGAATAAGGAATTGATTACATGCCACCATTTGTCTTGGTCGATGGCTCTTACTTTTTATTTCGTGCCTTTCACGCACTGCCACCATTAACCACGTCAACCGGTTTACATACCAATGCAATTCGTGGTGCGATTTCTGCTATTCAAAAACTGATGCGCCGGACCCAACCGACCCATATGGCGGTAATTTTTGATACCCCAGAACCGACCTTCCGGCATGAGCTTTCACCGATTTATAAAGGTGACCGTCCCAGCATGCCAACGGAATTATCCGAACAGATTCCTTATCTGCATGCCTTGATCCGCGCTTTGGGCATTCCCTTGCATACCTTGCCGGGTGCCGAAGCCGATGACATTATCGGCACATTGGCCAAACGTGCTGAAGCCATGGGACATCAGGTGCTGATCTCGACCGGCGATAAAGATATGGCACAACTGGTCACAGATAAAGTCACGCTGGAAGACAGCTTTAAAGAAAAACCGCTGGATGTCGATGGCGTCTTTGAAAAGTTCGGTGTCTGGCCAAATCAGATTATTGATTACCTGACGCTGATGGGCGATGCCTCAGATGGCATCATGGGCGTGCCGGGTGTGGGTGCCAAAACTGCAGCAAAACTGCTCAATGAATATGGCTCGATTGGCGGCATTTTAGAAAATGTCGACAAGATTAAAGGCAAAGTGGGTCAAAATATTAAAGAACATGTCGATGGTATTGCTCTGGATCATCAACTGGCCAGTATTGTGATCGACCTGGATCTTAACTTTGGTTATGACGATTTAAAACTGGGTGAGCCGAATGTCGAGACCTTGCGTCATTTGTACACCGAGCTGGAATTCCGTAACCAGCTGCAATCCTTAGATCACCCGAACAACCCGAATAATTCAAACTACCAGCAGGCGACAAAATCTATTAACGCTAAAGCGGTTACAGCACCAGAACCTCTGGAAGACCATGCGTCTGTGACCAGCAGTGATGACCAGTTAGGACAAGCCACCTATCACACGGTATTAAGCCCACAAGATTGGGACACACTGTTTGAGCGCTTAAGTACCGAAAAACGATTTGCCTTTGATACCGAAACCACCAGTCTGGATTATCGTATTGCACAGATTGTCGGTTTCTCGGTCGCCTTCGATGCGCAGGATGCCTACTATGTTCCCTTGGCACATGATTATGAAGGCGCACCGGAGCAGCTGAATCGTGAAGTAATTCTGGCGCAGATCAAACCAATTCTGGAAGATGAGTCTGTAAAGAAAATTGGGCATCATCTGAAATATGATGCACATGTACTGGAAAATCATGGCATTCATCTGGCAGGCTGGTATTTCGATACCATGCTGGCTTCCTATGTCCTGAATTCTGTCGCGACCCGTCATGGCATGGATGATGTGGCCCGTCTGTATTTGAGTCATCTGACCACGACTTATGAACAAGTGGCCGGTAAAGGTGCTAAACAAAAGACCTTCAACCAGATTCCACTTGAAACTGCAGCACATTATGCCGCAGAAGATGCACATGTCACCTATCGCCTTTATGAAGTCTTGAGCAGCAAATTGCAGGCACACCCTGAACTGGTGAATATTCTGCATAATATTGAAGTTCCGGTCGCACGTGTACTGACGCAAATGGAAGAAAACGGCATCGAACTGGATCTTGCTTTTCTGGATCAGCTTGGGGGCGAATTTTCTAACACCATGCACAATCTGGAAAACCAGATCATGGAAATTGCCGGTGAAAGCTTTAATGTCAGCTCACCTAAACAGGTCGGTGAAGTTCTGTTTGAAAAGCTGGGGCTAAAAGGCGGTAAAAAAACCACCACCGGACAATACAGTACCAGTGAAAGTGTACTGGAAAAAATTGAACATCCGATTGCCCAGCTAATTCTGGAATATCGTGGTTTGTCCAAGCTGAAAAGTACCTATACCGATGGCTTATGCAAACAGGCCAATCCTGATACCCATCGTGTACATACCAGTTATCATCAGGCACTGACTGCAACTGGCCGTTTATCATCGACTGATCCAAACCTGCAGAACATTCCGATTCGTGCCGAAATTGGCCGTCAAATCCGTAAGGCTTTTGTGGCACCTGAAGGCCGTGTCTTGCTGGCAGCCGATTACTCACAAATTGAATTGCGTCTCATGGCACATTTATCTCAGGATGAAGCCCTGCTGGATGCCTTTATTCATGGTCAGGATGTACACCGCCGTACTGCTGCGGAAGTTTTGGGCATTCCGTTGGAAGAAGTGACCAATGACCAGCGCCGTCAGGCCAAGGCCGTCAACTTCGGCCTACTTTACGGTATGTCCGAGTTTGGTCTGATCCGTCAGTTGGGCTTTACCCGTCAGGAATCACAGGATTATATCAAGCAGTATTTCCATCGTTATCCGGGCATTTATGACTATATGCAACGTACCCGTCAGGTCGCATTAGAACAGGGTTTTGTTGAAACCCTGCTCGGTCGCCGTTTATATACCCCAGATATTGATGCCCGTAATATGATGGTGCGTAAAGCGGCAGAACGTGCTGCGATCAATGCGCCTTTACAAGGTTCTGCTGCAGATATCATTAAAATGGCGATGATTGAAGTCGACAAGATGTTGCCGAAAGATCAGGCCAAAATGCTTTTGCAAGTACACGATGAACTGGTATTTGAAGTCGATGAAGACATTGCCGACGAACTGGCACCTAAACTGGCAGAAGTGATGCAATCGGTATTGCAGATCTCTGTACCGTTGGTGGTAGAAGTCGGTAAAGGCAAAAACTGGGATGAGGCGCATTAATGCGCCTTTAACCCCGTCTTCCTTATAGGAGGTGAGGAATATATTCCGCAAGGGGATGGAGGGGATTTTAATTTATAATCCTCATCTACAGGCAGCGATATTAAAATCTTTTCTGCTATCAAGTTTCGAACGCATATTTTTCTATTTTTAGGAAATCAGCAGCATTACTGGTTCAGAGTATCCAAGTTACCTCTCCTTCCAGGAGAGGGTTAGGGAGAGGTTAATATCCCATCTTCTTCTTGTACTTCGATTAAAACTTGTTCACGGTTTGGGAAGTTTAACAAATCCCTCCCAATCTCCCTTTTCTAAAGGGAGGAGCAAATAAAAAGGACGCCTCAGCGTCCTTTTTATTTGGATCCGATTAAAGACCGGTAAGCAATACAATCGCCACCTGATTCATAATCATTTCGATAATAATCAAAGTTAAAATGGCAAAGATTGGAGAAAGGTCAATCATGCCCATATTTGGCATAATCCGGCGGAAAGGTGCCAGTAAAGGCTCAGCCAGCTCTTGCACCACTTCAATATAAGGTGAACGAGACTGAGTAAACATCACCACCCAACTTAAGATAATCGTAGCGAAAATCAAATAACGACAGAAACGAATCAAATCCTGCATCATGGTGACAAAAGTCAGAATAATCAGATGGACAGGCCCATTCGGCATTCCCCCTGACAGATACATCATGCCAAAAATTTTAAGCAGATAGAGCACGACCAATAATGCCAAAGCAGCAGTACTGACTCGGCCTTTGGCCAAGGTTGGGAAAATTCGACCAAATACATCTACAATTTTAGTGGCTTTCACAGTAGAAAGAACCACAGGATTGTAAGGACTGACCGCTGCCAGTTGCATTAAAAATCGGAAGAATACGAGCAAAATCGCGACGTTAATGATAATGCCAAAAATTAGCGCAGAATTTGCACCCATACTTGAACGTTCCTAAAAATTAAACTGAAGATTTGCTGCTTTCACTGAGCTCTTGTGCCAGTTCTTGACTGCGTTTTTGTGCAGCGGCAAGTGCCGCCTGAATATTTTGAGAAATCTGGGCGCGATCAAAGACTTCAAGTGCGGCCTGTGTAGTCCCATTTGGAGAAGTCACATTTTTACGTAACTCAGCCGGCGTATTCGAGCTGGTAATCGCCATTTGTGCCGCGCCTAAAGCGGTCTGCAAAGTCAGTGCAGTTGCAACTTTTTCATCGAGACCTAAATTTTTACCCGCACGAATCATACTTTCCATCATATAGAAAAAGTAAGCTGGACCCGAACCCGAGACTGCAGTGACTGCATCAATTTGTGCTTCTGAGTCGACCCAAATGGTTAATCCAGTTGATGCCAAAACCTGACTGGCTAGCTCACGATCACTCGTTTCCACAGATGCATTGGCATATAAACCATGAGCCCCGGTCTGTACCAATGCTGGCGTGTTCGGCATGACCCGGACAATACGCTCTGTCCCCAACAATGCTGACAATGTGGCAATTTCTGCACCGGCAACAATGGAAATAATCAGCTTATTATTAACCAGACCTTTTAAGGGTTGCAGCACTTGAGCCAAAACCTGAGGTTTTACCGCCAATACGACGATATCTGCATCCTGAATTGCAGCGCTATTATCCCCGGTCACATTAATTTCTTTTTCCGCCAATAAAGCACGGACTTTTTCGACCGGATCAGAAACTGTAATACGTGTTGCTGGCAAACCACGTGAAATCAGACCGCCAATTAAGGCTTGGGCCATATTACCGCCACCAATAAAACAGATATTACAATTTAAAGCTGCACTCATGTTCAATGCTCATCGTTGAGTTCTAAAGTTGAAGAAACCGACATCGGCAGCCATCCACCTGCTTCACAATATGCAGATTGGGCCAACCAAAATCCTTTAGGGGTAAACACGCCTAGCATAACATTATCTGTGCTTAATATTTGAATAGTATGCCGAGCCCAGGGAAATATTTGCGCTTCCTGAATAGCTTTTTTCAGCGGCCAGGTACCGACACGGCCATATAAATGAATTTTTTCGCCACCCTGCCTCTGCTGTAAATGCAAAGCTTGCTGCAATAATGCAGGAGATAAACCGAACTGTGCAGGCTGAATGATAAATTTCCCTGACAAAACCTGTACGCTGTCTTTTAAAGCAAATTTTATAGTTTTCGGGCTAGTTTGAACTTGTTGCTGATCAGCTAAATAAGTCTCTGCGGTCAGACGATATAATTGCTGCTGATAGCGTACATAGTAAAAGCCTTGCCAATGCAATGCCGCCTGAGCATCTTGTTTGGCATAAATCACTTCGCGTTGCAAACGCTCCACCATATCTAAGGATGGACGATACTGTTGTTTACCTTTCATCCAGGCAGAGAGTAATTGACGTTGTCGTGATTTTGAAAGCTGTAGAAATTTACCAAGATCGAGCTGCGTTTCAGTCCCACAAGACGCTAAATCCTGTTGCAGCACTTCTTGTAAAATGTCTTGAGCATCCTGCATTAACTCACTGGTTCGCACCAAGGCAGCTTGCATTTTAGGATAACGTTCGCTTAATATCGGCCACAGCGTCTGGCGTGCCCAAGCCCGATCATAATAGGTATCAGCATTGGTCGGATCTTCAATATTCTGAACATTCAGGTCTGATGCCCATTGGCAAATCTGCTCACGGGAAATATTCAGTAGTGGCCGCCAAATCGTCAGATTTTCACGTATATCGATCTGTTTCATTGCCGCTAAGCCGTCAACACCGGCACCAGACAATAAACGTAGCATCAGGGTTTCCGCCTGATCCTGCTGATGATGTGCCAGCACCAATATTTCATCCGCTTGCAAATGTTGCAGATAAGCCTGATAACGTGAATTGCGCGCTTGCTGTTCCAGATTGCCACTAGCGACATGAACTGGCTGGATGATGCAGGGAATATTCAGTTGCTGACATTGATGTGCAACGAACTTGCCCCAATCTGCGCTGAGTGCTTGTAACTGATGATCGATATAAATCGCCCGAACTTTTTCCGGGCATAAAAAAAACATCAGATGCAGCAACAGCATAGAATCTACGCCGCCACTGCATCCGATGAGAAATTTTGTCTCTGCAGGAAAGTCCTGCAGCTGTTTTAAGAAACCAGACCTAAATTGTCGCTGCCAAACTTCATTAAACGTTGGTAACGTGCTTCGCATCGTGCTTGCGCTTCCATTGGTTGCAGTTCGTTCAAAGCTTCTTTCAGCACTGCTTTCAAGCTGTTCATGACCTGATCCGGATTTAAGTGAGCACCCTCACCTTCATCCACCACATATTCTACAATACCCATTTTCTGCAATTTTTCTGCAGTCAGAGCCAAGGCTTCACTGGCCTGTTCAGCTTTTTCAGCGGTTTTCCAGAGAATTGAGGCACAGCCTTCCGGTGAAATCACCGAATAAATACTGTGAGAGAGCATCACCACACGGTCTGCCACCCCAATACCCAGCGCACCCCCTGAACCGCCTTCACCCAGTACAGTTGCAATCACAGGTACTTTCAAGTTAGAAAGCTGAGCCAGACTGGTGGCAATCGCTTCAGCCTGACCACGTTCTTCTGCACCGACACCCGGATAAGCACCCATAGTATCAATAAAGGTGAATACTGGAAGATTGAAACGCTCTGCCATGTCTAGCAGACGCTGTGCCTTACGATAACCTTCCGGGTTACTCATGCCGAAATTATGCTGTAATTTTTCACGGGTACTACGACCACGATGCTGACCGACGATCATCACCGGTTGACCATCAAAACGAGCCAGACCACCGATCATCGCGCCATCATCACCATATAGGCGGTCACCATGTAAAGCATCAAATTCAGTGAATATTTCACCCACATAGTCCAGGAATTGTGGACGTTCTGGATGACGTGCAATCTGCACTGTCGCCCATGCTTTTGATGGAGTTGCTTTATTTTTCATAGGTTAACCGTTTTCATCCCTATAAAGGTATTAATTAACAAACTGTTCGGATTGAATCGAGAGTTCAATCTCCCAATTTTTAAATTGCTGCTGTTCATCGTGCAGTTCAGCGACCAGCAATGGCCATTGCTTGGCATCACCAGACACGCTGAGTTGCCATTGTTGCGCATTTTCAACCTTGAGTTCAATGGCAGGAAGCATCTCATCGCTACGACTGTGATTGACCAAAACCGACAGACGAAGCAGCAAACATAACCATAAAAGTTTAGATCCACCGACTTTCATCACATCAATCTTGGCATCAGCGCGCAATTTACGCCGATGGTGCGCGACCAAATGTGACAAATGATTTTGATCAACTTGCGAGAAACCGGCAATATCCGAGTGTTGTAATAAATATGCGCCATGACGATGATAGCCACTGTGACTGATGGCCAAACCAATCTCATGCAGATAGGCGGCACGACGTAACAGGTCACTATCTTCAACACTCAAACCGAGTTCACTGGCCACGTCATTAAACAGTTTTTGTGCGGTCTGAACCACACGTTCTGCCTGTTTGGCATCGGCATTATAACGGCCGATCAAGGCATGCACGGAACGATCACGGATATCTTCATGCTTGAAACGGCCAAGCAAGTCATACATCACGCCTTCACGTAGTGCACCATCAGAATAGACCAAATGGTCAATTCCCAGTACATCAAAGACTGCATAGAGAATGGCAATACCAGCAGGTAAGACGGCACGACGATCATCTTTCAGACCTTCGAACTCCATGTCCGAGACATATTTATATTTAAGCAGTTTATCTTTGAGCTTTTCCAGGCCTTCACGCGTCAACTGTTCGCGATCATTGCTCCAGCCCATATTGACGCAAATCTGGCGGCAGGCTTTAATGGTGCCACTCGAGCCAACGACAGCATCCCAACCGGCTTCTTTATAAGTATTGGCAATTCCCGAAATTTCTTTACGTGCCGCAGTAACTGCTTTATCAAAGGCTTTGGCACTGATTTCGCCATCCTGAAAATAGGCCTTGGTAAACGCTACACAGCCCATTTGTACCGATTCGGTATGAATCGGCTCGAATTCTTCACCGATAATCAGCTCAGTTGAACCGCCACCGATATCAACTACCAGACGACGACCGCTGTTGGCCATGGTATGCGATACACCCAGATAAATCAGACGGGCTTCTTCACGACCGGCGATAATTTCGATCGGTTTCGGTAAAATTTCTGCAGCTTTCTGGATAAATTCATGGCCGTTTTTGGCTTGACGCAAAGCATTTGTCGCCACGATCCGCAAGCGGTTTGGCTGAACTGCGCCTAAACGTCCGACAAAACGGGCCAGACAGGCCAAACCGCGTTGCTGTGCGGCTTCGGTTAAATTTTTATTTTCGTCTAGTCCTGCGGCAAGCTGAACTTTTTCTGACATTGATGCCACTTTCTTCACTTCACCATGATCTACACGGGCGATGGCCAAATGAAAGCTGTTTGATCCCATATCGATGGCGGCAAGTAATTCTTCATCAATCAAAAAGTCAGACATTCCAGAAATAAACCTTTAACGAATTGTGCTTAGAGTAATTCACATGCATGCAATTTAAAAGCCATTTGTAGCGACAATTTAATGCCTTATTCTTTTTTGTATCGGGAATAATAGTGAGACACGATCATCACTATCGTGATCATCCATTAGACAAAATAACATTAAGCATTGAAAATTTACAGATTCCCCTACATTGTTAAAGATGGCTATGTAATACTAATAATTAGTTATCTTTAAAATATTAATCTGGAGCACATTCCATGTCTGGCAACATCGTAAACACTACTGACGCAAACTTCGAAGCAGACGTTCTTCAATCAGACGTTCCTGTACTGGTGGACTTTTGGGCAGGCTGGTGTGCACCATGTAAAGCAATCGCACCTGTACTTGAAGTGCTTGCTGATGAATACCAAGGCAAAGTTAAAATCGTGAAAGTTGACGTAACTTCTTGCGAACAAACTGCTGTGAATTTCAACATCCGTAACATCCCGGCTTTGTTGATGTTCAAAAATGGTGAAGTTGTTGCGACTCAAGTCGGTGCTGCACCAAAATCTAAACTGACTGCATTTATTGATGACAATATCTAAGCACAGCATTTTTAGTAAAAAATACGCGACTCATGCTCGCGTATTTTTTTCGGCTATAAATTGACAAACCTGGCATTTTCTCTTATATTCGCTACTCAAGAGATAAAGGATCCTAAATCCTGCCAATTTCTTACAAGACACATTACATAAGATGCCGCTCGGCAATAGAAATTGTTTTCCACATTTTCCTTTGAAACACTCAAACAGATCTCTGAATTGTTCTTTTGCAAATTCAATTGCTTTCGTTTGAATGCTGGTATGCGGCCGAATGTTACTCCCTTTCTAACCTGTACCTCAGAACTTTGATTCTATCTGACCACCTATGAATTTAACCGAACTCAAGAAAAAACCGATTGGCGAACTCATCAAGATTGCCGAGTTTATGGGCCTCGAAGGTATGGCTCGTAACCGTAAGCAAGACATTATTTTTGCCATCTTAAAACGTCATGCAATGAATGGCGAAGAGATTTTTGGTGATGGCGTTCTAGAAATTTTGTCAGATGGTTTTGGCTTTTTACGCTCAGCCGCAGGTTCTTATTTAGCAGGTCCTGACGATATCTATGTCAGCCCTTCTCAAATTCGTCGTTTTAACCTCCGTACTGGCGACACCATTACTGGCACCATTCGCCCGCCGAAAGAAGGCGAACGTTATTTTGCTTTACTTAAAGTCAATCAGATTAACTACGACACACCTGAAAATTCACGTAACAAGATTCTGTTTGAAAACTTGACCCCATTATTCCCGACCGAACAGTTGGTGATGGAGTTAGGCAATGGCACCACTGAAGATTTAACCACCCGTGTGATCGACTTAGTTGCACCGATTGGTAAAGGCCAGCGTTCAATTATTGTGGCTCCGCCGAAAGCGGGTAAAACCATGCTGCTGCAAAGCATTGCACAGTCCATCGTTCGCAATAATCCTGAAGTTATTCTGATCGTTCTCCTAATTGATGAGCGTCCAGAAGAAGTGACTGAGATGGAGCGTACGGTTCGTGGTGAAGTCGTGGCTTCTACCTTTGATGAATCTCCTGCACGTCACGTTCAAGTCGCTGAAATGGTGATTGAAAAAGCAAAACGTCTGGTTGAGCACAAGAAAGATGTGGTGATTCTGCTTGACTCGATTACCCGTCTGGCACGTGCCTATAACACCGTGATCCCTTCATCAGGCAAAGTACTGACTGGTGGTGTGGATGCGCATGCCCTAGAACGTCCTAAACGTTTCTTTGGTGCTGCACGTAATATCGAAGAAGGTGGTTCACTAACCATCATTTCTACTGCCCTGATTGAAACCGGTAGTAAAATGGATGAAGTGATTTACGAAGAATTCAAAGGTACAGGTAACCAGGAAATTACCCTTGATCGTCGCATTGCAGAAAAGCGCGTATTCCCTGCGATGAACATCAAGAAATCTGGTACTCGCCGTGAAGAACGCCTGATGTCAGAAGACAATCTGCGTAAAGTCTGGATTCTGCGCAAGCTGTTGCATACTCAAGATGAGTTGGCGGCAATGGAATTCTTACTGGATCGCATGAAAGAAACCAAGACCAACGATGATTTCTTTGATCAGATGAAACGCAAAGCTTCAAATTAAAATTTCAAATGAAAGGTCACCCAAGCGGTGGCCTTTTTTAGGTTGACATAAATTACAGAATGAAACAATCAAGCCTGATTTATGTAAACTTATTTTTAAGTTTTTGATTAATAAAATATTCAGATTAAAAATTGTATAACTTTTAAGTGTTTAACAAGCCTTTCTCCAATCTAAATGTTTCATTCCATTGTTATTTTCTGTTAAAAACTTCTTATTTTTTATCGTTTTTCCGTACTTTTTTGATCATTGCCAGTAGCAATTAAAAATGCGCAGTGATAGCATATTTGCAGACCAGTTAGACTGCTCCTGCGTTGTTAGTCCCTAACACAATTAGGAACAATAAAAGCACTTAACAGACTAACTTTGGTTTTTTTAATCTCAATTTTTAGAGAGTGATGCCATGTTATTCAAAAAAATCGCTATTGCTGCTGCAGTTGCTACTACTTTAGCTTTCGTTGGTTGTGCTAAAAAAGCTGACGACGCTGCTGCTGACGCTAACCAAGCTGCTTCTGAAGCTGTAGAAGCTGCTTCTGAAGCTGAAGCTGCTGCTGACGCTGCTGCTGTAGAAGCTACTGACGTTGAAGCTTCTTCTGAAGTTGCTGCTGAAGTTGACGCTGCATCTGAAGCTGAAGCTGCTGCTGCAGTTGCTACTGAAGCTGCTGCTGACGCTACTGCTGCTTCTGAAGCTGCTGCTCAATAATCTTTTAGATTATTCAGTACAAAAAAAGAGAGCCTTTGGCTCTCTTTTTTTATTTTAAAAACTGAAATTTAAAAATATTAGATTTCAGCTTTTAAAAAAGCAGATCAGTTGATCTGCTCATTTCCCACACGTTGACGGAACTTCTGTCCCGCACGGAAGGTTACTACACGGCGTGCAGAAATCGGAATCTCTTCACCCGTTTTCGGGTTACGGCCTGGACGTTGACGCTTGTCACGCAACTCAAAATTACCAAAACCCGAAAGTTTTACTTGCTCGCCTGAGATGAGCGCCTGGCTAATCTCATCGAAGAACAACTCAACCATTTGTTTTGCTTCACGACGGTTTAAACTCGTGAGCTCACTTAAATGATCAGCCATTTCTGCTTTAGTTAGTGCTGTCATGAAGCCCTCAATGTCGCTTGGTAAGTGTTTTCTAACACTTGAAGGATATTATCCATACCTGATTTAATTTCAGCATCTTCCAGTGTACGGCTTGGATGCTGCCAGAGAAGTGCAAATGCCAGTGAGCGTTTCCCTTCTTCTACTCCTTGTCCAGTGTACACATCGAACAACCAAGTTGAGTCTAAAAGCTCTCCGCCTGTTTTTTCGATAAGTCCCTGAATTTCGCTAACATTAATCTTATCACTAATTAAAAGCGCAATATCACGTCGAACCGATGGAAAACGTGATAATTCTGTAAAATTAGATACATAAGTTTGCAAAACAGCCGCTTGATCCAATTCTGCTACCCATGTGGTTGCCAGATCAAGTTCGTCTTCAAGTGAGGGATGTAAACGCCCCAAGTAACCAATTGATTGACCATTCACGAGAATTTCTGCGGATTGCCCTGGGTGCAACCAGCTACGCTCTGAACGCACATATTCTACTTTGACACGACCAGCAGCCAGAATTTCTTCTACATCACCCTTAAAGTCAAAGAAGTCCATTGGCTGTGCCTTACCATGCCAAGACTCAGCATGACGTGAACCAGTCGCAATCAATGCAAAAGTTGGAATCTGTTTTAAATCATGGATGCTGCTGGCTTCTTGATAGTCGAAACGCAGACCGAGCTCAAAGAAACGTACACGGCTTTGCTGGCGGTTGACATTGTACTGAACACAAGGAATCAGGCTAGACAGCAAGGTTGAACGCATCACAGCCAAATCACTTGAAATTGGATTAGCTAATGCTAATGGATTCACACTGGAATTAAGTTGCTTTTCAAGTTTTAGGTCTGAGAAGCTAAAGCTGATCGCTTCTTGGTAACCTAAAGTTACGGCAGTTTGACGGAGTTGGCCCAACTCAAATTGATCTTGGTATTTCGCCAATTTCACATCAATCACAGGCAGACTGATTTGAATATTGTCATAACCGTGAATACGTGCCACTTCTTCAATCAAATCTTGGTAAATCACCATATCATAACGATGTGATGGCGGTACCACTGACCACTCGCCTTCTGCTTTTACTGTAACTTCACAACCTAAACGGCTTAAAGCATCAGTAATGAACGCTGAGTCAACACTATAGCCTAGCAGTTGATCGACTTGTGCTTGATTCAACTCAATTGCGTCGCGTGTTGGCAATAACGCTGCATTTTCGGCAACTGTAATTGGTCCAAACTCACCGCCCGCAAGTTCCGCAATCAATTGTGATGCGCGGTGCATAGCGATCAATGGCAATTCAAAATCGACACCACGTTCATAACGCTGAGAAGCATCAGTATGCATGCCAAAGCTACGTGCACGACCGGCAATATGCAATGGCGCGAAGAATGCTGATTCCAGGAAAATTTCAGTGGTTGCATCGCTGACTGCTGAAGACAAGCCACCCATAATACCAGCAATGGCCAATGCTTTTTCATCATCTGCAATCACCATCACTTTTTCGTTGAGTTCAACTTCTTGTTCATTGAGCAAAACTAACTTTTCAGCTTCCGTCGCTTGACGTACATGTACCGCACCTTGAACTTTACCGCCATCAAATGCGTGTAGCGGTTGACCAAGCTCGATTAATACATAGTTGGTAATATCGACCAGAATGCTGTGCTGACGAATACCTGAACGTGCCAATGCACGCTCCATCCATACAGGAGTCACAGCCTTGGTATTGACGTTCTTGATGACACGACCCAAATAGCGTGGGCAGCCTTCAGTCGATACAACGACTTTCTTTTCTTCGCTAATAGTCGCAGCTACTTCTTTAATTTCAGGGGCAGTTACTGGCAATTGGTTAATCACACCAATTTCACGTGCGATCCCGCGAATACTGAAGCAGTCCCCACGGTTCGGTGTAATGCTG
The DNA here is from genome assembly GCF_024129115.1 of Acinetobacter lwoffii. Lineage (GTDB taxonomy): Bacteria > Pseudomonadota > Gammaproteobacteria > Pseudomonadales > Moraxellaceae > Acinetobacter > Acinetobacter lwoffii_T. The sequence goes on from NZ_JAMXXO010000002.1 coordinate 24,745, forward strand.
ATGTCAATCACGTTGTCATCAAGGTCTAGATATTCACGAATGTTCATACCTACTGGTGCATCCGCTGGAAGCTCTAACAAACCATCAATTTTATCTTCTAAATCGATTTCTGAAGCGCCGCACAGCATGCCTTGTGACTCTATACCACGTAGCTTGCCTTTCTTGATTTTGAAATCGCCTGGAAGTACTGCACCAATGGTCGCAACTGGCGCTTTCATGCCGGCACGTACGTTTGGCGCACCACATACAATTTGCAGTGGCTCACCTGAACCGATATTGACAGTGGTCACACGCAAGCGATCTGCATCAGGATGTTGTTCTACCGTCAGGACTTCCCCCACCACTACGCCGGTAAAGGGTTTAGCTGCAGGCGCAAGTTCATCCACTTCCAGACCCAACATGGTCAGTTGATCAGAAAGTTTTTCGCTATCGATGGCTGGGTTAACCCATGTGCGTAGCCAATTTTCGCTAATTTTCATTGATATAAAACCTGTAATTCAAATCTCTAGAATCCCCCTCTGCTCCCCCATTTTCCAAAGAGGGAGAACTCCATCTATTTCGCGGAGTTCCTCTCCTTTTTAAAAGAAGAGGTTAGGAGAGGATTATTAAAAAGTTTTAAGCAAACTGGCGTAAGAAACGCACATCGTTTTGGAAGAACATACGTAAGTCATTTACGCCATAACGCAGCATTGCAAAACGTTCAACACCCAGACCAAAAGCAAAGCCTTTGTATTTTTCAGGATCAATGCCTGCAGCTTGCAGCACATTCGGATGCACCATACCGCAGCCTAATACTTCTAACCAGCGACCGCGTTCATCCATAATATCCACTTCCGCACTCGGCTCGGTGAACGGAAAATAAGATGGACGGAAACGTACTTTCAAATCTTTTTCAAAGAATTCGTTCAGCAGGTTAATCAGCAAACCTTTCAGTTCCGCAAAGCTGGTATTTTCAGCCACGTATAAACCTTCGATCTGATGGAACATCGGTGAGTGGGTTTGATCCGAATCACAACGGTAAACACGGCCCGGACATACGATCTGGATTGGTGGCTGCTGAGTTTCCATGGTACGAATCTGCACACCAGACGTATGCGTACGCAGCAAATGGTTCACATCAAAATAGAAAGTATCGTGCATGGCACGCGCCGGGTGATGACCCGGAATATTCAGTGCTTCAAAGTTGTGATAGTCATCTTCAACTTCAGGACCTGTTGCAACCGTAAAACCTGCCTTGGTAAAGAACTGGCAAATACGCTCTTGCACCTGGGTCACTGGATGGATACTGCCCACCTGTTGGCCACGACCTGGTAAAGTAATATCAATGGTTTCGCTTGCCAGTTTTTGTTCTAAGGCAGCTTTATGCAATTCTGCCTGACGTGAGGTCAATGCAGCGGTAATAGTTTCACGTACAGCATGGATTTGTGCGCCGAAGACTTTACGTTCTTCAGGATCCATTTTACCAAGCGACTTAGATTGTTCCGCGAGCTGGCTTTTTTTCCCCGTAAATTGCACTCGTACTTGATCAAGTGCAGCAAGGTCTTGAGCTGCTGCAATCGCAGCGAGCGCTTCAGTGGTCAGGGCTTCCAGTGACATAGTAACTCTCAAAGCAACAGGTTAAAAAATATTTTAAAAACCCCACATTCTAACAGTTTTTAGACACTTTGATGAAGATGCGTTTTAAGGAAAATTAGATTGGCATGATTAAATATAAAAAGTATAAGATAAACACAATATCAATCAGATCAAATCACTATGGCACTCGATCAAATTTGGAAACAGCAGCTGACCCTGGTCACTTACGGCAATGAGTATCTGGCTCAGGACCTGAGTTTCAATCGTTGGATTCAACATTCCATTTTTAATCAGCACCAGTTCGCCTTTCGGGATCTGATGTCACAACATCTGTTGGCTCAGCATTTTCAGATCTGGCTGGAAGGTCTGAAAAAACAAGACGTGCGTCGCCTCAGCTTGCATCGCTCTGATTTACTGGTTGATGAAAAAAATCCGAATGCCAATGTCGAGCTACTGCCACTGGCACATTTTATTGTCAGTCATGGTGCCAAAGCCAAAACCGCCTGGATCATTGGCAAAGAACTCCCTGAATGGTACAGCGCAGACAATGATTACGAAGCGCCTAAATCACAGCAGTCTCCTTTACGCCATGAAACATTCTGGTGTTATGAGCTGAATCCTAAACTGGCCAAGCGCATTGATGTCGATCTGGAAGCCCCAAACTGGGATGATATTCAGGCCTATACCGATCATGAACTGTTTGAAAGTAGCCTTGCCCAAGATTTTACTGAACCGGCGTATACCAATTTGCCTTATTACGGCACCATGCCTGCCATTCAGGTCGATAGCGAAAGTCATTTGGCCTTAATTCCCACTGACTATTCAGCGGATTATGCTCACCAGACTTTGTACCGCCTAGATGCCTTAAATGACTTTATTCAAACTAAAATCCAACATCCCTATCGTGCAGATGGCGAAGTACTCAGCCCGGAGCAGCAACTCAATCTGCGACATTTTTCGCAAAAAATTGATGATTTAAGTGCTAAATTCATCAGCAAAGTCGCCAATCACTATAAGACCGCGCAGCTTACCCCTAAAGTTGCACCTGATCCATTTATCGGTATGAGTACTGAAGATCGTTCACCAAAAATTTCTAAAGCAGAAAAACCTCAGGACCCAGGAAAATCCAGTTCGTCTGCAAATGTGCTGACCTTAATTGTGATCACTGTGATTATCTGTCTGATTGGCTACTATTTCGGCCTTTAACATTTTGCCAGAAAAGCTTGAACATCACGGGCAGAATTCAATGGATATTTTGATATTCATGAGCAGGCATCAACTTGAAATAATGCTGACGATTTTGTGATAGGTTTTCCTCATCCATCAGATGATGGAATCACGACTGAGTATCTGTCTTAAAATTTCAGCATTATTTGAATGAGCCGAAGCTGTCATTTGCTGATCGCCCGGAAATGCTCTCTTAATTGACCGATGGATATATTGAGATAAAAGGATAAATCTAGCCAGATCACGGTATCAATCTCTGCCCATTTGACCGGAATGCTACACGTATAATTACCATCAATCACATAACTGGATTTCGCCCTACCCTATATTTTTGTCACTGATGTTAGCTCGAGCACTAAATTATTTTCCATGATCCGGGTGGATTAAAAGTTAGCGATTCCATTGATAACATAAGTCTTTAAGATTCTCGCCCAGATCGCTGGCATCTCCTTCACTGACAAAATAGGCGCCGGTCTTTTCATAAAAATAACGACTGGAATTCAGGTTCAATACGCTGCATTGCATATGCTGGTAGGATTTTTCTCGACTTAAACCCAGACCCCAATTGAACCAAATCACATCCAATGCCGCGACCTTGAATCTTTTGAAGCAAATAAAGTGCTCTCAATTCACTGATTGGTGCATCTACCGGAAAATTAAAAGCAGCAAAACCCAAAACTTGAGCATTTTCTTCATAGACAAATACCCGTCGATTCTTCTGTTCAAGCACAGAACGCCACAAAGCGGCTCTTTGTTCTACACTCAACTTATCGAGAATCTCTGGTTTAATGATATTTTGATAGCTTTCATGCCAGCTTTGTACATGCACTTGGGCAATCGGCAGGACATCCTGTTGAGTGGCAAGTCGAATCATTATTTTTAAGCCTTGTTTTTTAATTATTCAATTTCACAATGACTAAAAAATGTAAGATTTACAATACTGATTTTTAAATAATATTTTAAATGACTACTTTTATTTAAGCATAAAAAAAGACCACCAAATGGCGGTCTTTTTTCAAGTCATAAAGACTTATGCAGCCAATGCATCTTTAGCTTTAGAAGCTAAAGCAGCAAACGCAACTGCGTCATGCATAGCGATGTCAGCAAGTACGCGACGGTCGATAATCACTTGAGCTTTTTTCAAGCCAGCGATCATACGGCTGTACGACAAACCATTTTGACGAGCACCAGCGTTGATACGTGCAATCCACAAAGCGCGGAATTGACGTTTCTTCTGACGACGGTCACGGTAAGCATATTGACCAGCTTTGATTACCGCCTGGAACGCTACGCGGTAAACGCGTGAACGAGCACCATAGTAACCTTTAGCGCGAGCAAGAATTTTTTTGTGACGGCGATGAGCCTGTACACCACGTTTTACACGAGCCATTTATAATCTCCTTAGATGTACGGGCACATACGACGAACTGAAGCAACGTCACTTACGTGAACCATTACACAGCCGCGCAATTGACGAATACGCTTAGCAGATTTTTTGGTCAAAATGTGGCGTTTGAACGCTTGTTTACGCTTAAAACCGTTAGCAGTCGCTTTAAAGCGTTTAGCTGCACCACGGCGAGTTTTCATCTTAGGCATAACAACCTCTTTTGAACACCTGTTCGGCTCGTTTGCACCATTACAAAACGACCTGCAGGTAAGGGAGCGAGTATTCTAAAGCATCTTTGTTTAAAACAAAAGCATCTTCACCCAATAAGCGAATTTAAAGAATGATTTCGCTCTGAAAATAGTATGCAAGACTGGATCAGGAAAATAGCTTCAGGCTTAGAACATGGCAAAAGCCGCATAGACAAATAGATAACGTCCAATTTTAGCCACGCTGACCATCAGCAGAAAACGGGCGAAGTTTTCTTTTAATAGTCCTGCAATCAGAGTAATCGGATCACCAATGATAGGCACCCAGCTCAGCAATAAAGACCAATAGCCATATTTCTGATAGGTCATTTGCGCCTTGAGCATCTTGTCTTCTGAAACCGGAAACCACTTTTTATTCTTATAATGTTCAATCTTGAGTCCTAGATACCAGTTGACACAGGACCCCAGAATATTGCCCAGACTGGCCACGGCAATTAACAGCACTACATGCTGCTTGTTCTGTACTAAAAGCCCCAGTAACACAGCTTCAGACTGTAAAGGCAATAAGGTCGCTGCACCAAAGGCCGACAGAAACAGTAAAAACAGGCTCATTACAGCATTAACGGCTTAAGCCCATTTTTTTCTTGGCTTTACTGTATTCCCAACTGGACCAAACAACTGCTGTCACCATCGCCATGATCCGTGCCCACTTATACTGCTCATTAAGCGGTGCAATTGCAGCACGTAAAATCTGCTGATCTTTGGTATTCAAGGCAGCAATCACCTGATCGATATGCACAATTTCAGCAATATACAGCACTAAACATGCAGCAATGCCGAAAAGAATGCTCCAGTAAATTCGGGTATTACTTTCAACAATCCTGGTAAAGTTCAGAAGAAAATCGTTCATATATCCATCCAATAAAAAACCACCGTAAGGGTGGCTTTATTTGCTTAAGGCTATTTTAGCATAAAAGGCAGACGCTTAACTGACCTGTATCGCCAGCGCTTTCTGAACCGCAGGACGGGCATTCAAGCGATCGATATATTTGGAAACTTCAGGATAATCTTCCAGATTGATCTGCTGCCAGTCGTGTCGCAATAACCACGGAAATATCGCCATATCGGCAATCGAATATTCGCCGGCAACATAATCCTGTCCGACCAGCTGTTTATTCAACACCCCATATAAACGCTTGCTTTCATTGACATAGCGCTCTGTGGCATAAGCAATCCGCTCAGGTGCAAAACGGCTAAAGTGATGATTTTGCCCGAGCATCGGCCCCAAACCGCCCATTTGCCACATCAGCCACTGTTCAACCTGAATACGCTTCACTTCATCGGTTGGATAAAACAGACCTGTTTTGCGACCCAGATATTGCAAAATCGCACCTGACTCAAAAATTGAAATGGCGCGGCCATGTGGCCCATCCTGATCAACAATTGCCGGGATTTTATTATTGGGAGAAATAGCCAGAAAATCGGACTGGAACTGGTCATTTTCCAGAATATTGATGGGAATAATTTGATATTCCAGCCCCATTTCTTCTAGAGCAATACTAATTTTATGGCCGTTGGGGGTGCCCCAATAATATAAATCGATCATTTTCTTTTAATACTCCCTGCACTTTTACTGTGCGACGATGTACTCAACATAGAGGATTTAGAAAGAAACAACAAGTCTGCATTTGAAAATTATTTTTCAATAAATATCAAAATCTTATTAAAAATTTATATAATTTTTTATTTTTGATCTTGAAAATTTCAGCCTCAAACACATATTTATTTCTGCATAAGGATTGCGTCAATCTTATGCGCTGTTGATGTCTGACATGACAGATCTTATTTTCTTGTTTTTATAACTTTGCTTAAGTGAGAAGGTTCTAATCATGAGTAACTTAAATCTTCATCCATTATTTCGTCGTAGTATTGGTTTTGATCGCTTGAATGACTTTATTGATTACGCCATGCAAAGCGATGCGCCAAATTATCCACCGTATAATATCGAAAAGCATGGTGAGAATAATTACCGCATCGTGGTGGCAACTGCGGGTTTTCGTCAGGAAGAACTCGACATTCGTCTGGAAAATAAGTTGCTAACCATCTTGGGCAAGCCTGAAAACCAGAGCAATGACACTATCGAATTCCTGCACAAAGGCATTGCGCGACGTGCATTTAAATTGTCTTTACGTCTGGATGAATATATTGAGGTACAACAGGCAGACTATGAAAATGGTTTATTGATCATTGACTTGCAGCGCATTATTCCAGAAGAAAAATTGCCGCGTCAAATCCCGATTGGCAATAAACTGCTTATTGCAAATGATGAAAAATCAGTGGAATAAGCTTGATTCAGTACGCAAAGGAAGGTCCGCAAGGGCCTTTCTTTTTGACTACAGATTCCCTAAGCTCATGGAGGCAATACGCTTTCTGATCATAAAAATAAACCATGAATGCGCCAGAAAATATCCTGTTTCATCAAGCCAGCCCGATCATGCGCGCTATGGGATATTTACTTTTTTGTTATCCGGTCGGAATATTCAGCATTTTTTATTTCAGCAGTGCGCGTAGCAATTCCAGCTTTCTTCAAGGTCTGTTATTTTTATGGCAAGAGTCTCCTGGCTTTTATGTTTATATTGGCGGCTTTCTTGGTCTTTCGCTGCTTATGCTGGGAACCAAACTGAAAATAACCTCACACGCCATTTATTATACTTTGGCCGGTTTTCGCATCAACCTGTGCTTAAAACGACATTCGGTACAGTATAGTTTTCTAAATCCGCGCTATGCTTCTCTTAAAGCACATCTCAAACGCTGGCTCTATAACATGCCAGCGCATGTGATCAGTCAACGCGATGGCACTTTGGATTTTAAATTGTGCCAGCCTGGTCTGATGAATCAAATTTGCCTCGGGTTTTTCCGGATTCAGCTATCGATGTTTTCCCGCCAGCAAGCTCAACAGATTATGCAGGCCATACAAAGTGCCTGGAATTTTAAAGCATAAAAAAAGCCCTGCATATGCAGGGCTTTTTTCGCTTAATGAGTGCTTACTTTTTCTTTTTAGGACCAAGTAGCATACCCATTTGACGGCCTTCCATTTTCGGCATCTGCTCAACAGTACCGAATTCAGCCACGTCAGCTTCAATTTTTTGTAATTGAGCTAGACCCAACTGTTGGTGCGCCATTTCACGACCACGGAAACGAAGCGTGATTTTCACCTTGTTACCTTCTTCAAGGAACTTGATGATTGCACGTAGTTTTACGTTGTAATCACCAACATCAGTACCCGGGCGTAGCTTGATTTCTTTCACCTGGACTTGATGTTGTTTTTTCTTCGCTTCTTTCTGCTTTTGCTTAAGATCAAACAAATGCTTGTTGAAGTCCATGATCTTACATACTGGTGGTTCAGCGTTTGCTACGATCTCAACAAGATCAAGTTCAACACTTTCTGCTGCGCGTAGGGCGTCAGCTAAGCTTACAATCCCTTTTTGCTCACCATTTTCGTCTACAAGACGGACTTCTTTCGCACGAATTTCATCATTCAAGGCAGGACGGTTTGATTTGTTACCGCCCTGTTGATTACGGTCAGGCTGTTTAATCGCTGTTACTCCACAATGTACCGGCCGCGTTCGGCTACGGCTGCTTTTACTAGGTCAACGAAAGCATCGATTGACATAGTACCCAAATTTGTTCCTGAGCGGGTACGCACGTTTACGGTACCTTCCTCTACTTCACGGTCCCCAAGTACCAGTAAGTAAGGAATACGCTCTAATGTACGTTCACGAATCTTAAAGCCGATTTTCTCATTTCTCAAGTCAGAAATTGCACGGATACCGTTTTCTTTAAGTTTTGCGACGACTGACTCACATGCCTCAGCTTGAGAATCGGTAATGTTCATTACACACGCTTGCATTGGTGCCAACCAAGGTGGCATGAAGCCTGCGTAGTGTTCGATCAGTATACCAATAAAACGCTCGAAACTGCCAAGAATTGCACGATGTAACATTACTGGCTGATCGCGGTCATTATCTTCAGTGACATAAGATGCATCTAGACGTTCTGGCAAGTTAAAGTCACACTGAATGGTACCACACTGCCAGACACGACCTAAGCAATCTTTCAACGAGAATTCAATCTTCGGACCGTAGAATGCACCTTCGCCCGGTTGCAGTTCCCACTCAAGACCGGCAGCATCTAAAGCATCTGCCAAAGATTTTTCTGCCATATCCCAAAGCTTGTCATCACCAACACGTTTTTCAGGACGTGTAGATAACTTCATTTGTACTTCTTCGAAGCCAAAATCTTTGTATACGTCCAGTGTCAATTTGATAAAGTCTGCAACTTCAGGACCAATCTGTTCCTTGGTACAGAAGATATGTGCATCATCTTGGGTAAAGCCGCGTACACGCATAATGCCGTGTAAAGAACCTGATGGTTCGTTACGGTGACATGAACCGAACTCTGCCAGACGTACAGGAAGATCACGGTACGACTTCAAGCCCTGATTGAACACCTGTACGTGACAAGGACAGTTCATTGGCTTCACCGCATAATTACGGTTTTCAGAATGCGTCGTGAACATGTTATCTGCATAGTTGGCAGCATGTCCTGATTTTTCCCACAATGTGAAATCTACAACCTGTGGTGTACGAATTTCTTCGTAGCCATTGTCTTGCTGAACTTTACGCATGTATTGTTCAAGCACTTGGTAAATGGTCCAGCCGTTCGGATGCCAGAACACCATACCTGGTGCTTCTTCTTGCATATGGAACAGATCAAGCGCTTTACCGATTTTACGGTGGTCGCGTTTTTCTGCTTCTTCAATCCGTTTTACATAGGCTGCAAGCTGCTTCTTGTCTGCCCACGCTGTACCGTAAATACGTTGTAGCTGTTCGTTTTTCGCATCACCGCGCCAGTAAGCACCAGAGATTTTAGTCAGCTTGAACGATTTTAGGAATTTGGTGTTTGGTACGTGCGGACCACGGCACATATCCAAATAATCCTGATGGTAGTACAAGCCCATTTGCGTTTCTTCAGGCATGTCTGCGATCAAGCGCAATTTGTATTCTTCGCCACGCGCAGTGAATTCAGCAATCACTTCATCACGTGGTGTCATCTTCTTCACAACATCATAGTCTTGGTCGATGAGCTTTTTCATACGCTCTTCAATCGCTGCCATGTCGTCTAAGGTAAACGGACGTGGCATCCAGATGTCATAGTAGAAACCTTCCTCAATGACCGGACCAATCACCATCTTTGCTTCTGGGAACAGTTGCTTAACCGCATGACCGACCAAATGCGCGCAAGAATGGCGAATGATCTCGACACCGGCTTCGTCTTTAGGCGTGATGATTTGTAGTGTTGCATCTTCAGTGATGAGATCAGACGCATCAACCAAACGATCGTTGACACGACCAGCAACTGTATTTTTTGCAAGACCAGGACCAATGCTAAGTGCAACGTCCATCACAGATACGGCGTGATCAAACTGTTTTTGATCGCCATTTGGCAAAGTGATAATTGGCATAAGAAATCCTTAAGGAGTGATGCCCCGTACCATGGAGCATATCACCGCGAGATTATGATCGAGGCACAGCCTCAAAAGATAAAAACGGTGGATAAATAAAATCGATTCGAATTTTACACGGCTTGGCCGCATGATTAAACCTTTTCCCAATAAAAATAAGATTTACCGTCAAATCTGTGCCTGATCTTTAAAGGCTTAGGCTCATTTTTTAGTTCAAAATCTCGTTATTCCCGGAAAGTCTGCCACTGGAGAAACTTTCCTTCTGTATAAGCATAAAGCTGAGCGAATTGCGGGATGATAGCTTCACTTTGTGTCGGTCTTATAAACACATAATCATCGACATGAATATCGCACTGTATAGGCACCTGTAGCATCTCCTGATTACTACTGCGGCCATACAACACATGCGGTCGGCTTTTTTCAGGGTAGATATAATCCGCTCGCCAATAGCCCCCATAAATAAATACGGCTTTATATTGATGTGGAAGATGATTCATCAGCTCCAGACCGGGAATCTGGCCACAAGGCAAAACTTTCAATACTGGAGTGGCAATCCAGAGTGCACATTTGAGTTCCGATAAATGATCCAAATCAAAATCACTCGGCTTGACCAACATGGAACCAAAAGCCAGATCATTGCATTCGCTCTGCTGGCAATGCTGCATAAAGGTCGGACTTCCACCTCCGTTAAAGCACAGCCCCTCATGCCATAAATCCGGGAATTGCTGCTGAAGAATGGCTTTGTAGTGTTGATAAGTGTGTTGCGATTGTTGATAACTTTTTTCAGGACTTGTTATGATTTTTGGTAACTTTGCGACATGCGCGTCATAGCCCATCAAACCTGATAGTTTTAAATGCTTTGAATGTTGTTGAATCAGCTTAAGCAATGCCACAAATTGCTGCGAATTTTGTACTCCACCACGATGCAAACCGACATCAATTTCAATATTTACATTCAAACTGATGTCGAGTTGTTGAGCGAGCTGCAGATATTGTTGTAATCGCCCCAGATCATCAATCAGCCATTGAATATAAATATCGTGTTGACCATTGCTTTGATAAAACAGTTCTACTGCCCGGATCGGCATAGACTTACCCAGCAAAATATCGGCTTGTTCAAAGGCTTGGATAATCTCTGCGAGATGCGGAAGATGAAACAGCATAAAATGCTGAGTATTCAGTTTTTCACTAGCCAGTTTAAGCAACTGCATATTGGCCAAGGATTTCACCACCAAGCGTGGTTTTAACTGCGTAGGTAATTTTGACTGTACATAGTCCAAATTATATTGATAAGTTTTTACATCTAAAATCAGTTGCGGCGTGCCTGTTCCCTGCTGTTTTAAATCCTGGGTTAATTGCTGAAAATAATTTGATTGCATCGCCATTTCCTAATTTTCAGGCAAAAAAAGCTGCTTTAAGTACGGATTTAGCCATTTTTGCTGCGGATCCAGTTGCTGGCGCAATCTCATAAAATCCTCCCATTTTGGGTAGAGATCACGCAGCGAAGCGGCTGTCATGCTGTGCAACTTTCCCCAATGTGGCCGTCCCTGATACTTCTGAAAAATCGGCTCGACCAGATCAAAGATCGCGTGGTAATCCTGTTTATAAAATTGATGAATCGAAATGGAGACCGAATCACGCTGATAAAAAGGACTTAGCCAGATCTCATCGCCTTTGACATAACGGAACTCGATCGGGAAAAACATCGGCACTTGGTGTTTACGTAAAATATGCAGAATCTCGTCCAGACACTGCAAGCCTGAATCAACCGGAATCTGATATTCCATTTCATTAAATTTGGTCTGGCGCGGGGTCGGAAAAATCCGGGATGACCAATCTACATAGCAAGTCGGTTTGACAAATACGCCGAGCAGTTTTTGCAGATAGGGATTTGTCTTTGGGAAGAGTCGCGTCAATTCCGAACATAGAGTCAATAAAATATCTTCCGGAGGCCAGCTCTCCTGTCTCGGCTGAATGTCCTCCTCCGTGTCATCCAGAGTTTTCAGCATCACTTGATCGGCATGTAAAAAAGCCCAAAATTCAATATGCCGGTGCTGATGTTTCCATTGATCAATATGGGTAAATATGTCTTTTAATGAACACAGCCGAATCTGTTCTTTTAGTTTATATCGTGGCCGATTTTGCAGGGTGATTTGGGTCAATACACCCAAGCTGCCAATGCCACCCGTCCAGCCTGAAATATCTCAGCATTCTGCTCACGATGACATTGCAACAGCTCTCCATCCGCGGTCAGTAATTCAAAGCCTTCCACGAAAGCAGAGATGCAAGGTAAATCGATGCCCGTGCCATGCGTTCCGGTAGAAATCGCTCCGGCCAGACTTTGCTGGTCTATATCACCCTGATTGATTAAGGCCTGATTGATCGGTGCCAGATCTTTCCCTAAATCATATAAACGCGTACCGGCCTGCACAGTGCATTGGGTTTTCTCTTGATCAAAGGCCACGATACCTTTGAACTGATCGAGATTAAGCAAAAGGTCATCAGTCTTGGCCAAAGCACTAAACGAATGTCCTGCACCCACAACACGGATATGCTCACAGGATTTCACTATTTTTTGTAATTCACTGATTTGGCTAGGCTGACAAATCCGAGCAGCACTGGACTGGCTCCCCGACCAGTTTCGCCAGACGTCATTCGCCTGTTGTATTTTCATTATTATTCTCTGGCTTATATTATTTTAATGATTCAACTAGAGTAAAATACCTAAAAAATCAAACTTGGGAACCCAGGCGTTCAGAACATTTAAGTAGGGTTAAATATTTTTATTAATATTCAATTACTTAGAATTTGTAAAATCGTACTCGACTAAAGCATAAATGCAAGATTTCTGAGAAATACATATCTTTTCAAAAGGATATGAAAATAAATATAGAACGGAGTTTTACAATGGTTAGCGCATATGATGAATTACCGCGTACCCCCGCGAATTTTGTAGCCTTATCACCTTTACGCTATCTTGATCGTGCAGCTTATATCTATCCAAACCAGAACGCGATTATTCATGGTAAGCGTCGTATTACCTGGCGTGAGAAATACAACCGTTGTCGTCAGTTTGCCAACCAACTCCAAAAATTAGGCATCGATAAAAATGATACCGTGTCTGTCTTACTGCCTAACGTCCCTGCCATGATCGAAGCGCATTTTGCTGTGCCGATGGCAGGCGCAGTTCTGAATACCTTAAATACCCGTCTGGATGCCAAGACCCTTGCTTTCATGCTAGAACATGCTGAAAGTAAAGTGTTATTGGTCGATCCTGAATTTACCGCACTTGCGACTGAAGCACTCGCTCTAGTTTCACAAGACATTTATGTCATTGATGTGGCCGATGTAGAGTTTGAAGGTGAAGATCAACGTATTGGTCAAATTGAATATGAAGAATGGATTGCGCAAGGCGATGCAAACTTTGAATGGCATCTACCACAAGATGAATGGGATGCCATCAGCTTAAGCTATACCTCTGGAACCACAGGCAACCCGAAAGGCGTGGTCTATCATCATCGCGGTGCCTACATTAACGCAGCCAGTAATATTATTGCCTGTGGCATGACACCACGTGCCACCTATTTATGGACACTGCCGCTATTCCACTGTAATGGTTGGTGCTTTGCCTGGACCATGGCAGCCAACGGCGGAACCAACGTTTGCTTGCGTAAAGTCGATGCTGAACTGATCTTTAAACTGATTGCCGAACATAAAGTCGATTACTTCTGTGGGGCACCGATTGTCCTGTCGATGCTGATTAACACACCTGAAGAGAAAAAGACCAAAATTGATCACCGTGTCGAAGTGATGGTGGCGGGTGCCGCACCTCCAGCAGCAATCATTGAAGGCATGCGCAATATTGGCATTAACGTAACCCATGTCTACGGCCTGACAGAAACCTACGGTCCTTCTGCACTGTGCGCATCCCAAGCCGGCTGGAGTGATTTATCTATTCAGGAACAAGCACAGTTGCACTCCCGCCAAGGCGTACCTTATCCATTGCAAGATGGCATGAAAGTGCTTGATCCGGATACCATGCAGGAAGTGCCACATGATGGTCAGACCATGGGTGAAATCATGTTCCGTGGCAATATCGTGATGAAAGGTTATCTGAAAAATCCTGAGGCGACCGCTGAAGCCTTTGCCGGTGGCTGGTTCCATACAGGAGATCTGGCAGTTTGCCAACCGGATGGCTATGCCAAAATTACCGACCGCTCTAAAGACGTGATTATTTCCGGCGGAGAAAATATTTCTTCACTTGAAGTGGAGGAAGTGCTGTATCAGCATCCGGCGGTGCTGACTGCGGCGGTAGTCGCCAAGCCTGATCCACGCTGGCAGGAAGTTCCTTGTGCCTTTATCGAACTCAAAGAAGGAAAAAAAGCCACAGAAGAAGAAATTATGGAATTCTGCCGTGAGCATCTGGCCCGTTTTAAAGTGCCTAAGGATGTGGTGATTACCGAAATTCCAAAAACTTCGACCGGAAAATTGCAGAAATTTGTTTTACGTGAATGGGCCAAAGAGCGCGCGCAAGGTGAATTCTCTTAATTCCATACAAACGTGTTCTTTCAAAATCTACTCAATAAAAAATCGTGCTAAGAAAACTTAACACGATTTTTTATTGAAATAACCTCTCCCAAACCCTCTCCTGCAAGGAGAGGACTTTAAGGAACTTACATCTCAACCATTTCTACCCCATCAATGCGTGCCACAGTCATCAAGTCTTTATCACCACGACCTGAAACCGTCGCAATAATAATCTGATCCTTGTCCATGGTCGGTGCAAGTTTAGTGACATAAGCCATAGCATGTGCGCTTTCTAAAGCCGGAATAATGCCTTCAATCTTGGTCAAGTCGCGGAAACCCTGTAAAGCTTCCTGATCATTGATCGGCACGTATTTCACGCGATCCATATCTTTCAGAAAACTATGTTCCGGACCCACACCTGGATAATCCAGACCTGCAGAAATTGAATGTGTTTCGATGATCTGGCCTTGCGCATCCGACATCAGATAAGTACGGTTACCATGCAGAACACCGACATGACCGGCATTCAATGGCGCAGAATGTTTACCTGATTCAATCCCATGACCTGCTGCTTCAACGCCGTACATTTTCACATCTTGGTCATTCAGGAATGGATAGAACAAGCCCATTGCATTAGATCCACCACCGACACATGCTACCAGGGCATCTGGTAAACGGCCAGCCTGTTCCAGAATCTGACGGCGTGCTTCACGACCAATGATCGACTGGAAATCACGAACCAGTTGCGGATATGGGTGTGGACCTGCCACAGTACCAATCACGTAATAAGTTGAATCAACATTGGTCACCCAGTCACGCATGGCTTCATTCATGGCATCTTTTAAGGTTTTAGAGCCACTTTCTACCGGCACAACCGTCGCGCCTAATAAACGCATACGGTAGACGTTCATCGCCTGACGTTTTACATCGTCTGCGCCCATGAATACTACACATTCAAGACCTAAACGTGCTGCAATTGTTGCCGTTGCTACACCATGCTGGCCTGCACCTGTTTCGGCAATAATACGTTTCTTGCCGGAAAGCTTCGCCAGTAAGGCCTGACCGATTGTGTTATTTACTTTGTGCGAACCGGTATGGTTCAGGTCTTCACGTTTCAGGTAAATCTGTGCGCCACCCAACTCTTTCGACCATCGTTCAGCATGATATAAAGGACTCGGACGACCGACGTAAAACGCCATGTCACGGTCAAATTCTGCCAAAAACTGCGCATCATCTTTCATACGGAAATAGAGCTTTTCCAAGTCTTCTAAAGCCGCCATGAGTGTTTCTGACACAAAACGTCCGCCATGAATACCGAAATGCCCGCGTTCATCCGGGAATTGGGTATAGTCAACTGCCTGACTGTTCTGGCTAGTACTTTGCTGATCCACGATGGACTCCTTGCATAAAGCGTTCTATGAGTTGTTGGTCTTTAATACCTTTTGCGGACTCGACACCGCCACTCACATCCACGGCATAAGCCTGTGTGGTGAGAATTGCCTGTTCGATATTGTCAGGATTTAAACCGCCTGCCAAGATCAAGGGAATATTGAGTTTGGGAAATGTGTCCCAATCGAAGCTGTGCCCTGTGCCACCTTTCAGATCAGGATGCCATGCATCTAATAGCACTGCGCTTGCGCCTGCATCTTGATAACCTTGAATTTCTGCAACCACATCCAGATCAGGTTGCACCTGAATGGCTTTATACCAGCGGCGTCCGACCTGCTGGGCGATGGCCTGACATTGTTCAGGTGTTTCATCGCCATGAAATTGCAAAATATCGAGCGGAACGGTTTTAAGAATATGCTGAATTTCATCTGCGCGACTATTTACAAATAAACCTACGGCCTGCACATAAGCCGGAACCGCCCGGATCAGGATTTCAGCCTGCTCTAAAGTAACATGTCGTGGACTCGGTGGATAAAACACAAACCCTATCGCATCACAGCCAGCATTGACTACGGCATGTACATCTTCAACTCGGGTGATTCCACAAATTTTGGCACGGGTTCGCATATTATGTTGGCTCTAGATCTACCAATGTATTGAACAATCTATAAGATTGGGGCAAATCATTGTAATGCAATTTTTCTGACTTGCGTAAAGTTCATCTGGATTATTCTCTATGCAGATTGTATATAACTCATACTGACTTTATACTGCGCTCACTTTGCAGCAAGTCCAAGCCTTCAGGCTTTAGGGAAGCTGGTGTAAATCCAGAACTGCCCCCGCAACGGTAAAAAATGAAACGTCTATCAATTTAAACTCTTCGGTTTACACCACTGCATCTTGATGTGGGAAGGTGGATATACAGCAAAGTCGCTGCTTTGCACATTTAAGTCCGGAAACCTGCTTGTTGTGTTCTATAACTCAATCATTCACGGGGAAGTGAATGTAGGGAGCAATTCATGTCTATTCAATTTCAACCTACTGCCTTGGTAGGTGCGATCGCACTTGCGTTGGGTACCACTTCATCTGTTTTTGCTAACGAGCAAAAAGTTGCGAAAGCATCTTTAGATACCATTGTGGTCACGGCAACTCGCTCTGCAGAAAACATTGAAAATGTACCAGCGCGTATTTCGATTATTGAACCTGTAATTCTTGAGCAATCACCTCTTAAAGCACTACCAGATTTACTCAAAACAGACCCAAGTATTAATGTCGTGCAATCGGGTGGTTATGGCCAGCAAACTTCTATTTTTTTACGCGGTACCAATTCCAATCAAGTTTTAGTACTACGTGATGGTGTTCGTTTAAATACAGCCACCACAGGTGCAGCGTCTATTCCTTTTTTAGACACCACTGATCTTAAACAAATTGAAGTATTAAAAGGCCCTGCGTCTGTGCTTTATGGTACAGACGCAATTGGTGGTGTAGTGCAGTTTGTAACAAAAACGCCTGAAAAAACGAGTGCCTTTGTAACAGGTGAAATTGGTGAGAATCAAACCTACAAATCAATTATTGGGGCTGACTTGGCAGAAAATGGGGTGTATGCGCAGATTCGCGGTCAAGTTTTAGAAACTGACGGCACACCTGTATTCAATATCAATGACAACCGTGACTACAGTTATGATCAAAAAGGCTATAGTGCAAAATTCGGTATTGAAAAAGAGCGTTATGCAACATCACTCGATTACAGTCAAAATTCAGGAAATGTCCAATACAGTAATTGGGGTGCATTTTCCAGCCAAGATTTTGAAAATAAAATTGTAAACTTAAAAGGTCGTATTAACCCAACACAAGCCACTGAAATTAATGCACGTCTATCTCAGTTTAAAGATGACTTAGATCAGGTCACATCAAGCAGCTTTGTACATAGCACCACGCAAGAAGCAGAAATCTATGGCAAATGGAATTTCACAGCAGCACAAAATGTTTTACTGGGCATTACCCAGCGTAATACCGATGCAAAAACCCAGGCTATTGATGAAGATATTAATTCAACAGGCTACTATATTCAGCATCAGTATCAGACAAATAGCTTAAGCACTCAGATGGGTGTGCGTGTCGAAGATAACGAAAAATTTGGCTCACATACCGTTGCACAAGGTGGTATCCGTTATCAATTGCTCCCTAATACCAGCATTTATACCAATATTGGTTCAGCATTTAAGGCACCGACTTTAAATGATATGTATGCTTTTGGCGGCAATGATCAACTGAAGCCTGAAGAAAGCATTTCGTATGAAATGGGGATAGATCAAAAACTTCCATTAAATATTTTAGTAGGTGCTTCCGCTTTCTATACGGAAGTCGATAATTTAATTAATTCGGAATGTATTATTGATTGTGGAGAAGAGTGGCTTCCAACTACTGTTTACCAAAACCAAAACATTGATGAAGCCAAGATGACTGGCGGCGAATTGACGGCACAATGGGCAAAAGATCAGTTCTTTATTAATGCCGGTTACACTTATGTCAAAACTGAAGATACGAAACAGAATTCAGAGCTATTACGTCGCCCTCGTCAGTCATTCACTGTATCGACAGGTCTACAAAATGCCGATTACGGTTTAAGTGCTGCACTGGTAGCAAAATCGAAAGCGAAGGACTTTAGTCGTGATATTCCAGGTTATGCACGTGTTGACTTAAATGCATATTGGAATATTAATCCAACAGTTAAACTGTTTACTAACATTGAAAATGTCGGTGATGTGAAATACAAAACTGTGCATAGCGCTGGCGACCAGTACTATGTGAACGGTGGCCGTCTCGCTTCTGCAGGTATCACCTTTAAATACTAAGCTCTAAACAGCAAAAAACTTTAAAACAGCGCAGTTTATGGATAATGTTATGACCGACATTATCCTTTTTTATTATCTTCATTAAAAATTCAAGGAACACATATGGGCCACCGTTTAAGCAAAATCTACACCCGCACAGGCGATTCAGGTACCACAGGACTCGGTGATGGCTCACGTGTTGCCAAAGATGATTTGCGTATCACAGCACTCGGCGATGTCGATGAACTGAATGCCGTGATTGGCGTATTACGCGCACAAATTTCAGCAAGCAACATTGAAGATCAAGCCGCTTGGGATAAATCTTTAAGCCTGATCCAGCACTGGTTATTTGATCTGGGCGGTGAAGTGTGTATTCCGGGTTTTAATCTGGTGCAACCGGTATCGATTGAGTTTCTGGAAAATGATATCGACCGCATGAATGAAGCTTTGCCGATGTTAAAAGATTTTATTCTGCCTGCTGGAACGTTGGTGTGCAGCTTTGCCCATCAGGCCCGCGCTGTTTGCCGTCGTGCAGAACGCAGCGTGATGTCGGTACATCACCGTGACCAAAACATTCAGGCAGCGTCACTGCAACTACTTAACCGTTTATCGGACTGGTTATTTGTAGCATCACGCACCCTGCAACGCGCTGAAAGCGGTTCCGAAGTGCTGTGGCAAAAAAATATCAATGACAGCATCGAAAAGTAAAATTATGTTTCAAGTTAGCATCTAAAAATACACGTCAGATGTCTCTTGATTTTACAGAGCATCTGACGAAAATAGAAAGTGTCATCCTTCTGTCACGTAGCCCTCGCAAAATGAACTTAACTTTCCCACTCATGAGCATCTTATGCGCATAATTGGTCATCGTGGTGCACGTGGTGAAGCCCCTGAAAATACCTTGGGCGGTTTTCAATATATTCAGGAGATCGGCATTCGCGCCGTTGAGTTTGATGTCCGTCAGCTCAAAGACAATGCCT
Source organism: Acinetobacter lwoffii (assembly GCF_024129115.1). GTDB lineage: Bacteria > Pseudomonadota > Gammaproteobacteria > Pseudomonadales > Moraxellaceae > Acinetobacter > Acinetobacter lwoffii_T. The sequence continues at coordinate 44,394 of NZ_JAMXXO010000002.1, forward strand.
TAATCATCATGCATGATGACGACTTTGTGCGTACCACCGGTTTGCAGAAGCATCTATACGAGTGTAACCGTCAAGATCTTACCCAATATAATCACGCAGTGGCCTGGTCAGAATGGAATAAAATCGAAGCGACCCCACTGCTCGATCAAACCTTAAATGTCATTCGAAATTTCGAGCATATTGAAGTCGAAATTAAAAGCGTAGCATCTGAAGCAGCAGCTGAAAAAATCGCGTTTGAAGTCGAACAGCAGTTACAAGGCTATGAGCAGGCAGCCATTATTACCAGCTTTGATGCCAAAATTCTGGATGCCTTCAAACAGCAAAACTCACGTTTAAAACGCGGTTTATTGATTGAAACCGATGTCAAACATCAGGCCATTGATCAGGCGCTGGAACTTGGATGCTGTCATATTGGCTGGATGGACGAACTGGCCAGTAAAGACCTGATTCAAGCCACGCAGGCTGCCGAGTTGAATATCAGTGTCTGGACAGTCAATGATATCACCCGTGCGAAACAGCTGCGAGACTGGGGCATTCAGGGGCTGATTACCGATTATCCAAAACTGATGCTACAACAACTCTAAATAATCTCTCTTAGCCTTGATTGATCTAGGTATTTCTTGACCCAGTTCATTTCGATGACGCAATAATGAAAGTGTGAACCTTCCTTAATCAGATTTTATTTAAAAGTGAAATTAAGTTGCCCAACCTCTATATTCTGCAAATTTCCTGATAATATTGTAGAAATTATGAACAACGATTTTCATCTGATTCATTCCGTTTCCATTTTCTGAAAGAGTGATAATCCTCAGTTACTTAGTCGGAAATCAGAGCCTGTCTACGCTCGCAAAATGGTCACTTCTGCCCTACTTATTCTGTTACCGACAAGTACAATACAACCGTACAATAATGCTAGTGATGCCTTAGGGCGCATGCTAATATGGACAAGATAGGCTGCTGTTAAAACCAACAGTAGTTTCTGCTTTTTGTTATACCTTCCGAGGTTCTAGGAGTGCTGTTGGAGATGAATGCTCCCTTACCCAAAGCCCCCATCAACTGGATTGCTGTGTTTGCATTGGTATTTTTACCAATCGTAGCCCTGATCGCGATTCCGTTGTATGCGTATCACCATGATTTTAGCGCTGCCGCTTGGATCAGTATGTTTGTTTTACTGGGCGTAAGCAGCCTCGGCATTACAGCAGGATACCATCGCCTGTGGGCACATCGTGCTTATGAAGCCACTTTACCATTAAAAATCATCTTGATGATTATGGGTACATTTGCTGTACAGAATAGTATTTTATTCTGGGCATCTGGTCACCGTACCCATCACCGTCATGTCGATGATGTTGATCAAGACCCGTACTCGATCAATAAAGGCTTCTGGTATGCACATATTGGCTGGATGTTACGTGATTATCCATCTGGTGCTGCCAACTATAAAAATGCGCCAGATCTATTAAAAGACAAAGTGGTGATGTTTCAGGACAAATACTACGTTCCTTTAGTGATTGCTGTTCATGCTGCGATTTTATTGCCAATTGGCTGGGCAGTCGGCGATGTATGGGGCGTGTTGCTATTGGGTGGATTAATGCGTTTAATCCTGAGCCATCATGTAACCTTCTTCATTAACTCACTGTGCCACATGTGGGGAAATCGTCCTTATACCGACGAAAATACTGCACGTGACAACTTCGTACTCGCGGTTGCAACTTGGGGTGAGGGTTATCATAACTATCACCACATTTTCCAATACGATTACCGTAACGGCGTGAAATGGTGGCAGTACGATCCAACTAAATGGTTGATCTGGACTTGTTCTAAACTTGGTTTAGCTAAAAACTTGCGCCGTATTCCTAGCTTCAATATCAAAAAAGCGGAATTGGCAATGAAGTTTAAATATGCTGAACAGGATCTTGCGGTATATGGCCATGATGTTTCTGAAGATATCTCGGCGGTAAAAACCAAGATCGCACAGGAATATGATGCATTTACCCAAACCTTAAATGACTGGGCGAAGCTGAAAGAACAGGAAATTCAGGTCAAGAAAGCATCGATGGCTGAAAAAATCCATCAGATGGATGACAAGCTAAAAGTTGAATTCCAGCTGGTTGAACAGCGTCTTTCTCATCATCGTCAAACCTTGAATCTACTGGTTCGTAATTTGAAAAAATCTGCAGTTTCTCAATAAAAGCTGTTGAACACTAAAGCCCCGATTGGGGCTTTTTTTATGTCCGAAAGATAACGTGAACTCTCGCTTATACAACAGTTTTATACAGCTATCTTTGTTATAGTAAATTTATTCCAATCCTGTACTGATGCCATGTATTTTAACTCTCGCTATCAAACACTGCCCGCCCGCCTCTATCACCATCAAGTTCCGCTGCCGTTAAAAGGTGTAAAAGCCGGGCACTTCAATGCCGCTTTGGCAGAACAACTGCAATGGTCGGACGAAGACAAGGCGCAATGGGTCGAGATTTGTAGTGGTCAGAAAGTCTTTGCTGAGTTTGAACCTTTGGCTATGGTCTATGCAGGTCATCAGTTTGGACAATGGGCAGGACAATTGGGAGATGGTCGCGGGTTATTGATTGCTCAAATTCTGGATCAGAATCACCAGACCATTGACCTGCATTTAAAAGGTGCTGGGTCTACGCCTTATTCACGCATGGGCGATGGTCGTGCAGTACTGCGTTCAGTCATCCGTGAGTATCTGGCGGGTCATGCCTTAAATGCTTTGGGTGTAGCATCCAGTAATGCAGTGGGCTTTACCTCATCGATGCAAGGTATTCAGCGTGAGAAGCTAGAGCCGGGCGCGATGATGTTGCGTACTTCAGACTGTCATATCCGTTTCGGCCATTTTGAATGGATCAATCAGTATCAGCCAGATCTACTAGCTGAATTTACCCAGAAATGTATCGAATGGCATTATCCAGAATGCCTGCAAGCCGAACAGCCGATTCTGAGCTTTGCCACAAAAGTTATTCAGCGCACTGCGGTGATGATTGCCAAATGGCAACTGGTTGGTTTTGCACATGGCGTGATGAATACTGACAACCTGAATATTACCGGTTCAACTTTGGACTTTGGTCCTTATGGCTTTATGGAGCGCTTCCGTCCGAACTGGATCAATAACCACTCGGATTATCAAGGGCGTTATACCTATCAGCAGCAGCCAAGTATCGGACATTGGAATTTGTGGCAATGGTTAAATAATCTGGTGCCGCTCTGCCCTACAGATTATGACAAAGAACAATGGAAACAGGATTTGGCAGCATGTCTGGAGCACTATGAGCCAACATTCTTAGAGCATTATAAATATGGTTTAAATCAGAAAATGGGCTTGCCAAGTTTCCATAAAGACAGTTTTGATTGTGCGATGGCATTTCTGCGAATTTTGCAAAGTGAGCAACTGGACTACACCCAGAGTTTTATCCGTCTGCAAAATAAAGACTATGAAGCCATTAAAGATGATTGCTTAGACCGTCGTCAGTTTGAAGCATTTTTGACGCAATATGAAAGCATTCGAGAACAACAGGATATTGAAGAGTTACACGCCGCCATGCACTTGATCAATCCACATTATATTCTGCGTAATCACATGGCACAGAAAGCCATTGAACTGGCAGAGCGGGATGATTTTTCTGAAGTCGACCGCCTGTTTAAATTACTCAGTCAACCTTATCTGAAACAGTCAGATCTGGAACAGCCTGAAGATTTAGCGCCATTGCCGAGTGACGTGCCTGAAGTCATGGTGAGTTGTTCTTCTTAATAAAAACGAAGCATATCGCTCCGTTTTTATTAGAAAATTTTAATGTTGAAAGATTTTACCAGTAATATTGAGCATATAAAGAGGCACTAAAACGATGTGCCTGATTACTCTCTAAATTGTCAGTCATATATTTAGCACCAAAATTTTTATGCTGTATTGATAATCCCCAAGCTTGTGTTTGCGGCTCTATATGCAGTCCATATTTTAATTGTTCCATTTTCCAAAAGGCATTGAGTTGAGCTAATGTTATATATTCATTTGAAAAACTACTAATGCTCGCACTCCAAGGCTTAGTTTGAACATCATAGCTAATTTCCGAACTTAATTTAAAAGGCAGTTTTTGACGATACTGTTTGCTCTTACTTAATTGTCCACTTAGATCCATTCGAGGACGCTGATTTTGATCGTAATAAAGATTGTAGCGTGTAAATGGAGCCTTATCCCAATATAAGTAACCGAGTAAATCATCGACCTGAAGATTAATATTCCAATCTTTTTTGATTTGCCCATGTAAACCAAAATCTAGGCCATAGCCATAACCTTTACTGGTTCTTCCATCCCAACCTAATTCTTCTTCTTTTAAAGCAGGACGGTCATAACTATAATCCAATGAACCATTTAACCAAGCTACTCGATCCATCAATTCAGTCAAATTGGTTGTTTGTCCTGTTGCTTGAAATTTACCATCCACATAATGACGGCCGATGAGAGCCGTTGCCCCTGTCACAATTGTCCAATCAGGATGAACTTTCCAATCATAGGCAAAACGAGTTCCCACCGTTTCGACATGCTGAGCTTCTAATTCCAATTGATTATGTTTATTTGCATCAATTAACTGATCATTTTCAATTTGATAATATAACTTTGCCATATCATCACTAAAATGAATCTGATAGTCATAAGCCCAAACCCAACCTACAGTCCAATTATCCTGTTTGGTTTCTAATTTCATTTTCCCATGTGCAAAGGCATTATTGCCTTTTTTAAAATTAGGGGTTTCCCAACCATTTAAAAAGGCATGTACACTAACAGGCTCACTATAAATATCAGCATTTATACTGTATTGAATCGTTTTTTCCGCATAAGCAGAGCATGGCAAACTTACGGCCAATATGAATAAATTTTTTTTCATTAGATATAAAAGAAGACAGCAAATGCTGCCTTCTTCTCAAAGTTAAGTTTTAGATTAAGGAGCGATATAAATTATTGTGCCATCATTAAATTTCACCACATATTGCCCAGATGAGTTTTTAGTGAGATCCCCGTAACTTTTTCCTGCAACCATAATATTCGCTGAAGTAAAACCCTGTACATCTGCAATACTGATGGATGCTCCATTTTTATGCTTAATTACACCCGCAATAACTTGATATTCTTGATCTAAGTCTTTTGCAGTTAACTCAATATCCAATGCATTTTTATCAACGACAACGGCAACAGTAGCTGTGCCTTTGGTAAATTCAGCACGTTTTGCAGTAATATCAATGCTAAATGGTGTAGGTACTGCATTAGCACCTTTTAAGTTACCGCTTAATTTGACATTTAAATTCGCATTGATGAAATTAGTCGATGTTTCCTGCCCAGCACTCACATCAATAGCTTTAGATAAATCATTATTCAAATTGAATTTAGCTTCTAAATTCAACGATTCCTGCTGATAACTTACAAGACCTTTCAGCACCAACTCAGATGGAATCAATTGTTCTAAAGTTTCAACACCATTATCAAATTTAGCTTTGCGTGCAATTAAAGAAACTTCTGCTAAATTGGCTTTCACATCTGCACTTTCAAACAAAAGTCCTTTTAAATTCATTGTGGCTTGATTCGGAATATCTTCACGGTTTTCCATTGTATCTGCGGTAGCATAAACCATAGATGCTGTACTATCTGCAGTGAAACTAAAACTCGCAGTTTGATTTTTAAGATTCTTGGTAGAAATTTTTCCATTATTCTGAATCTTATAATTATAAGTTGTACGTGCGGTATCAATAAACGGTGCTTCTAAGACCAAATTTGATACTGTAACTTCAGCATCATCACCATAAATTGAATATGCAGGATCGTTATACCAATTTGCATTATTCCAAGCATTGTCCGCTGTAACTTTATCCCAATCAAAATCTTGCCAATATTGGACACTAGCATCACCTGAAATAGTAATAGAATTACCCGTAACATTAGCCTTTAAAGTATTGCTCTTAAATTTAAAATTATATGCATCATCCTGATTAATTAAATCCTGAATTTGTTGTGCTGTATAAGTCTTGGTCTGCCCCTGTGCATTCTCAGTAACAACCTCTGCAATCACTAATAATAAGTTTGTTGCACGGCTCAAATCTGAAGATGTGTTATTTATTACTTCTGCAGGAACTTTATATTGATCAGCAATATTTTGAAAACCATCATAATAAGAAATGATAGCATTGGTGGTTTTAACAAGTTGTTTTGCTTTTTCTAAATCCGAAGCAGGTGTCGTTACCTCTCCCCCATTTGCTCCGCTAGGTGAAGATGATTCGCTTCCACTCCCACCTCCACCACAAGCCACTAAAAACACAGAGCAACTTAGTACTAGTAATGTTTTTTTTAAAATCATTTTACCCCAACCCTCTAAAAATTATAAATAAAAAGCTCCTAAAAAATAACCATTTTAAAGGAGCTTTACAATGCTAAAAAAATATTTATTTATTCAATCTTCAGGATATTCAAAACGGTAACCGACCCCATACACCGCCTGAATCCACTCATGACGGTTGCCGGTTTCAGCTGCATCTGAAATCTTGCGGCGCAAATTCTTGATATGACTGTCAATGACACGGTCAGCCACATCAAAACTGTCCGGATTAATATGATCCAGCAATTGCGCACGTGAATATACCTGTCCGACATGTTCCAGGAATAACTCCAGTAAACGGAATTCGGTCGGCGTTAAATTCAAGGCTTTTTGTTGATACCAGATGCGCTGTTGTGATTTGTCCATACGGAATAAATCATTGCTTTCCGGTTCTGATTTACGATCCAGACGACGTAACACAGCCTGTACACGCGCGACCAGTTCTTTCGGACTAAATGGTTTACAGAGATAATCATCTGCACCCATATTCAGACCCAACACACGGTCAATTTCTTCAGTACGTGCAGTCACCATAATAATCGGTAAATCCGACTGTTCACGTACTTTACGGCAAATGGTCAGGCCGTCCATACGCGGCACCATCAAGTCCAGAATCATCAGACTCGGTTTACGCTGGGTAAAACTGTTATATGCTTCCTGCCCATCATGAAACATACTGACCTCAAAACCAGCAGCTTCCAGATAGTCTCGCACCAATTGTGCAAGTTCGATTTCATCTTCAACCAGCATGACATGTTTCATCAATCTATTCCCTTCATGGTTTCACTTGTTTAGGAAAGCTCAGCTTGCATCGTAAACCACCCAGTGGTGAATGTGCAAAGCTTAAGCTGCCGCCCAGCGCCTGCGTAATTTTACATGATAATGCCAAACCCAGTCCGGTTCCGCCAGTTGCCCGGGTACGCGAATCATCGACACGGTAGAAACGCTCACCAATACGCGCCAGTTGTTCATCAGTCAGACCAAACGGACTATCATCGACATATAAGGTCCATTCTTTATCATCTTGCGTAGTGTGAATATGCACCTGCCCGCCTGCTTCAGTATAGCGAATACTGTTACTGAGCAAGTTCGCCACAATCTGTTTAAAACGATCCAGATCCAAATTTAACTCAGTCCCTTCGCCATCTGCAGTGACCGTCAATTCAGCCTGCTCAAAGTTCGGCTGGAAGTTAATGAGTTCCTGCTGCACCACCTCCCACGGATTCACCGTCGAGAAATAGAATTGCAATTGCTGGGCATCGACCTGTGCCAGCGCGGCCAGATCTTGAGTCAGTTTTTTCAGGCTGTTTACCTGAGCCAGCATAGACGCAAAATGTTCAGGGGTAGGTTTACGAATCCCGTCCTGCATCGCTTCAATCTGTGCTTGCAACACTGCCAATGGGGTTTTTAATTCATGCGAAGTATCTGCCACCCACTGACGGCGTGAGGTTTCATGCTGATCCAGAATCACCGCCAATGCATTTAATTCATTGGATAAATCACCTAATTCATCATTCCGGTTTACTTTAACCTGATATTGATAATTTCCCTGAGTCAAGGCACGTGTACCATTGAGCAGACGTTGAATCGGCTTTTTAAAATAAGTCGCCAATAACAAGGACGCAATCAGGCTCGCCAAAATACTGAGTGCATAAACCAGAAATAAATAACGCTTTTGGTTACTGAAGAAATTAATACTGAGCGCATCATCCTGATCCAGAACCGGTTTTAAGCCCAAATAGCCGACAATCTGATTATTCACCATAATCGGACGATAAGAAATCTGCTCATCCGAAGCTTCACCGACTACAAAACGACGTTTTGCATCATACAGGGAGAGACGTGAACTGAGGCCGAGACGGTCCGGCATCTGGATAAACTGTTTTTTGCCAGTCGGTTGCTGTGCTGGCTGCTCACCATTTTTGCGATCAGTTCTAAACAGATTTTGATTGGAACTGAGCGGGAATTTCAGGCCTTCAAAAGGCTGAAACTGGGAGGGCAAATTAGATGCTAATAAACGTAATTCTTCTTCATTGACCTGACGTTGGGGCAGCTCTGGATCCACCATACTCGGTGCCACTTGAGCCAGGGTCTGTTCCTGAAAATAACGCTGTTGTAAGGCAATATCATACTGTCGGCGTAACCACCAGCGTGATAATCGGTCATAATCATCTGGTGCGGCTTCACCTTCCATCTGGAGAATCTGTGCCTGAATCGCGTTGCCCCAGTCCTGATAGACTGCATAGACATCCGCCAGATTTTCAATCACATAATCCAGCTTCTGCATTTCGACATCAGCGACATAACGGGCGAAATTACGCTGCATATTCAGATGCAATACACCCAGACTCACCGTGGTAATGACCAGCGTGGTCAACAGCACAGTCAAAAATAGACGTAATGCAATGGGAATACGGCGAATGTTCAAAAGTAAAATCTCAATTTTTCTTCTATATTCATTATTGTAGCGAACACTGCATCAAAAAACCCTTCATTGTTTCTACATCTTTATTGTTTAATCTTTAACGATCAAAAGAATCAGACCTTTAACGGGATTAATCATATGCAAACGATGACAAAAATAGCATTAATCAGTGCAAGTGTTTTATCAATGGGTGCGTTGACTGCCTGTCAATCCACCAGCAATGTCCCAAGCAATGATCATCCCCACATGATGAAACATCATGAAGGCAAAAAACAGCATCTAACTCCCGAACAGCGTGAACAGTTTAAGGCAAAGCGTGCAGAATACATGCAGTTTGCCAAACAGCTTCAACAGGCCTGCGACAATAAAGCTGTGGGCTCGGCTGTTCAAATCAAGACTGGCGATAAAACCATAGACGGCACCTGCAAGATGGTCTTTAAAGCAGATCATAAAGAGATGAAAAGCCATCGCGACATGAAAGCTGAGCATCGTCCGATGCGTGCCGATATGCGTAGAGGCATGATGCACGGTGAAGTCTTGACGGATGCCAAACGTGCAGAATTGACTAAACAGTTTGATCAGCGCCTCGCTCAACGTCAGGCACATCAACAAGCCATGCTGCAAGCCTGTCAAGGCAAAAAAGACGGGACTGGTGCACAGATCAAGATGAGCGAACAAACCATCAATGGCAACTGTCATGTCCGTTTCCAGCCCACAGCCTCTACCTATTAATGCATAGGAATCAAGGCTTCACGACTAGCACCTTCGGGTGCTTTTTTATTGCGTGCTCTTTCATGCATACAGTTGACTATTCGTTTCCTGCAGAATATGGCTAAAGTCTTTATACTCAAGACCTTTAATGCGTCATGCAGATTAATCTTTGACTTTACAGTCACCAAGAAAACACCCCGAAAAGCTTGTACCGCAGGGGAAGTTGTTGCACGATTAGATCATTCCAAACCGTGTCAGTGAAGACAGGTTTTAGTTCATCTAAGATTATAACGCTGGTTCAACCAGTATTGAGGAAACCGATATGCCACAATACAAAGCGCCTTTACGTGACATGCAATTTGTGTTGCATGAATTATTAAATGCTGAACAACACTATGCAAATCTCCCTGCATTCCAAGAAAACGTAAGCCGTGAGCTGGTAGATCAGTACTTAGAAGCTGCGGCTGACTTCTGTGAAAACGAATTGTCTCCGATCAACCAGACCGGTGACCGTGAAGGCTGTACCTGGAATGACGGCGTTGTTACGACTCCGACTGGCTTTAAAGAAGCGTACCAAAAATACATCGAGCTTGGCTTCCCTTCTCTTTCTGCTGAAGAACAATACGGCGGTCAAGGCTTACCGAACTCTTTAGGTATCGCGATTTCTGAAATGGTGGGTACTGCGAACTGGGCATGGGGCATGTACCCTGGCCTGTCTCACGGTGCGGTTCGTACTTTAGAACATCATGGTTCAGCTGAACAAAAAGACGCTTACCTGCCTAAACTGGTTTCAGGTGAATGGACGGGTACCATGTGCTTAACTGAATCCCATGCGGGTTCTGACCTGGGTATTATCCGTACCAAAGCTGAACCACAAGCGGACGGTAGCTACGCAATCTCTGGCGAGAAGATCTTTATCTCTGCTGGTGAACACGACATGGCAGAGAACATTATCCATATCGTACTTGCTCGTCTGCCAGGTGCACCGAAAGGTACCAAAGGTATCTCATTATTCATCGTGCCAAAATTCAACCTGAATGCTGACGGTTCTATTGGCGAGCGTAACGGCGTACGTTGTGGTTCGATCGAACACAAGATGGGTATCCATGGTAACGCGACTTGTGTCATCAACTTTGACAATGCTAAAGGCTTCCTGATTGGACCTGAAAACCGCGGCTTGAACTGCATGTTCACGTTCATGAACACAGCACGTATCGGTACAGCAGTTCAAGGGCTTGCAGCATCTGAAGGTTCATTCCAAGGCGCGCTTGCATACGCAAAAGATCGTCTGGCAATGCGCTCTCTTTCTGGTCCTAAAGCACCTGAAAAAGAAGCAGATCCAATCATTGTGCATCCTGCGGTACGTAACATGCTTTTAACTCAAAAAGCATATGCAGAAGGTGGTCGTGCACTGGTTTACCTGTTAGCACAATATGCTGACGTGGTTGAACATGCTGCAGAAGAAGCAGACCGTAAATTTGCAGACAACATCCTGTCATTGCTAACACCAATCGCAAAAGCATTCCTGACTGAAACCGGTTCTGAAGCTGCGAAACACGGTGTTCAGGTATTCGGTGGTCATGGCTTTATTTCTGAGCACGGTATGGAGCAGATCGTACGTGATACACGTATTGCTTGCCTGTACGAAGGTACCACTGAAATTCAGGCACTAGACTTGTTAGGCCGTAAAGTATTGGGTACGCAAGGTGCAATGTTGAAAGACTTCACCAAGATCATCCATAAATTTGCTGAAGCGCACAAAGACAATGCTGCAATGAAAGAATTCGTTGAACCATTGGCTGCCTTGAACAAAGAATGGGGCGATCTGACCATGCAGATTGGTATGCGCGCGATGCAAAACCCTGAAGAAGTGGGTGCGGCTGCAGTCGATTACCTCTACTTCTCTGGTTATGTCACGCTAGCTTACCTATGGGCACGTATGACATTGGTTGCTCAGGAGCAACTGGCTGCGGGCACCACTGAGGTTGATTTCTACAATGCCAAAGTGACGACAGCACGCTTCTACTTCAAGAAAATCCTGCCACGCGTTCGTTCACACGTTGAAGTGATTGCGACAGGTGTAGAGCCATTGATGAACCTGGATGCGGAACACTTTGCATTCTAAGTTAGTCTCAGACTAGCTACATTTCAGAAAAAGGACGGTCAATCAACAGGCAGTCCTTTTTCTTTATAAAGAGTTACAGAATTAACCTTTAGTCGTCTAACATTCAGATTTTGAGTGTTTTAGACTGATTAAAACTCATTTAATCAAACAATAAACAGGTGACACACCATGCCAATTTATAACGCGCCACTTGCCGATATGAAATTCATCCTGAACGATGTCTTCAATGCAGAACAATTCTGGCAGGCCAATGAAAATCTAGCGCATCTGGATGCTGCGACAGCAGAAGCGATTCTTGAAGAAATGGCAAAATTTTCTCAAAACGTCATGCTTCCTCTGAACCGTACCGGCGATGAAGAAGGCGCAAAAATTGAAAATGGTAATGTGACCACACCTGCTGGCTTTAAAGAAGCGTTCAAACAATATGCAGAAGGTGGCTGGATTGGTCTGGGCGCAGATATGGAATGGGGCGGCCAGGAAATGCCGAAAATGCTAACGGTACTTTCTGATGAAATGCTGTTTGCCACCAACCCGTCTTTCATGCTGTATCCATTGCTTTCTGTTGGTGCGGGCATGGCGCTGAACAGCTATGCTTCACAAGCACAAAAAGAAACCTATTTACCTAAAATTTATTCGGGTGAGTGGTCAGGCACCATGTGCTTAACCGAACCACATGCCGGTACTGATCTGGGTATTATCAAAACCAAAGCTGAACGTAACGAAGACGGCACTTATAGCATCAGCGGCACCAAGATTTTCATCACGGGTGGTGATCATGACCTGGCGGAAAATATTATTCACCTAGTTCTAGCAAAAACCCCAGATGCCCCTGCTGGCTCTCGTGGTATTTCCCTCTTCATCGTACCGAAATTCCTGGTGAATGAAGATGGTTCTATCGGCGAGCGTAATCCGGTCGGCCCAGGTTCAATCGAACACAAGATGGGGATCAAGGCATCTGCGACTTGTGTCATGAACTTTGACGGTGCCAAAGGTTACCTCGTTGGTAAAGAAAACGAAGGTCTCGCTGCGATGTTCGTGATGATGAACTACGAACGTCTGTCGATGGGTATTCAAGGCCTAGGTGCTTCTGAATTCGCTTATCAAAACGCTGCGCAATATGCCACAGACCGTTTACAGGGTCGTAGTGCGGCTGGCGTTCAGTCACCAAGCAAACCTGCGGATAGCATTCTGGTGCATGGTGATGTACGCCGTATGCTGCTGAATGTACGTGCCAATAACGAAGCTTCGCGTGCCTTTGCAGTTTATGTAGGTCAGCAACTGGATATCACCAAATTCTCTACTGATCCTGAAGCGGTGAAAAAAGCCAATGACCGCGTTGCGCTATTAACACCAATCGCGAAAGCGTATTTAACGGATACCGCATTCCAGGCGACCCTAGATGCACAAATGGTCTTCGGTGGTCATGGCTATATCCGTGAATGGGGCTTGGAGCAATGTATCCGTGACCTACGTATTTCCCAGATCTATGAAGGCACCAACGGTGTACAGTCACAAGACTTGATCGGCCGCAAAACCATTAAATGTGGCGGCGAATATATCTCTGAATATATCTCTGAAATCCGTGACTTTGCCAATAGTCTGGATGCGGATCTAAACTTTATTAAAGATGCCACACTGGATGCAGCAACTGAAGTTGAATCGGTGACTCAGTACATTCTGGAAGCAGCACGAGAAAGCCATGACTTCCCGAATGCAACCGCAGTTGACTATCTGCACGCTGTAGGTCTGTTGAGCTTCTCTTATATGTTCGCGCGCATTACCAATGCAGCGAAAAATAAAGAAGGTGAGTTCTATCAAAATAAACTCGCTCTGGCACGTTATTTTGTACAACGCATTCTGCCTGAACTGGCATTACGCATTACTAAAGTGAAATCAGGTTCTGACGTCATCATGAACTTCTCTGAAGATTATTTCACGACTCAAGCTTAAGCTGAAAATCTGCAATAAAAAACGCCTGCATCAGCAGGCGTTTTTTTATGAAAATGCAACAATTAAACTTTTTGAATTAGCAAGGTATCCGGCTGATTATTGCTCTTCGGATTCAGATGTTTATTCACAATTTTGATATTCCCCTCTGACTCTAAAGACTCGCAGAGTTCCACCACCTTTTGCATATCTTCAGCCTTAATGCCTACGCCGAGGATTAATTTTTTTCCGGCTTCTAATTGGCTAATTTTTGTTTGAATTTTATCTAACACTTTTTTCTCCTATTTATTCAATGTTACCACCCATACAATATAGCAATTTAGTCTAAAAAAAGCGCAAAAGTTCAAATAATTTAATCTTTATTTTTCATTCAATCATTCTGTGCATGATCTTTGCACGTTATTCTTCAACTATCTTTATTTCACATGAAAAATCAGGAGGATAATATGTCTAAATCACGTCCGAAAATTGAAAAATTTGAAGCTCTCCTCGACCGTCTTGGCAATCTTGCTGTAGAAAGCTTTCATTATATTGCGCTGTTTATTATTGGCTGTATGGTGATCTGGTCCGCTGGCCATACCGTCATTGACATTCTGACCGTGAAACAGTTCGCCACCATTGACGACATTCTTCTGTTGTTTATTTATCTGGAACTTGGTGCCATGGTCGGCATCTATTTCAAAACCAACCATATGCCAGTACGTTTCCTGATTTATATTGCCATTACTGCACTGACCCGTTTGCTGATTGCAGATATTCAACACACGCATAAAGCCAGCATGGATCTGGTGATTATTACCGGTTCGATTCTGATTCTGGCCTTTGCGATATTAGTGGTGCGCTATGCCTCATGGACTTATCCATCCGTGATTCGTGACAAACATAGTGAAAAGCCATTACCCCTTGGCAAAACACCGCGTCCAGAAGATGATGAATTGGCATAGTCTTTTAAGCCCTCTTTTTTTGCACTTCAGCTTAAAGTAATACTTAAGCCTCGTTTAGGGTTTTGGGAGATTTATCTCAAGCAATCTCTCCCTTGCGTAGCAGTGCTACTCATCTCCTCACAGGAGAGGGAACTATTTTGGTCTTTTTGAGTTATTGACGTTTATAACTGAATTATCCGTTCAGAGTTTAGAGCAGTTTAACGATTCGGCACCAGCACATAGCGTCCGTTTTCATAAATCCAGTAGCTGCCACGCGGTGGTGGTGGTAACCCTAAACGCTGCCAATCGGTAATTACCGTATATCTCGAACTTTCAATCCGGGCAACATTCGGATCACCATTGACCCAGCTATAACTATTCGAATTTTGATAAATAGTGGTCGGTGCCTGATACTGAATGTTTAATCCACTTTGACTCTGTGCAGGTGGATAGCCCCAATATGGTGGTCGTTGCGGGTAATGTGGTCGCGGTGGCAGTGGACGTTGCGGGTAATGCTGCCGTGGTGGATCATAAGGTCGTGGTGCGCTGCGATACTTCGGTGTGGATCGATCTACACCACCATAACCCACCCAAGCATTGCCAGCCATACTTTGTGCAGAAGCTCCCAATAGCAATGCAGCGAATATTGCACTCGATAGTACGATTCTCATTTGAGCTTCCTCCGAATAATCTGCTTATATTTTAAACAAAATAGATGCAAAAAATATGGATAAGCTCGCTGGAGCTGCAATTTTTTGTAATGCGCTCGCCTATTTTCAATCTGACAGGCACGTCGGCAAGCGACTGCTTTATGCTAAAATTACTTTTTTTAATGTTTCGAGTTGAATACTGTGTCTGATTTAAATTTCGATCGTTTACATGAATATTTTTCTAAAGTGCCGAGTGTTCAGAAAGAACGGATTGATAGCTATGGTTCAGATGGCAAACAGGCATGGTGGTTTAAGTTTCAGATCAATGTCGATCATCCGCTGGCTTGGCAAACTGTGCAAGAGCTGGGACATGTCCTGAATTATATTTCTAAAAATGAACGTCTCCCAACTCAGTTCCTTCCAGTTTCGCCACCGCCATATATGAATGGTGTAGCCAAAGATTTCCTGTCTTGGGTAATCCAGTGTAATCACGCCGATTTCCCGCCAGATGTGGTTTGTGACTGGTTAGAAGCGCGTCTACCAAATCCAGTCGATGATGAAGCGCAATGGAAAATTAAAACAGATATTTCTGAGCTGGATCAATTAACGGATAAAGAGCTGGATCAGTTGGTTCCGCCGAATCCAGAATCAAAAAGCTGATAATAAAAAATCTCCCTAAATCCCTCTTTTTCAAAGAGGGACTTTCCTCCCTTTTAAAAAAGGGGGGTCAGGAGGGATTTAAAATCAAAACGTCGACCAGCCGCTCCATTCCATAAAACGATACAGCCAATATTTAAAGAACGAGTTTTCTGCATATTGCGTGTAGTCCACACTCATAGAACGGCCATTCAGATTTGACCATGCCCCCTCAAAATATTGCTGGGCCTCCCTGAAAACTTCAGCCTGAGGTTGACCGACCACGCGCATATTGGTTTCCAGATTATAGTTTTTCAAATTGCGCACCGTAAAATTGGCCGAGCCTAAAATCATTTCAGCTTGCTGAGCGCTGCGCTTCATCAGGATCTTGCTATGGCATTGCTCGCCTTGAGTACGACACCAGCGCACCTCGATACCCGCTTCGTGCAATTCTGAAGCCACCTGCCGGTTTGGAATTCCATTCTTTTCACGGCCAAAAGCATCTTTATTTGGGTCGAGTAAAATCCGGACTTTGACACCACGCTCATGGGCCGCTATCAGACTTTTGATAATCTTGCGCTCAGACAGATAAAACATCGCCAGATCAATCTGTTCATTGGCTTTCGCGGTCTGAATCAGATTCAGAATCGCATCATAAATGGCTTTTTCAGTCAG
This sequence comes from Acinetobacter lwoffii, assembly GCF_024129115.1. GTDB lineage: Bacteria > Pseudomonadota > Gammaproteobacteria > Pseudomonadales > Moraxellaceae > Acinetobacter > Acinetobacter lwoffii_T. Next base: position 60,866 of record NZ_JAMXXO010000002.1, read on the forward strand.
CACCTGAACTTGTGGTTGGCTAATGTCTGCCTGAAAATCCCCAGCGACAATGGCTGGCATATTCGCTTGTGACATCATGCCTACAGACAGTTCTGTTTTCAGAATATCGACGGCTGTGCTACCCCAGACCAATAAGCCAATATTGGAATGCCGCGAACTGCCATCATGCGGGTTCATGGACGTGACCAGTGCTTTCCAGCCTTGATCGGTATCCACCACCATAGTTTTGCGATGATTGGCTTTAAAGTTAAACAAATCAAAATAACTGCGCAGGGTAATTTTTTCTGTTCCAAATGGATTCGGCAACCAGCCTGTTTCCGGATTATTGCCAATGCCCTGGCAACAGATATACCAGAAGCCGGACCAGCTTGGATTGGAAGCCCGCAACGGTGTCAGATTGGTTTCAATCACATCAATACCGTGCTGACGTAATTCCCGATACTGCTCGGATCTAATTCCACCATAGACCGAATTGATCGGATCGGTAATAAATTTGATTTCTACCTCAGGCTGCAGCAGACGCTTACTGATTAAAGCATCACTCAACTGTTTACTCAGTGCCTGATGATGCTGCGTAGATGCACCGGTTTGCTGATTAAATAAAAACATATCCAGCACAATCAGCGATTTGGCCTCTTCAATCATTTTCAGCATTTCATTAAAAATGCGATGATCTAAATGCTGTTTTCCTTCGGCATCCAGATAAGTCTGATCGGCCAGAAATTTGACTTCGGCATGACGCAGCTTGCCCGTGTAATTCAGATCTTCCGGCAAAGGCTTATACGTGTGGTAGATTGCCGAAGCCAAATAACCCACGGCCAGCATACTAATGATCAAAGTCGCATAACGGCGATTCGACCAGTTCAATTTATTGTGAATTCGTTGAAAGATACGCATAAGATAAAACCTAACCCAATATACTCAGGCTAGGTTTTATCTTATGATTTTTCAAGTAGATTTCAGTGAGATCTAGATGATTTGGTCGATTATTTCAGTAGACCTGTTAGAAATCATACTGCACGCCGACAGTAAAGTTGCGACCCACCTGCGGAATATTCGACAGGAAGGAAGTATGTGAATACACCTGATCATCAAGCAGGTTATTGGCCTTGAAATAAACCCGATAAGCATTGTTATCTGCAAGGCTATTGGCATAGCTTAAGCCAACATTCACCATATTGTAGCCCTGGGTTTCATCTTCATAGCTGGCGATCTTGTCCTGATTAAAGACATGATAATATTCAGCCAGACCTGACCAGCCATCGGCAAAGTCTGCTTCAACTTTTGTTCCTAAACGACCTGCAGGTACACGTGGTGCATTCTCAGCTTCAATCTTGCCACGCACATAGTCCCCAAAGACGCTGAGCTTATACATATCATTGATCTGATACCCGGCTTGTGCTTCTGTACCATAGAATCTGGCTTTGTCCTGGGTATATTGCACGCCACGTAAATTACCTTTCTGCGCTACCGTTTCGCCATAGATATAATCATCAAACCAGTTGTGATAGACATGCACATGGTAATCCAGTTTATCCCCTTCATAATGCAGACCTAACTCGAGATTATTTGAAGTTTCTTTATCGAGATCAGGATTACCGAGTTCATAGGTATTGGTCGCAAAATGCAAGCCATCAGCATAGAGTTCTTGAGCTAAAGGCAAACGCTGCTGATGTGATCCGACTACAGACAGTTTGTAACTCGGTGCAAACTCCCAATTCGCAGCCGCAGATGCGGAAAGACCCGTACCGGAATAATCTTTCTGTTCCGAGTCTACTGTTACTTTTTGATGATCGACACGTGCTCCAAGTTCCACATGTACATCACCGATCTGTTTATGTTCCAAAGCAAATAAGCTGTATTTCTGGGTTTTGGTGTCTGCCATCAGCACATCATGATTATGACTCGCATGCTCACCATGATCATGCTCATGTCCTTCATGATCGTGCTCTGCATGACCATGTGCTTCTGGAGCGGATAAATTAATTTTTTGCTGTGAAAGCTGGGTTCCAATCACCCCCTCCCAACCTGCGACAGGAACATGCACCAGTTCTAAACGTGCATCATAGCCCTTGCTTTTAAAGTTACTGATGACTGCATTTTCTTCCAGTTCATCATGTTCATAATCGGTAAAGCTGGCATGCGCACGTAACTTTTCAAAACCGGCAAAAGGCTGTTCAAGTTCGGTACGGACATCATAACGCTCAGACTTTAAATCTACCCAAGGACCCGCGGTTTCTTCATGATCGTGCTCATCTTCACCCGGTTTTGGACAGTGAAAATGATCGCCATGAATTTCACAGCCATGATATTCATGACTATGACCTGGCAAACCATACTGATCCTGACGGTTGCTATAAGACAGACCGACAAAACCACGATCATGAATCCATGATCCGCCAATATTGACTGTTTGCCCTTCAGCAAAAGTATTGCCCACACGACGTTCTTTTTCTAATTCGTCATCATGCTCATGAAAATAATCAGGTGCAATATAATCATTGGCGTTACGCTTTGAGCCTTCTACACGCAAAGCAAAGTTTTCACCAATACCCGCTGTTACACCAGCACTTGCCAGTTTTTCATCACTGCCGCTGTTATAACGCAGGCCGACTGTACCTTCCAAACCATCTTCAGGCATTTGAGTTGGGATTTTTTGATCAGTGACATTCACCAACCCACCAACTGTACCGGCACCATAAAGCAAGGTCGATGGACCGCGAATCACTTCGACCTGTTTCGCCAGAATCGGATCAACGGTGACAGCATGGTCAGGAGACAAAGTGGATACATCCGCTGTTTCAGACGCATGCTGCAACACTTTCGCACGTGGACCATCTTGACCCCGAATCACAGGACGGCTTGAGCCTGAACCATATTGATTAGAATAAACACCCAGCTCATCTGCCAAGGCATCACCAATGGTGGGGGCGCGTTCAGACAGTGCTTTCTGATCCACGAAATGATCTGCAACTGCAAAATCTGCTGCAGTCTGCACCAATGGATGAGCTTGCACCTGAATCGTGTCCATGGTCTGAACCGGGATAGAAGATGAGGATTGCTCTGCAAATACTGTAGGTGCAACTACAGCAAAAATTGACAATGTTATTAGATTCTTAGGAAAGGACATGACCGAAGCTCAAATTCAGTATTTTGGATGAATGTTATAATATAACATTTCATTATCTTTGCAATCCTTTACGATAATCAGTGCTATATTTTATTAGAATGTCCTTTGAATATTTTTTTATTACATTAAAAACACTATTTTTATGCCCTTTACCTTATCGCATGCTGTGCTTGCTCCACCTATTTCATATTTGACTGGGAATAGACTACCTGTTGCTGCGCTGGCCATTGGGAGCATGGTTCCCGATCTGCATCGCTTGTTTACTCATACTAATTCGAATATCACCCATTTATGGTCTTCTCTGATTCATCCAGATCTCTGGATTGGTTTGGCTTTTTGTGCGGTCTGGTACCTGATTTACCGGCCCGTGATTTACCGTTTCATCGGTATTCAGCATGATTTAAAGATTCACAATATCCTTTCAGCACTAAAATTCACCCTGGTGATGTGTCTGGCACTGATCGTCGGTACAGCTACCCATTTAATCTGGGATGGACTGACCCACGTCGATTTTCGAACTTTTGCCTTTCATGACGTCTTAGCCCAACACTTCCAGCTCTTTGGACAAAGTTATCCGTTACACCGGATTTTACAAATTGGCACCTCAGTGATTGTCTTGCCTTTTATCCTGTGGATGAGCCTGCATTATTATAAAACTCATCAGCAATATCTTGCAGTCAGTGTGAAAATCAAAGCATTTGCCTGGGGCTTATTGCTCTTTTCTATATTTACCGGCCTATTTTCGGTCTGGGATTATGCACGCTATATCTCTACAGAAGTCTGGCAATCGGACCTCTATTATTTTACTGGTCGCTCTATTAATGAATTTAGCCAAGGCTTTCTGATCACCTTTAGTCTGGGCTGTTTATTGTTTTTATTTTTAGATAGAGATCGCAGGATGGGTTAAACAAAGCACTGGCTTTGCCCCTATTCACTTTAAAATGATATTGTTTTTGACCCAAGTTCTTGTGACAACATGCCCAAAGAGGCATAATCCTACCTTTACTCAAAGCGGTACGCTGTTTACGTATTCGCTGACCTTAACCCATATAGTTGGATTTCTAACGCTATGATGCGAACTCATTACTGCGGTTCTTTAACCGAAGCTCAAATTGACCAAACCGTAACATTATGCGGTTGGGTACACCGTCGCCGTGACCACGGTGGTGTAATCTTCCTTGACATGCGTGACCGTGATGGTCTTGTTCAAGTGGTTATTGACCCAGATACTCCTGAAGCATTCGCAACTGCTGATAAAGTACGTTCAGAATTTGTATTAAAAATTACAGGCCGTGTGCGTCGCCGTTATGAAGGCACAGAAAATGCCAATATGGTGAGCGGTCAAATCGAGGTCTTAGGCAAAGAAATTGAAGTTCTTGCTCAGTCTGAAACTCCGCCATTCCCTTTGAATGACGAAAACACCAATATTTCTGAAGAAATTCGTTTGAAATACCGTTTCTTGGACATCCGTCGTCCAGAAATGCTAGATCGTTTACGTTTCCGTTCTAAATTAACCAACCTGATTCGTAACTACTTCGAAGACAATGGCTTCCTAGACGTTGAAACTCCGATCTTAACTCGTGCAACGCCTGAAGGTGCGCGTGACTATTTAGTGCCAAGCCGCGTATCTAACGGTAGCTTCTACGCACTTCCACAATCGCCACAGCTATTCAAACAGTTGTTGATGGTGGGCGGTATTGATCGTTACTACCAAATCGCGAAATGTTTCCGTGATGAAGACTTGCGTGCGGACCGTCAGCCTGAATTCACCCAGATCGACGTTGAAACATCGTTCATGAGTGACGATGACATCATGGATTTAATGGAAACTTTAACCGTTAAGATGTTCAAAGAACTTCTAAACGTTGAGTTTGATAAATTCCCACGCATGACATACAACGATGCAATGCGTGACTATGCATCTGACAAACCGGATATGCGTATTCCTTTGAAACTGGTTGACGTTGCAGACTTAATGCAAGACGTTGAGTTCAAAGTATTCGCAGGCCCTGCAAAAGATCCTAAAGGCCGTATCGTTGCGCTTCGCGTACCGGGTGCGGGTTCACTGCCACGTAGCGCGATTGATGAATACACCAAGTTTGTGGGCATCTACGGTGCGCGCGGTTTAGCGTACATCAAAGTCAACGAACTTGAAAAAGGCATCGAAGGTCTTCAATCTCCAATCGTGAAATTCATCGAGCCAATCGTGCTTGATCTATTGAAACGGGTTGGCGCTGAAAATGGCGACATCGTATTCTTCGGTGCAGACAAAGCCAAAGTTGTAAACGATGCCATGGGCGCGCTTCGTGTGAAGATCGGTCATGACATGAAACTTGCAACTTGTGAGTGGGCGCCACTTTGGGTTGTTGATTTCCCAATGTTCGAAGAAACTGATGATGGCAAATGGACCTCTGTTCACCATCCATTCACGCTACCAAAATCAAGCGTTGAAGAAGTGAAGAACAATCCAGGTGCGGCATTGTCCGTTGCTTACGATATGGTATTGAACGGTACTGAAATCGGTGGTGGTTCACTGCGTATTCATAACCTTGAAATGCAAAAAGCGATCTTTGAAGCATTAGGTATTGGTGAAGAAGAAGCGGAAGAGAAATTCAGCTTCTTATTAAATGCATTACGTTACGGTGCTCCTCCGCATGGTGGTTTGGCATTTGGTCTTGACCGTCTTGTGATGCTCATGACTGGCGGTTCTTCTATTCGTGACGTGATTGCATTCCCGAAAACCAAGACTGCTGAATGTCCATTGACTCAAGCGCCGGCACCAGTTGAATCAAACCAACTGCGTGACCTGGGTATTCGCTTACGTGAAAAACCAAAAGCTGAATCTCAAGAATAATTCTTGACGTTTTAAGTGAAAAAGCCCTGCCTCGTGCGGGGCTTTTTTTGTAAGATTGAGTCGCATCTGGAACAGTGGCATAATAGCCACAGTTTTTAATCTAAGGTAATTAGCAATGGCTATGCGTCCTGCAGTTCGTAATCGCAGCATTATGCTTATTGTATTTTCAGTGGTTCAATGGCTGTTCATGCGCTATATCCTTGCAAACAACCTGTTCAACCTTGATACCAATGACCGTATTGTGTATTTCTGCCTGAGCAGTATTTTAGGTGCCCTGCTGATTTTTGTAGGTTTGATTTATATGGTGCTGAAAGGCAATCCGGACAAAGACCTATAATCTGACCATCTGGATAACATGTACACCCTACTCAAAAATTTCTCCAAGCTTCCGTTAAGATTCATTCAAAGTCTTGCGCAACTGGCTGGATCTCTTTTGTATTTCAGCCATTCTTCTGCACGCCGAGTGACTGAGATTAATCTGGCCTCTGCTTATCCTGAACTTTCTGAATCTGAACGGGCTGATTTGACCAAACGCAGCCTCAAAAGTCAGTGCATGACGTATGCGGAATCAGTCAAGATTTGGGGATCATCTTCTGAATATGCGCTGTCTTTAATTCGAGATGTGCAGGGTGAAGATATTTTCCTGCAAGCTCTGCAAAATCCTCATGGCTGTTTGGCGGTGGTGCCTCATTTTGGTACTTGGGAGCTATTGAATGTCTGGGTCAATCAACACACTTCTCCTGTGATTATGTATAAGCCCAGCAAGAATCAAGATGTTGACCGCTTTATGCTTGAAGCTCGGCAACGCCTGAATGCCACACTGGTCCCTACAGATGATTCTGGGGTACGTGCTGTGTTTAAGCATTTAAAACAGGGTGGTTTTTCTGCAATTTTGCCGGATCATGTTCCTAAAGAATCTGGTGGAATCTATTCTTATTTTTATGGTCAAAATGCGCTGTCCTCTACGCTTCTTTCCAAACTGGCAGCCAAAACACAATGTTCAGTCGTAGGTTTAAGCTGTCTCAGACGTGATGATTTATCCGGTTATGATATTGTTGTGACCCAACTTTCTGACGATATTTCGTCGAAAGACCTACAGCTTTCTGTCGATACCTTAAATAAAGAAATGGAGCGCATGATTAATGTCGCTCCAGAACAGTATTTGTGGGGGTATAAACGGTTTAGAAAGATTAAGAAAAATAATAATATTTATGCTGAAATTTAAACTATTAAATATTAAGCTTACTTTTTAATTTTAAAAAATTATATTTAAAAAAATAAATCAATATATAAAATGGATGAGATCTCATGTATTTCAATATATCTTTTTGTTTTTCAAAATCACACTCAATCAAACTAATTCTTTTATTTTTTTTGTATATTCCTTTTGTGCATTTAAAATATTTAAAATACACTCATCCTCAATACTTAAATCCTTATTTTTAAATACTTTTTGGTCAATTATATTTTTTAATTTATTTTTTATTGCTTTCTTATCATTAAAACCAACCCAGTATTCAGATAGCAAAAAGGCAAGATATTTTTTTTGATAAATAGATAAGTTATATTTCTCCTCATAGTTAATAAAAATATCTTCAAGCTGTTCTAATATTCTAATTTGATATGTAATTGGAAACCATTCACTTTCACCAAAACAATACACTTTCTTATTTAATATTAATGACTCTAAACTTACACCAGAATTACAAGCCAATACACATTTACTCATTTTAATAAGTTGAGTAATATCACCATTTGAAATTGAAATCCATTCATTCTGATAACTTAGTTTAAAAACAAGTGATTTTAATAACTCTGAATCACACTTTGGATGAAGCTTAATAACTACCCTTTTCTTATATCGAATAGCCAAATTTGAAATCTCATTAATTACATCAGCCACATCTAAATAAGCATGATTTGCAACACTATCAGTTCTAACCTGCAAGGCCAATAAAATAAAATCATTTTCAAAAATTAATTTGGATTTAGATTGTTTATATTTTGATATACCATTTTTTAACTGATTGATAAATGGATTTAAAATATCATCATAATTTTTAATATCGTTAATTTTATGCTGATATCTCTTAGGATTCTTAGTAATATCAGCCCAGCCACCATATCCAGTAGGATCAATAGAGTATAAACCTTTTATAGGAGCTTCTTTATAAGACCAAACCCCTTCCGGATTTGAATAACTATGAAATGATAAATAAGGACTTGTAGTTTGTGGACGTGCTATACCATACGAAGGATACCCCACAGGTATAGAACTAACAAATTGATTTAATTGAATTAAACAAAAATGAATATTATTCAAAAAAGTAATATTCTGCGGATCTGCCTCTTTTACCCAATCTATAGGATACTCAAAAATAAATTTATTCATTCTTTTACAATTAAAGCAATAGCATTAGATTTGGATATATTAACAATTAATTTACCTCAATTTTAATTTTTTACTTTATGAAAGCAGGAATTAATGTTAAATTTTTGATAAAATTGTATAAAGATTAGCGACAATTTGATTTTTCTATGTATCTCCCGGAAAAAAAATGAGCAACCATACTATTGAAATCATTAATATATCTCCTTGTATAATTCCTGAGTCAGAAAAGTATAGTAGAACTCCTCCAAGACCAGAAAGCTTGAGACCTAATGATTATCAAGATAAATTTGACTTCAAAACACTTTGCTATGATGTATTCTTTTCTGAAAATAAAGTTATCTTTTCTGGACCTCCACTCTATGGTCTGAAAAATTTTATTGAGAAAGGAAATTTTTATTTAGATAATAAGGATTATTCTAAAAAAATAAATACAATAGAACTTGATCGCCTTCAAATTAACCACATTGATCAAATAACAAAAAAACCTAAAATCTTAAAATGGAAATATAATAATCTTTCATTTGATATAAAAATTAATGACAATTTACTTGAAAAACTTAAAGATAAAAAGGTCCTATTTACACTTTCAAAAAATAATAAATTTGAATGGATAAGTGACTGGATCTTATTTTATAAAAAAAATCATGAGATCGATACTGTTTTATTTTACGACAATAATTCAGATAATTACTCACTAGAAGAATTAAAAAAATATTTAGAAAAACAGAATTTAGATATCAATATTTACTTAGTTCCATGGAACTTTAAATATGGACCGCAAGGTGGCATATACAGCGGAAAAGGAAAAACACCCTGGGATTCTGATTTTTGTCAGTATGGTATGTTTGAACATGCGAAACATAAATTTTTAAAATACTCTGCAGGTGTAATTAATGCGGATATAGATGAACTAATTATTACCCCAAAAGGAGAATCTATTTTTAAATTACTAGATCAAAACAAGGGTTTAATTTATCCAGGTTTTTGGATCCAATCAATCCCTTTGGATAAAAATAAAGAGACCCGATTTTTTAATTATGCATATCGAAGTAAAAATGACAAGCATACTGATTATAAATGGTGTATTAACCCTTCAAAACTAGATGATCTTACTCAGTGGAAAGTTCATTCTATTAGGAAAGTTTCTTTAAAAAAAATCAAGGGACTATATTATTCTCATTTCAAAGCAATTAATTACAACTGGAAAACCTTACGTACTAACAATATAACATTCAATAACTCAATTCATTATATTGATCAAAAAACATATTCTCGTTTAAATATAACATTCCCAGATGATTCACCCAAATTAAAATTTATTTCCACAAGAAAAAATATATTAGAAAAGTTTAAAAAATTTTTAAATCATTATAAGAACGGAAGCTCTATTTAGAACTTCCATTCTTATTAAGAATCATATTAATTATAGCTAAAAATCTTATTTTCCATGATCTAATTTGCTTTTTCATGCCCAAAGATAAGCTACTTTTTTTCTTTTTACTCCGATTTTTATCAATTACACTTTCAAAACCACTTGGTCTAACTAAAGGCTTCCATATTGAAAGGCCTTTACTATTCCTACTCAACCAATATTGTAAATAGTTATCAATTGGCATGAATATTTCTCGACCTTGCTCCAAAAACTCTTGCGCACCTTGTCTTGACCATATAAGTCCAATCGTTCTTATTGGAAAATAATATGCATGTAATAATGTATGACTATTAAAACTTGCAACCTCCTTAAAAATTTTCTTTTTCTTTGGACCAATATTAATTAAATTCCAATTAATTCTTTTATTCTGATCTAAGTAATTTAAAATTTTATCTATTGTATTTTTATAGTTATTATCAAGTTGCATATCATCCTCTAAAACAATGAGGTAATCAGCATCTGAGGCTAAAAAACGTTCAACACAGCCAACGTGACTCAAATAGCATCCTATTTCGCCACTCAATAAACTTCTACCCATTACTTGTTTAGCTTTTTTATCATTATAATCCTTAAATTCAGTTAAAGCTTTACCACGACCATCAACAGCTGGAAATCTTATAAAATCAATATTTTGAGATGCCAAAATTTCAGAAGCATTTTTTAAACGTTCATCACTTCCGTCCAAATTAATCAGATAAGTAATCGCTTTCATCATGAACCTCTAAACCAAAATTGAATTGGGTAAATAACCAGCCAGCTTTTGCTGCATAGCATCACTCACCTGTTTTGCTTCTGCTGGATTGAATTGATCCAAACTTTGAATACAGCCATATTTTATTGCAGGATTAGCCAAGGCTGAAACGAAACTGTCGAGGCTGTCTTCATTTTTTAGATAAGCCAATTCAATATCAGGTTTCAGCTCAGCTTGCTGCTTTTGAATCTTGATATGATTCATCAGTGAAATAGGATTAAGCTGCTCTACACTGCGGAACTTGTATTTAATCTGGGTTTCCAGCAACTGCGGATATGCCAATAAATAATCCTTTAAGGCATGACGATCGACAATATGTGGATAATGATGGATCTCGAAAAACTTTTTAAAGCCTAAGATATCAGCACCTAACATTTGTGCAATCATATGCTTAGGCTGAATTGGCTTGCCAAATTGAGCCTGCAAAAACTGGCGATATTTTAACTTTATCTTCAGTGCAAAACTGCTTTGCCAGTGACCATAGATAACTAAACTTTCACCATTTAGGAAGTCTTCTACCTGTGCGGTTGAATTAAAGAAGAAATCATCATTCAAATAAATAAAGTAGTCTGATAATCCTTCAATATTCCAGAGCATACTTTCAATCGATCGGGTATTGAAAGTGGGTAAATGCTGCTCATAACCTTTAAAAATTTCCTGATGATCCACTACACGAATCTTATCAGCAGAACACAGGCCTTGTGCAGCAAACTCATCAATAAATTCTGGACGCTGGTTATCGGTCACCACAAAAATATTGCGGCAAAAAGGTACATATTTCAGGATTGAAGCAATATTGTAGTAGATTTCATTGTCACTGGCGAAACGGGTATCACTGACTGCATCAGATGCATCTTCACCAGTCAGATATTTATGACGTTTCCTTTTTAATTCAAGATCATTGCCATCCACCCAGGCAATTACAATATCAATCTGCTGCATTCACTTTATCACTTAAAAATATGTACCTGATGGCTAAATTATTACATCTAATAATTATTGCCAAGCATCCTTGATCCATTGCGATGGCAACACATAACGGTACCATTTACCACCACCGCCATTAATGGCATCTGGTGGATTGATTTCACCATGGAAAATAATAATTTTGACGCCTTCCGGCTTCACTGGTGGCTTGAAATAAGCCATGGGAATTTTTTGCAGACAGTGATATTTATAGCTCTTGCACCAGGAATCCGGCCAATAACTCAGTTTCTTTTCCTGATCAACATACCAGGATAAATAAGCCTGCTCATTACGGAATTTCTGGCGGATTTCGTCAAAATGTTCACGGAAATATGGCATCAGTCCCGGGAAAGCACCTAACTTAAAACGATAAACTGAACTATTTCCAGTAATACGCCATGGGCGTTTCCAGTCATGGATAATCAGAAAATCACCTGGATGGGTAAAGAAACTATCAATATTATCAACAATGACAACATCTAAATCGAGGAATAGTGCATTACCTTTTAAACCATATAAATCAGGTTCAAATGTAGAAAGTTTATTCCAGCCGCGTTCAGGACTGCCTGCTGGCAGGGCCAATGGAGGAATTGGAAAACATTCAACAGCAGAATCAATGCCTTCAGTACGATCTGTCAGACACATCATTTTAAAATCAACCGTGGTATGACGTTTGACCATATTGTATAAACGATTGACGTACTCTGCCCCATATTTGGTGCCCCACTTCATGCATAGCACAATATTCTGTTCAGACTGTGTATGAGTCTGGTCTGACAGTGAGTCGCTTACGTTTTCCTGCATGTATTCATCTTCCACCAGCATTCTGCGCCATATCATACCATTTCTAAAGCAAAGTTACTGCCTGCTTTTCAACGCCTTCATCATACTCAAAAATACTTTATGGTATGATGTGCAGTCGCTTCGAGAACACCAATATTGGCTTGAACTCAAGCCCCCTCTATTAGAAACACATAATCAGGTTGATATGAAAATAGCAGTTGCAGGTACCGGTTACGTCGGCCTTTCCAATGCCATGATCTTCTCACAACATCATGAAGTCGTGGCATTAGATATTATCGACAGCAAAGTTGAAATGTTGAATCAGAAGGTTTCTCCAATTCAGGATCATGACATTTCAGCTTTTTTAAGTGAAAAACCACTGAACTTCCGGGCAACAACTGACAAATATGAAGCTTATCAGAACGCAGATTTTGTCATTATTGCAACACCTACGGATTACGACACTAAAACCAATTATTTTAATACCCAGAGTGTGGAAAGTGTCATTGGTGATGTAACCGAGATTAATCCTCAAGCAGTCATGATTATTAAGTCTACGGTTCCTGTGGGCTTCACCAAAACCGTAAAAGAGAAATTTAATACAGAAAATATTATTTTCTCTCCAGAATTTTTGCGTGAAGGTAAAGCCTTACATGACAACCTTTATCCATCACGTATTATTGTTGGAGAGAAGTCAGCGCGTGCCCAACAATTTGCAGATATGCTGATTGAAGGTGCAATCAAAAAAGACAGCACTGTGCTGTTTACTGACTCAACCGAAGCTGAAGCAATCAAGTTATTTGCCAATACCTATCTGGCTATGCGCGTGGCTTTCTTCAATGAACTGGATACCTATGCACAAACGTTCGGTTTAGATACTCAGCAAATTATTGAAGGTGTCTGTCTGGATCAGCGAATTGGCAACCACTATAACAACCCTTCCTTTGGTTATGGCGGTTACTGCCTACCAAAAGATACCAAGCAGTTATTGGCTAACTACAGTCAGGTACCAAGCAATCTGATACAGGCCATTGTGGATTCTAACCGTACCCGTAAAGACTTCATTGCCGATTCCATTTTAGCTAGAAATCCGTCGGTGGTCGGGATTTATAGACTGGTCATGAAAAGTGGTTCAGATAATTTCCGTGCCTCTGCCATCCAAGGCGTGATGAAACGCCTTAAGGCTAAAGGTATTGAAGTCATTATCTATGAGCCAACGCTCAAAGAAGCAGAGTTCTTTAAATCTGAAGTAATTACTGATTTAGAAATTTTTAAACAGCGGGCAGAGGTGATCATCACCAATCGTCGATCTAAAGATCTCAGTAATGTTGAAGATAAAGTTTATACACGTGATATTTTTGGAGGCGATGAATGAAAATTCTGGTAACAGGTGCAGCAGGTTTTATTGGATTTCATGTTTCCAAAAAGCTTTTAGAACGTGGTGATGATGTCGTCGGGTTCGACAACATGAATGACTACTATGATCCAGCGTTAAAACAGGCACGTGTAGATCTGTTAATTCAAACGGCAGAACAGCAGACGGGGCAGTTCAATTTTATTCATGCTAACCTCGCAGATAAAGCTGTGGTCGAAAAGTGTTTTCAGGAGCATCAATTTGATCGCGTGATTCATCTGGCAGCACAGGCAGGTGTACGCTATTCGCTTGAAAACCCAATGAGCTATGTCGAAAGCAATATTGTAGGCTTTACCAATATTATTGAAGCCTGTCGCTATGCCAAAACGCCACATCTGACCTATGCCAGCACCAGCAGTGTCTATGGTGCCAACACCACCATGCCTTTTAGTGAAAAACATGGTGTTGATCATCCGATCCAGTTTTATGCAGCAACCAAACGTGCCAATGAATTGATGGCGCATAGCTATAGCCATCTATTTAAGCTACCAACGACAGGCCTGCGCTTCTTTACCGTTTATGGTCCTTGGGGTCGCCCAGATATGGCACTATTCAAGTTCACCAAAAACATTATTGAAGGCAAACCTATTCCGGTCTTTAACCACGGCAACCATACCCGTGACTTTACCTTTGTCGTAGATATTGCTGAGGGGGTGATCCGTTCCAGTGACCAGATTGCTGCACCTAATCTAGACTGGGATAGTAATAACCCTGATCCATCAACCAGCAATGCCCCGTTCCGCATCTTTAACATCGGAAATAATTCGCCAGTGAAACTGATTGAATATATCCGTGCCATTGAAAAAGCTGTGGGCAAAGAAGCAATCCTAGACTTACTACCACTGCAACCAGGTGATGTACCGGATACTTTTGCAGATAGTTCTGCTCTGGAACAAAGTGTAAGTTATAAACCTTCAGTATCCGTAGAAGATGGAGTAAAACAGTTCGTGAACTGGTATCGAGACTTTTATCAAGTCTAAAACTCTAAAAAGGACTCACTCTATTTTATTAGCATGGGTCCTTATATATTTAAATTACTAACATGACTTCCATAGAGAACCAAGTTTTTGATCCCATTCTATAGGTGTTATGATCATGCGACCCGCATTCGGTGTTAGGGTAATTTCACTAAAAAACACTTGATCTTGCGATAATAAAAAATCTATTCGACTATAACCATAAGAAAAACACAATGACTCTGATAGTTCTAACAATTTCTCAAGCTGAGGTGGTCGTCCTATATTATTAGGTGCATTTTCTTTCAAATCTACTTTAAATGGTTGTAATAACCATGAAGTATCATAAATATTTGAATATTCATTGTTAAGATTATCAATGATATCTACTTCTAAATACTCTGGCTTCCCTTCAAAACAATGAATACGACAAGTGGTAATTATATATTGATTATTTATATCCATAAAAAGATCAATATATTGTTCAGCTAAAATCATAGGCTGGATATTTTTATAATGCCATTCTCGCTTAAGATAATACATATTCATGCTTAAATGTTTATTGATTTTTAAACGTGCCTTATGAACATCAAAATTGTTTCGATTATTACAAATAATAGCACTACCACTATCATGATTGCACTTCAGAACAAACTTATCTGGAAACTGCTCAAATTTAATATCATCATAGGATTTATATAGTCCTATTAAAGGAACAAAATAATCCCATCCTATTTTTTCTGCTACTAACTTCCTTACTACAGCTTTATCCGCGAGCTTTGTATGCAGAGAATCACGACTAAAAATCATTCGCGCTGTTACTTTCTCATTAAAACTTTGCGGTGCATTAAAATTAGGAATATAACCTAATTTAGACACAAATCTTTTCGTTAAGTATTTTTTGTCTGATACAAATTTAGTTCGAATTACTTTAGCTTGGTAAATAATATTTTCTATCATAATAAATAATGATATCTTACATTTAAGATATTCATTATAACAAATTGAAACAAACAAGATGCAAATGTTTAACTATTTTCTGAATCAAAAAATTAAATATATTACGTAATTAATATTGAAAAAACCTCTCAAATGAGAGGTTTTTTCAAGCAATAAATTCTGAATTACTTCACATAAGTTAACCAGTGTGCATATTTAGGATCTTTACCCTGAACTGCATCAAAATAAGCTTTCTGGATTTGTGTGGTGATTGGACCACGTACACCCTCACCAATCTGACGATCATCGTATTCACGGATTGGTGTTACTTCTGCAGCAGTACCGGTAAAGAATGCTTCATCTGCGATGTAGAACTCATCACGGGTAATACGACGTTCAATTACGTCATAACCCAAGTCTTTAGCAATCGTAATAATCGTTTGACGGGTAATACCATCCAGCGCACCACCTGCGATATCAGGCGTATGAATCACGCCATCACGCACCAGGAATACGTTTTCGCCTGAACCTTGGCATACATAGCCTTGTGGGTCGAGCAGCATTGCTTCATCATAACCTGAATGCGCCACTTCCTGATGCGCAAGAATCGACAAGGTGTAGTTACCTGATGCTTTAGCCTTACACATGGTCACGTTCGGATGATGGTGGGTAAATGAAGACGTTTTTACGCGAATTCCCTTCGCCATCGCCTCTTCACCGAGGTAAGCACCCCAGCTCCATGCCGCAACTACGGCATGAATGGTATTGTCAGTTGCAGCGATACCGAGTTTTTCAGAACCAATAAAAATAATTGGACGTAAATAGCAAGACGCTAATTTGTTTTCACGAACAACATCAATTTGAGCCTGTTCTAATGCTGCTTGATCAAATGGAACTTTCATTTGATAAATTTTTGCAGAATTCAACAAGCGCTTCGTATGTTCTTTAAGACGGAAAATAGCCGTTCCATTCGGGGTTTCATAAGCTCGGACGCCTTCAAACACACCCATGCTGTAATGCAAAGTATGTGTTAATACGTGAGTTTTTGCCTCACGCCAGTCAACTAGTTGTCCATCTTGCCAAATAAAACCATCACGATCAGCCAAATTCATGCCACAAACTCCAATTTCTCACAATTATTCACTATCCAGTGCAAAGTCTGCACTTGGATCAATCAGTCTTTGCCATAACTTGCAAACGGTCATTCGGGTATCGTGCCAGTCGCTTGCAGACACTTGCATGGATTGATTTGCAAGGGCTAAGCGATGGCTCTCGGCGCGTTCACGGAGATAAGCTTGAATCAGAGCAGTCGCATCGTCGCTGGATAAGCAACCTGATTTTGCGGCATCCTCAAGAATTCGTACATTGTCGGAGAAATGGGCGAGATCTTTATTCGTCCCACTCCAAGCCAACACAGCATACTGTGCCATAAATTCGATGTCTACGATACCACCTGCATCTTGTTTTAAATGAAAAATACCATCTTTTTTTTGCTCTTTAGAAGAACCGAGATGCTCCTTCATTTTCTGACGCATTTTCAGTACTTCTGCCCGTACATAATTTTCATCGCGAGGCTGAATCAAAATATCCCGGCGTAAGACTTCGAACTTTTTTCGCAAGCTCATTTCACCCGCAATCGGACGGGCTCGCACCAGTGCCTGATGCTCCCATAGCCAGGCACTTTTGAACTGGTATTGTTCAAAGGCTTTTAAACTGGTCACCAAAAGCCCAGCTTCGCCCGATGGACGCAATCGGGTATCGACTTCATATACACGTCCATCCAAGGTTTGCGTGGTCATCAGTGACATAAACTTTTGTGCAACCCGCATGGCAAATTCAAAGCCACTGATCGGCTTAAGTCCATCGGTATCGGCCTGTTCACCCATATAGTGAATAAACACCAGATCCAGATCCGAGCCATAACCCAATTCAATTCCACCGACTTTACCATAACCAATGACTGCAAAAGCCGTATGCTCGACTGAACAGCGCTGCCCTTCTGCATCCAGTGGAAAACCATGCTTTTTTGCCACAATCTGATAGGCCAGATGCAGCGCTGCATTCACCGATACTTCAGCAATATCGGTCAAGGCATCGGAAACTTTCATTAAAGGACTTTCAGCCAGCACATCACTGGCGGCTACAGCAAGTACATTGGATTTTTTAAACAGGCGCAAAACCCGCATCTGGTCTTCGACCTGGTCAATTTCAATCCGTAAAAGTTGCTGGCGCAAGGAATCTTCCAGATCCTGACGTTTTGGCAATTCAAAATCCATCGACAGGAATTCGTCCAGTAGCACCGGATAATGGGTCAGTTCTTCACAAATCCATGGGCTGACCGTGGCCATCTTCACCAGTCGCTGTAACGCCCCTTTACTCTCAATTAACATCACCAGATATACCGTACGGCGCATTACTGATTCCACCAAGGGCATCAGTCGTACCAGTGCGGTCTGCGGATCATCTGACTGTAAAACTGCTTCGATTAAATGTGGCCAAAAAGTTTTTAAACGCTGCACTGCTTTGGCTGGTAATTTTTTTAAGGCATGCCCATTCCAAAACTCATAGACAAGATTCTTTGCATTCTCGTCCAAAACTTCTTTGAGTTTCTTTTCCAACTGGGAAAAACTTTCAACCAAGGTGTCAGGACCATTTTCCTTGATTAAATGATCAAACTGATACATCACTTTGTCACGCTTTTCATTGAGATATGCCATAAAGCTGTCCCAATCCGCAAAACCAAGTGTGTCCGTTATACGCGCCCTTAACTCTGGCTCTGTCGGTAGTGATTGCGTTTGCTGATCATTCAGTGCCTGAATCGCGTGCTCAACCCGGCGCAGGAATAAATAGGCATTTTCCAGATCCTGCACCGCCTGTTCATCCAGCAACTCGGCATCATCCAGATGATTTAGATTCACCAGACACTGCCGATCCTGCAATTCAAGTTTGGCCCCGCCATAAATCAGCTGAAACACCTGCACGATAAATTCGACTTCGCGAATGCCACCGGCTCCGAGCTTGATATCATCTTCAATATTACGGCGCTGTACTTCGCGCTCGATCATGGCTTTCATTTCGCGCATGGCTTCAAAAGCGCTGTAATCGACGTACTTGCGAAATACAAATGGACGGGTCATCTCCAGCAGCTCGTCGCCTTCTGGACTTGGATTAACAATACGCGCTTTAATCCAGGCATAACGCTCCCATTCACGCCCATGCTGGCTCAGATATTTTTCCAAGGCCGCGTGGCTAATGGCCAGCGCCGAACCATCGCCCCAAGGACGCAGGCGCATATCCACCCGGAATACAAAACCATCTGCCGTGATCTGATCCAGCAAATGAATCAGTTTTTGTCCCCACAGGATGCAAAACTGCTGCACATCAAGACATTTACGTCCATCGGTTTCACCCTGTTCATCGAAGGCAAAAATCAGGTCGATATCACTGGAAAGATTGAGTTCTTGGGCGCCGAGTTTCCCCATGGCAATGACAATCAGATCTTGGACTTTTCCGTTATAGCCGATTGGCTGGCCATACTTGGCAACGACCGGAATACGGGCAAAATCTTTCGCCGCACAGATGCAGGCATCGGCAAAATCGGAGAGCTCTTGGGTGAGAGTAATCACATCGGTGAGTTGATTGGCATCCTGCCAGATCCAGCGAAACATCAAACGAGCCCGCAGAATACGCATTGCGCGCATCCACGTTGCTTCATCGCTTATATTCAGGATGCAATGCTGCACCAGCTGATCAATATATTCCCGACTGAGTGAGCCTTGAAACTGGTCAATTGCATAATCCTGTTCCAGTAAACTCTGGTGATTGGCCAATACCTGTTCGGCATATTGGCTGGCTCTTAAGGTTTTCTGCAATTGTGCCGCATTCATCACTCAACTCTTCCCCTGAAACATTCTGCTTAGTTTTGACATACTCCCACCACTTTCACGATGTTCAAGTGGGGGATTCTAAAAGCAAAAGCTCTTAGGCGACTTCCTCACGGATTTCACTTGCTTTCTGCTTCGCAAGGCGACCTTTACCGCATCCACCCTCCACAGACAAAACGGTGTGACCCACCGCCAAAATATTGCGAGAAGCATTAATATCTGCATTCTCGCCAAAGCCACACTCGACACAACTAAAGTTTGCTTGAGTAAGCCTATTTTCTTTTGCAACGTGACCACATGAACTACAAGTCTGACTTGTATATTTAGGGTCAACTTTAACGAGTAAACCACCTCGCCATTGCTGTTTGTACACCAACATATTAACAAGCATTGACCAACCTTGATCCAAGATTGATTTATTTAAGCCGGACTTGGCTTTAACATTCTTTCCTTTTTTCTCGATTGAGCCTTTCGCTGACTTCGACATATTGGCTACTTTTAAGTCCTCAACTACGATCATTGCGTGGTTTTTGCTGAGCGTTGTGGTGACTTTGTGCAAGTAGTCATGCCGAATATTGGCAATATGATGGTGTAATGTATTGATCTTGAGATTCAGCTTTTTCCAATTTTGACTGAACTTGTTTTTCTTTCTCAGCTTGCGCTGAAGCCTAGCCAACTTTACTTGATTGGCCTTGAAACTATTGATCGGGTCGAATACTTGACCACTAGACGTTGTAATTAACTTTTTAACACCTAAATCAATGCCAACGGCTGATTTTGATGGGTGGACTGGTGCTTCTACTGTGTTTTCAGCACCAAATGACACATACCATTTCCCGACATGCTTTGAGATTGTGACGTTCTTAATCTCACCCACAATATTTTGTGATTTTCTGAATTTCACAACGCCAATGTCATTAGGTAACTTAACTTGGTTGCCTTTAACCCAACAATATCTGCCAAATTGAACAATACGAATGGAATCATAACCATCAGATTTCTTTTTGAATCGTGGCATAAGTGTTCTAAGTTGAACTTCACCACCATCGGATAATTTAAAAAATCGTGGCTTCTTAGCTCTAAATGGTTTTTGCTTTAACTTAGCTTGTTCCTTTTTGTTAAAAAACTTCCCCCAAGCATCACCAAGATCACGAACTTTTTGTTGGAGTGAAACGCCATTTGAGCTGTTTTCTAGAAAAGCACATTCAGGTTTTTTGCGTAATTCAGGAATTTTATTGACTAAATTAACTTTGTTGATTCGCTCATTATTAGCAAGCATCTCGAACGAAACAGCTAAAATTTGATTCCAAACAAAACGTGCAGAGCCAAGCAACTTGTTTAAAACAAGCTCCTGTTCCGCATTAGGCTCAAGCCTAAATTTGTACGCTTTGTTGATCTTCATTTCGCCTTAAATCTATTTAGATACAGAAACTTAATGCAAATTATTCTATCATATTGCACTAAAAAAAAGTCGTGAAATTCACCTCCACCCTAATGTTGGGTGGAGTCCTCTTTCACACTAAAGATAGCAGGAGTTTTGTCTCAGTGGGAATGTTTTAGTTTGAAATTTACCTTTTAAGATTGCTCGGCATGTACATCTTCAAGCACTAGCGCCTGATGATCATTGGTAACCATCGGCAAATGCACAGTAAAGGTCGTACCACGGCCCTCTTTGGAATCTACAGCAATTTGACCATGGTTCAGGTCAATAAAGCGCTTGCAGAGTACCAGACCCAAACCTACCCCTTTCTCTTCAGCTGTGCCTCTGACACTCACACCCAAAGTCGGTTTAAACAGATTCTGCATCTGTTCTTCGTTCATGCCCAATCCAGTATCCTGAATCGTAATCTTGACCTGCTCGCCTTCCATCTCTGCAGCTAAAATCACTTTACCGCCTTGATTCACCGGGGTAAATTTAAGCGCATTCGACACCAGGTTCTGCAAGACAGAGGTAATCATGTTGATATCCGCATGTACCTTGATGTCTTCAGGAATATTATCAACCAGTTCAATTTTTTTATTTAAGGCCAGACTTTTCAGCACACTGCACACAATATTACTGGATTGTTTCAATTCATAATTAATCGGATGATAAATAAAGCGTCCACCCTCTGCCATCGCCCAAGTCAGCAGGCTTTCCAGCAGGTTATAGGTCGATTGTGCATTATCATATAAATAATCCGCGATGCTCTGGATACTGGATTCGTCCAGAGTGTCACGCTCCTGCGCTAGCACTTCGGAAAAGCCCAGTAAACCATGAAATGGTGCACGCAAGTCATGCGCAATAATCTGGAAAAATTTGGTTTTACTGAAGTTGAGTGCGCATTGCTGTTCATATAATTCTTTCAGTTCAGTATGTTCTTGATTAAGCTGAATTCGAATCACTAAACTTTCAGCAAATTGTTTAATAGTGGCAATATCATCCTGATCAAACCCTTCAGTCTGATCATCAAAGAAAATGACCTGTCCAAAAGACACACCGCTACTTGATTTTAAATTAAAGGCGACTAATCTCTGATGCGCTACACCGAGATTTTTCACATAATTTGACAGTTCTGTATAAGCAGGATGCGTCTGGTCAATGACATCTGCGTGTTGCAGATACGTAGGCAGATTCACGTCCTGCGGGGCGTGCAAAGCCCGGAAACCGCGCGGACAGCTGTACCAGATATAGGGCTCCGTGTGGAAGCGAATAATGCTGGTTTTAACGTTTAAAACTTTACGGGCGATCTTACAAAAGGTGTCTAATAGGTTGTTGGAGGTATAGACACCTAAAATGAGAGATATACGGCACGAGCTTAATTGCTCCGTATTCTGACCGACCTCTAGCAGTTTTAGTTCCATGTCTGCCTCTCTGAATGTTTATGGAATATAGAAAACACTGCCGACCAAATTCATACAATCAATAACAAAGATTCTATATTTACTCAACGATGAAAACTCACCTATAGGTTAAAGGATTTGTTAACCTGTTTCTATCCAGATACATTCTTAACCGCAAAGCACTGATATTTAATTGATTAAGAATAACTTGAAAATTTACTATTCGAAAAAACCTACATAAGTATTTGAAATTAATATATCTCACCTAAAATAAGCATGTTTATTTGTATTTACTGTAACACACTATTGACTAAAAAATACCCACTATAGCTTTTTACTCTATTTGGAGTAAAAGCTAATGATTTTTCAATTATATAACTTGACCTTATGATTAAAAAGAAATTTTATATCAGGTCTCATCTATCTAATAACACTCAGAATTATTTTTTAATTTTTAAAACTATCTTAACAATTCCAGTCTACGAAATATTTAAATATCAGGATATTGACTAAAAACAGGCCAAAAAAGCCACTGAGAATTGTAAAGATTTTACATTCATTAACAAATTAATTGCAGAAATTTTGTATTTTTTATCATCAATGCAGTTTTAGAAGCTGGAATAGTAATATTAAGATAGACCACTTATAGACTATGCATGTCCAAGTCAAACCAATCAGTTCAAAACAGCTATAAAAAAGCGGCCTAAAAAAGACCGCCTTTTTACATGGCTGCTTAATTGTCAGAAATCAACGCCACTTGCTGTACATAGTTAAACAGCTTTAATTTAGAAGCATTCACTTCTTCTTCAGGTGCTTGATTCTTTAAATCACGGTGTACCCGAAGATAATGTTGACGTAAGGTATGACGCTCTGTCGCATTATAGGTTTTGGTAAATTCATTGATGGCTGGATCACCATCTTTGACAATTCGATCCACCCAACGCTGTAATTGAGCTGTCTTTTTAAGACCTTGTTTAGGTGTTAAATAAGACAAAATTACCGTTTCATTTTCATTGCGTAATAATTTACCAATCCGTGAAAATTGACGGCGACGTGCTTCATGCGAACTAATTGCCTGCACATCAAGCAAGGCGTCAATCAAACGCTCATCTACGGGTAGGTTTTTAATTTGTTTAGCGCTCAGCTCTGCAAGCTGCGCACCTAAAGCAGCCATACGCTGGACTGCTTTTTTCTGTTCGGTCTTACTTGCGCGTCCCTCTAAAGAATCAAAATCTTCTTCAGTTAAACTGTTCGGTCGACGTGCCACGATTAATCTGCCTCATAAAATTTTGCTGCAAATAGTGCCTGAATTTCAGATAAGGCTTTTTCCTCATCTGCTCCTTCAATCACCAAGCGTAAAGTTGTTCCTTTGCCCGCACCGAGCATCAGCAAGGACATGATATTTTTTGCATCTACCAGTTTATCCGCTTTGCCAATCTGGATACTGGAACGAAATTTGGTGGTAACTTCTATCAGTTTACCAGATGCGCGTGCATGTAAACCCAGTTTATTAATTACGTCAACTGTCGTATCAATCATGACCAGTGCTTCATTTCTCGATGGAGGACTTGAATAGACCATTTTGCCTCAAGGGCTTTTTTTAGTCTATCCACAATATAAACAGAACGATGCTGACCACCGGTACAACCTATCGACACGGTCATATAATGACGATGCCCTTCGGCAAAGGTCGGCAACCACTTGTCCAGAAAATGATACAGATCATTGAACATGTCCTCGACCTGATCGCTCTTTTGTAAAAACGCCTGCACCGGCTGATCTAGCCCTGAAAATTTGCGCAGTTCCAGTTCCCAATGCGGATTTGGCAAATGCCGGACATCAAAGACATAATCGGCATCCAGTGGAATGCCATGCTTATAACCAAAGGATTGCAGAATCAGGATCAGGTTATCGGCCTGTCCCAGCTTGGACAATAAGGTATGTTTCAGGTCATGTACGCTTTTATCGGTAGTATCGATATGAACTGTAGAACGCAACTGAATCGGCATCAACAGGATTTTTTCTTCCTGAATGCACTGATTCAAGCTTTTAAAGCGTGAAGCTAAAGGATGCGGTCGACGCGAAGCACTAAAGCGGGCAATCAGCTCCTGATCCTGCGTGGTCAAATAGATAATATCAACCGAACCATGCTGTTGCAGCTGTTCAAATACATGATCAAATTCTTGTAAATCCGCCCGCGTGCTACGTACATCGACGCCCAGCGCCAACTGTTCCAGATTATTTTCACTGTCCAGTTTTGCCACGATTTCGGGAAGCAATGCCAAAGGCAAATTATCAATACAGTAATACCCCAGATCTTCAAGCACCTGTAATGCAGATGATTTCCCCGAACCAGATTGTCCTGTGACAATTAAAATGCGCTTCATGCATGTTACCCTTTCATCTTAGCCGGCAGTGTATTTAACCTGCAGGTTGTCGATCAGACGTGTATTCCCCAGCTTTGCAGCTATAAATAACACAAGATCTTGATTAAACGTATGAATTTTTTGTAATTCTGGAGTGCGGGCTTCAACATAATCCACCACAAACCCGGCATCGGTTAAAGTCTGGCGAATCTCTGCCAATACCGTTTCCAGCTCCACGCCTGCATGTAATTGCTGTTCAGCCTTTTGCAAGCTTTGATAAATGACCGGTGCGATTGCACGATGCTCTTCACTTAAATAACCATTGCGCGAACTTAAAGCCAAGCCGTCTTCTGCACGGGCAATCGGCACACCAATCACTTCCAGTGGAATATTCAGGTCTTGTACAAACTGACGAATGACCGCCAATTGCTGATAATCTTTCTGGCCAAAGAAGGCGTAATTCGGCTGTACGATGTTAAACAATTTAGTGACCACCACCGCCACGCCATCAAAATGGCCGGGACGCTGCAAACCACATAAATCATTAGTAATGTCAGAAACACTGATATTGGTCAGACGCGGTTTTTTACCATACATTTGTTCAACCGTCGGCGCAAACACGATGTCACAACCAACTTCTGCCAAAAGCTGCTGGTCCTGCTCAAGCGTACGCGGATAGCTGTCAAAATCTTCATTTGGCCCAAACTGGATCGGATTGACAAAGATACTGACCACCACCACATCACACAACTTACGCGCTTCACGCACCAAGTTTAAATGTCCTTGATGCAGATTACCCATGGTTGGTACAAAACCGATAATCTTGCGATTGGTACGCGCCGGATTTAATGATGCCGCTAAGCCCTGAATGGTGGTTTCTGTTTTCATCTTACAATTCAACCTGAAAAGTTTGTTCTGGTGCCGGGAAAGATCCATCTAAAACTGCAGCATGATACGCTTTAAAAGCATCCAGAATGGCTGTCGCACCCGATTGTTCTTGCATAAAATTACGTACAAATTTTGCAGTGTGGCCAAAGGTCAAACCGAGCATATCCTGAACCACCAGCACCTGGCCGTCTGTGGCTGCGCCCGCGCCAATGCCAATGACCGGAATCTGCGGAAACAGTTCTGTGATTTCCTGGCCAAGCTGTGCCGGTACGCACTCAAGTAGCAATAGTGCAGCTCCCGCCTCTACCACTGCCTTACAGTCCGCAATCAGCTGATCGGCCGCTTCACGAGTACGGGCTTGCAGCTTATAACCGCCAAAGACATGTACCGACTGCGGAGTAAGACCCAAATGCACACACACCGGAATACCGTTACGGGTCAGCACTTGCACGGTATCTGCCAGCCATGCACCACCTTCCATTTTCACCATTTGCGCGCCGGCCTGCATCACGGTTTTCGAGCTTTGTAAGGCATCAGTCAAGGTGGCATAGCTCATAAATGGCAAGTCAGTCATGATAAAGGCATGCTGGTTACCACGGCGTACCGCAGCAGTATGATAAGCCATATCTGCAACCGTGACCGGCAAAGTCGAATCACGCCCCTGAATTGACATTCCCAGAGAATCGCCAATTAAAATGCTGTCCACTTCGGCAATTTCCATGGCTTTGGCCATACTGGCATCATAGCAAGTCAGACATGAAAATTTGCGTCCATCTGCTTTAAAGCGTCTTAAATCACTCAGACTGACCATGAAAATGTTCCTCTATGCTTGAAAGTTCTGTCGAAACTACCATCACTTAAAAATTAAATATTTGCCCAGTTGCTGTCATCGAGTACCGCGAGGGTCGATTGTTTGACGATGTCCAGGTCTTTTAATCTATGTCCATGAACCTGCATTTCAGGATCAATATCCAGAAGTGGAATCAGGACAAAATCACGCTCTAATACTCCAACATGCGGCACAGTTAAGCGTTCATTTTGAATCTGCTCATTGCCGTAGATTAGTAAGTCTAGATCCAGTGTACGTTCGCCCCAATGCCGCAAACGTACCCGACCTGCGTCCTGCTCAAAGGCTTGCAAACGATCCAGCAAGCTTAAAGCAGCCAGATCGGTATTTAACTGCACCACTGCATTCAGATAGTTCGGCTGATCCTGTGGCCCCATCGGTGGACTTTGATACAGATGCGAAGTTTTCACCTGCCCCAAGGTCGCCAGTTTCTGTACAGCTTCTGCCAGAATCTGGCGTGAATCGCCCAGGTTACTGCCCAGGCCAATATATGTCACGATCATTGTGTTGGTCCAAATACCACTTGGCTCAGATCACGTTTTACCCGCTGACGTTTCATAATCGGATGATCTGCGCCAATTTCACCGCTGGCACTGGCTGCCACATGCGACAGAGGTTTCGCCTTGTCTTCAAACTTGGCTTTACGCACCCGACGATTGCGTGGTTCAGGTTCATTCACTAACGGCTCAATCTCGGCAAGATCTTGCTGTTGGGTCAGTTTCTGGTCCAGATGTTCTTCTTGACTCGCCTTGCGACGGCTCTTGGCACGCTGACGGTTATACTGGCTAATGGCCCGTTCTTTCTCGTCACCGCTCATTTGCTGGTAAGCATCCCACCAGCTGCCCATGCCTTGGGCAGTTGCATCGCCTGATTTTTCACGCAGCAGCAAAAAGTCAAAGCCGGCACGGAAACGCGCATGACTGGACAAGGCCTCAATTTGCTGTGGTTTTGGATTCAGCAAACGGGTCTGCATTTCCCAAACTTCACGAATAAAAGTTTCCGCAAAGCGTGGAATAATAGTGCGGGTTGCCTGACGTTTTAATACGTCGAGACCGGCTTGGGCACGGGCTTCGGCCGCTACCACACCTTTATTCAGATAGAATTCACAACGCTCGAGGAATGGCTGCCATAACAATACCGCATAGAAAAATGCCGGGTTGATGGTCTTGCCAATCAAAATACGCTGATCGGTATTTTTCGCAGCACGTTCCATAAACGGCGTAATTTCAGGCTTGATATCTGCAAATAACTGCTGCCAGATCCCGAAATCGATCAGCATGGGCAAGACACGATTCAGGTGTCCCATGGTGAACAGCTTCTGTGATTCATCATAAAGTCGATGTGGAGAAACATCACGCAGCAACTGGGTCATTTCCGGCGTAAAGACATCCAGAATCGCTTCATCAATATTAAAGTTCAGCTTGGCGGCAAAACGTAAGGTTCGCAGCATCCGCACCGGATCTTCTTCAAATCTTAAAGCCGGATCACCAAGTAAGCGTAAGGTTTTGCTGTGGATATCATCCACTGCATTACAGAAATCCAGCACAATACCTTTACGCGGCTGGTAGTACATTGCATTGATGGAAAAATCACGACGGGCAAAATCCTGCTCGATGCTGCCCCAATTGTTGTCACGCAGAATCATCCCCGCGGCCGAGGTCACTGCTTTTTTTGGTGGGGCACGGAAGGTTGCCACTTCAACCAGTTCCCGCCCTGAATAGACATGCGCCAGTTCGAAACGTCGTCCGATAATCCGACAACGTCGTCCGAAAACTTCCTTGACCTGAGCCGGGGTTGCATTGGTAACTGCATCGAAATCTTTAGGATTCAAACCTAACATCAGATCTCGAACACCACCACCCACGATATAAGCTTCATAGCCTGCCTTGTTTAAGGCATCAATCACATCGAGAATATAAGAAGGTAATTGAGCGGTTGATAAACCACATTTTGACGCGCGCAAAGTTTGCAAAAGACGCTGTCTCCTACGTCTGAACGTAAAATTCTAAGATGACGCTAATCATATCGCTTACACGACTAAAGGGCAATTTGATTATGTCAATCCTGCGAGTCAAATCAATCAGCTAGTCATGATCCATACTGTCGCCTTACAAGGCCAGTTTGGCCTTGTTTTTGGTAAATAATGCCGGCCCAATCCCTTTGACCAGCTGGATCTCTTCAATGCTTTTGAATTTACCGTTTTTTTGCCGATGCTCAATAATCGCCTCGGCCTTCTTTTGACCAATACCATTTAGCTGCTGTAATTGCTCCACTGTTGCATTATTCAAACTGATTTTATCAGCGGCAGAAGATGTCGATAATGTAGGCTTCGCCAGATAGTGATTGCTTTCTGATGAAGCCGTAGCGGCAGCTTTTTTCTTCAGGCGGGCGTCGTGTTGTTGTTGCTGGGTCTTCCATTCCATATAATCGGTCGCAGTCGCATGCGCAGTTCCGATAGAAATAAAGCCCAGCCAGCAACTCAGAAGAAAGTTAATCCACGTCGGACCGATTCGATAAGGTATTTTTTTCATGTGCTGCTCTTTGTTTTAATTCTAATTTAGCCTGTTCCCAGAGCTGATCAAGTTCAGCCAGTGACAGTTTTTCCAAGTCTAATTGTTGTAATTGTGCCTGATCTTCCATCAAGGCAAAGCGGGTCCGGAATTTATGGATCGTCCCCAATAATGCCATCTCGCTGGAAATGCCAAGTTTACGACCAACATTCACCAGAGAAAATAAGCAGTCGCCAAATTCTTCCTGTATTTCATCGGAATTTTCTTCAGCTAACGCTTCTTTTAATTCAGCCAGCTCTTCTTCCAGCTTGGCATAAGCACCCGCCATGTCCGGAAAATCAAAACCAATTTTGGCGACATTTTTTTGAATTTCATCGGCCTGTACCAAAGCCGGTGCATGTTTAATCTGATCCAGGCGTGAACGCGGCTTACCCTGCTTTTCTTGCTGTTTGATTTCTTTCCATAACTCAGACACATCTTCTGGGCTGAGCTGCGCAAACTGTTCCGCCTGAAATACATGCGGATGACGGCGAACCAGTTTATCGGTAATGGCCTGCACCACATCCTGAAAATCGAAAGCCCCCTGCTCGCTATACATTTGCGACTGGAACACCACCTGTAGCAGCAAATCACCTAGCTCATCGCGGACATCGTCGACTTTTCCAGAGCGGACTGCTGCTTCGACTTCATAAGCTTCCTCAATCGCATATTTGGTCAGAGATTCGGGGGTCTGCTGCTGATCCCATGGACATTTTTCACGTAATTCACGCATGACCTTGAGTAGTTGTTCCATATTCAAAAACCTCTTTTTTACCAAATAGTCGCGTCAATCTGCCAGTTTCTTGTTATGCTCAAAAAAAAGACAATAAGGAGATCAGGCGCATGCACAGTATATTGATTAGTGGTGCAGCACAAGGAATTGGTGCCGCGACGGCCACCCTATTTTACCAGCACGGCTACAAGGTGGGCATTTATGATGTTCAGGTGGAACAGGCAGAACAACTGGCCCAGCAACTGGGCGAACATGCCAAAGCCGGTTTTCTCGATGTAGCTGACTATGCTTCTTGGGAAACAGCTTTAGCCGAATTTTCAGCTTGGGCAGGTGAAATCAATATTCTGGTCAATAATGCCGGGATCCTATATTCAGGGCCTTTTGAAGATACTACTATTGATGCACATCACCGGACTCTGGATATTAATGTCAAAGGGGTCATGAACGGCTGTCATGCCGCTTTCCCTTATTTAAAAGAATCTTCATTTGCCCGCATCATTAATCTATCTTCCGCTTCGGCGATTTATGGCCAGGCCGATTTAAGCAGTTATTCCACCAGCAAGTTTGCAGTGCGTGGCCTGACTGAAAGTCTGGATATTGAATGGCAACCCTATGGGATTCGAGTCTTGGATGTTATGCCGCTTTTCGTCAGTACCGCCATGGTCAAAGATATGCAGGCAGAAAGCATCAAAAAGATGGGCGTGCATTTAAAAGCAGAAGATGTTGCACAAGATATTCTTAAACTGGCAGAACTCAAAGATTCCATCTGGCAAGCCACCCATCATCCTGTCGGATTCAAAAGCCAGTTTTTATTTCATTTATCGCGGATGAGTCCACAATTTGTGAATCGGCTGAGTAATCTGCTCATTTCCAGAAAATAAAAAATATTGGAATTCATTCTATTTAGACAGTTTGATGAAGCTGAATCACGGGAAATCTCAACCCTTTGCAGGAATGCTCACTTTGCCAGGCCACGGTGAGCATGCAGCCAGCAAGCGTATAATTTTGATAGGCATAGACGCCAATCTCTGGATGTTCGCAGCGCCCGCCATTTTGCTCAGGATGGATATTGGTATTGAGTTCATTGAGGTTGATCCGGATTCCCAAGCCTGATGCCTTTAACACGGCCTCTTTGGTGGTCCAGACCTTGAACCAGTATTCAGGGTCATAAGCCAGTGTTTGCCAAGTTTTGAGTTCTTCGGGATGAAAGGCATGTTGTGCCAAGGCTTCAAAACGGACTTTACGACTCAGTTCTTCAATATCAATTCCTAAGTTCTGAACTTGCTTGCTCGTTGCCAGAGCGTAGAAATTTTGACTATGACTATGATTAAAACTGAAATCCGGATAGTCATTTAAATAAGGCTTGCCAAAATTCGTCCGTACCACCTGTTGATCGCTAACTGGCAATTCAAAAGATTGGGATAAAAGCTGATTGCGCAAAAACGCCACTTCGCGTTTCCGTTCGGCAACCTGGGTTTTGCGGTCTGACAATTGATCATAAGTCAGATTAGAGAGTTGATGCAGATGTATTTGAATCAGCCGGGCCACGTGAATCCATTCAAAAAGACATAAACTAATGGGAGTGTAAAAGAATTTACACTTTTATTGGGAGAGAAATTCATTATTTTATCAAAACAAAAAGCCTGCTTTACGCAGGCTTTTTATCCGAAAAATTTAAACTATAGAATTAACGTTTAAATTTCTTCTCGGCTTTCTTGAACTTCTGTACATAACGACGTTTACGCGCAGCTGCACGCTCATCCACTTGAGACTTACGGCCTTCAAACGGGTTTTCAGAAGTTTTAAACTCGATTTTAATCGGTGTACCTTCAAGCTTGTACACTTTACGGAACACGTTTTCCAGGTAACGACGATAATCCGCAGGAGTTTTATCCACCTTGTTTCCGTGAATCACGATCGTTGGCGGATTTTGTCCACCCATGTGTGCATAACGCATTTTAATACGACGACCCTGAACCATAGGCGGTTGGTGGGCATCTGTCGCATCATTTAAAATCTGGGTGATTTTTGCTGGTGACACTTTCAAACGAGATGAATCATAAGCACGGTGAATCGATGGATAAAGATCGCCCACACCCGTTCCATGCAATGCAGAAATCAAATGTACTTTGGCCCATGGAATAAAATCGAAGCGACGCTCTACATCGAGCTTACATTGCTTACGATCATATTCAGTCATGTTATCCCATTTGTTGACTGCAATGACCATGGCACGACCCGCTTCAAGCGCATAGCCAATCAAATGCAAATCTTGCTCAACAATACCATCACGCGCATCAACCACAACAACAATTACGTTGGCATCTTTCATTGCCTGTAAAGTTTTAACAATCGAGAATTTCTCAATCATTTCATCAACTTTACCTTTACGGCGCACCCCTGCAGTATCAATCAGGGTGTATTGACGGCCATCACGCTCGAATGGAATATAAATCGAGTCACGTGTTGTACCCGGCTGGTCAAATGCCACCACACGCTCTTCACCGAGCAAACGGTTCACCAGCGTTGACTTACCGACGTTCGGACGACCAATAATCGCTAAACGCAGACCCGTGTTTTTGTCATGCTCTTCCGGATTTTCATCTTCCGGTACATCAGCAAGTACATCTTCCAGCATCTGCTGAACACCACGACCATGGCTGGCTGCCACTTGTAGCGGCTCGCCCATACCCAGTTTGTAGAATTCAACCAGGGCAGCTTCAGCATGTACGCCATCAACTTTGTTGGCAACCAGAAAGACTTTTTTGCCTAAAGTACGCAATTCACGGGCAATCTGTTCATCAGAAGCCAGCAGTCCGGCACGCGCATCAACCACAAAAATGATGATGTCAGCTTCATGAATGGCAGTTTTGGATTGCTCTGCCATATATGAATCAATACCACCTTCATTTTCACCAATACCGCCGGTATCGACCACAATAAAGGATTTATTTTGATAGGTAGCATCGCCATATTTACGGTCGCGTGTCAGACCTGCAAAGTCTGCCACCAATGCGTCACGGCTCTTGGTAATCTGGTTGAACAGCGTCGATTTTCCGACGTTCGGACGACCAATGAGCGCAATTACGGGTTTCATAGAGTAACCTTTATTTAATATCAGGCGTCAAAGTGGCCTGAACATCAGAAAGCATAGGAAGATATAAGGGGTAAATACCCTAAATAAAAACACGGGGCATTGATTTTTCAATCACCCCGCGTTCACAAAAATACGGTTGTGGCTAGTTTAGCATAAGGCTCGTTAAAATTAACGGTTCTGCCAAATGCTTAATGCGCCCTTGCGTGTAGAAACATAAAGCTGGTTGTCGATGACTCGTAAGCTACGCACTTCCCCAGAGGTTTTCGAACGACCAGTAATCTGTCCGGTACGCGGATCAATCAGGTGCAAGACACCATCCAGATCGCCGACTACAAGATCAGTACCTAGCATCACCGGATTACTTAACTTGCGATTCAGCAACTGGTCATTTTCCCAAAGCGGTTGACCCGAGGTAATTTCAAAGGCTTTGATTTTGCCATCGGTTTGCGCCACAAATACACCATTGCCCACAACTTCTGGACGCTGGATACTGCTGGCATCTTCACTCCAGACCACCTGTTGTGAAGCTAAATCCAGCACAGTCACCTGACCTTGATAACTGGTGGTCACCACAAACTGGCCTGCAACGACCGGTTCCCCGTCAATATCAACCAGACGCTGGATATCAGAACGCCCATCCGACACTGCGACACGACGCTGTAATTTTGGCACACCGCTTAAGGCATCCAGTGCATAGATATAAGCATTGGAAGATGCAATCAGTACATTACGAGCATCTAATGCAACAGGTGCAGCCATGCCACGCAGGCTGAATTGTACATTAGGTAAGTTATAAGTCCAAACTTGCGCACCCGTCGCAATTTCATGCGCATATACTGTGCCGTCATTGCTCACGCTAATGACACGACCAGCATGAATTAATGAAGGTGCCAGTAAAGCACCCGTCAATTGCGCAGTCCATTTTTGCTCGCCGGTTTGCTGATCCAGCGCAAACAGCTGACCTTTCTGGTTACCCACGACAACAAGACCTTCAGCAGCTTCAACACCAGAACTTAAATTGTCTTTGCTGACTTTTTTCTGCCACAGACGCTGTTTGCCTTTAAATGCAGACACTTCGCCTTTCGGATCAATTGCAAAGACCACACCATTATCTGCATCCAGACGTAAACGCAACGGATCAGCAGCATCTGTCGAAGCCACACTGGTGGAAAATACAGGGACCAGGGTTTTGGCTTGAGTCAGTTTTGGAAGTGGATTCGGTTTTACTTCTGGAACTTTATTGGTTTTACCCGCACAGCCAGCCAATGCAAGCGTTAAAACAGTCAAGGCACAGGTAATTTTGTATTTTCTATTCATTCAGCTTCTTCCGCTTGTGTTTCTATAATTGGGCGTTCGATTTCCGGATCATCGACCAATACGCCTACGCTTTCGAGCTTAATTTGTAAAATCTGACGTTCTTCTTTACGTTCAATCAAAGCATCCCATGCACTTTGATATACTTTTTTAGCATTTTCAATATCATTTTTGGCAACATAGATATCGCCACGTGCTTCATCGGCAGTTGCTTTAAATGCAGGCTCAGTAACCGCTTCTAAAGTTTTCAATGCAGCATCATATTTTTTCTGTGCCAGTTGTGCATAAGCCAGACGAAGTTTGACGACCTGAACCAGACCTTTATCGTCTACTTTCGAGTTTTCAACTTTCTGTAGCGCTTTCTCGGCCGCAGCATAATCTTCTTTTTCATAAGCCAATTTCGCCATCATCAGCTGGGTCTGAATCGCCTGTGCTGAATCAGGTGCTTCCTTGACAATCTTGTCCGCTGCTTCAGACAACTTGGCAAAACCATCACCTTTCGATGCCTGTGCATCATCCATCAACTGCTGAACCTTGGCAGTGTGCATTTGCGACTCTGCCAGGTTTTTCTTCTGCCAATATTCCCATCCAAAAAAGGCAATCAGCGCAATTAAAATCCCGGTAATCATCGAAGAACCATATTTCTTCGTAAAGGATTTTAAGCTTTCAAACTGTTCATCACCACTCATTGCGCTCATGAGATTACCCTTTTCCTAATGTTTTATCGATTATTTTGAAGAAATTTTAGTACTAAAAAATGCAACGAAGTCCGTAAATGGTACATTCGATTGCTCTGCGGTTGCCAGCTCTTTCACAGTAAACGCCTGAGCTTCCAGTTCACGCTCACCCAAAATCGCCGCATAAAAAGCACCGGCTTGATCGGCCTTTTTCATTTGCGATTTCATTGAACCTTGTGAGCCTACTTTCAGTCGAACCTGACTGCCTGCTGCTTCAAGCTGATCACGAATCTGCTCCGCAATGACCAAAGCTTTACCTTGAGAAGCGGGCTCAGCCACCAAGAATACTTCACAATCACGTGTCGGGGTATTGTCTTCAACCTGTTCCAGCAGAAGCAATAAACGCTCGATACCCATCGCAAAACCAACCGCAGGGACAGACTGATCTGCTTTTCCTTTGAGTTGACCCACTAGACCGTCATAACGGCCACCGGCACAAACTGTACCTTGTGAACCCAAATGGGTTGTGGTCCATTCAAAAACAGTTTTGTTGTAATAGTCCAGACCGCGTACCAGTTTTTGATTGATCACGAAGCTCACGCCTGCATCAGTCAAATACTGCTGTAACTGGGCAAAATGCGCCAGCGTTTCTTCACCCATAAAATCATGAAGTTTCGGTGCATTTTCCAGGATGTTTTGTGTCTTGGCATCTTTAGAATCCAGAATACGCAGTGGATTCGTGGTCAGACGGCGCTGAGAATCTTCATCCAGATCAGCTTTATGCGACTCTAAAAACTCAACCAGCGCCGCACGATAGGCTGCACGCTCATCCGACTCACCGAGTGTATTTAACTCAAGCTGAACCTTGTCTGCCACACCCATACGTTTCCACAGACGTGCTGTCATCAGGATCAGTTCTGCATCCATGTCCGGAGTCGCCACACCAAAAGTTTCTACACCAAACTGGTGGAACTGACGGTAACGGCCTTTTTGCGGTTTTTCATAACGGAACATGGGTCCGATATACCAAACACGAGGCGTCGCACCACGCAGCAGGTTATGCTCCAGCATGGCACGTACACAACCTGCCGTTCCTTCAGGACGTAGTGTCAAAGACTCAGGTGGATTACCCTTGTCGAGGAAGGTATACATCTCTTTTTCAACGATATCGGTTGCATCACCGATCGAACGTTTAAACAAATTAGTCTGTTCTACGATAGGCAAACGAATTTGTTGATAGCCATAGGCATCCATCAAACCGGATAGATGCTGTTCAAGACGTCTCCAAGCTGGGGTTTGCGTTGGGAGAATGTCATTAAAACCTTTGATTGCGACGATTGAACTCATGATCTACTCAGGAAAACTTGTACGAATAATTTCTTTAGATTTAGCTTCTTCAAGCTCGGTAACACGTTGACGAACCATGGTTTCGATTTCATCAACCAATTGATTCGTGTCAATTAAATGGCTCTTTTCACCATTACGGTATACTAGTGAACGTGGTGCTGCACCTACAACACCAATATCCGCTTCTTTGGCTTCGCCCGGCCCATTCACCTTACACCCGATCACGGACACATCCATTGGAGTACGAATATCTTCTAAACGCTCTTCAAGTTGCTGCATCACCGAAATCACATTAAATTCCTGACGTGAACAGCTTGGGCAGGCAATGAAGTTAATCCCGTTGGAGCGCAGACCCAGCGATTTCAGAATATCAAAACCAATTTTAATTTCTTCTTCAGGCTCGGCAGCTAAGGAAATACGCATGGTATCCCCGATGCCTTCCATCAGCAGGCCACCCAAAGCGATCGCAGATTTAACCGAACCGGTACGGTAAATACCTGCTTCTGTGACACCCAGATGGAGCGGATTATCAATTTGCTGTGACAGCAAACGATACGCATCCATGGTCAGAAACACATTCGATGCTTTGACTGAAATTTTAAATTCCTGGAAATCCAGACGGTCTAGAATATCGATATGACGCATTGCAGATTCAAGCAGTGCTTGACCAGTCGGCTCGCCATATTTCTTTTGAATATCTTTTTCCAGGGAGCCGGCATTGACACCGATCCGCATGGAAATGTCGTTATGACGTGCTGCGGCCACAACTTCACGAATTTTCGCTTCAGAACCGATATTGCCCGGGTTAATCCGCAGACAATCTGCACCCAAATCCGCAACTGCCAAAGCAATTTTATAATCGAAGTGAATATCGGCGACCAAAGGTACATTGACCTGCTTGCGAATTTCACCAAATGCCGCCGCGGCTTCCATGGTAGGTACAGAAACCCGCATGATGTCTGCACCGGCATCTACACAGCGCTGAATCTGTGCAACCGTAGCTGCTACATCACAGGTTTCAGTATTAGTCATCGACTGGATACTGATTGGTGCATCACCACCCACATAAACTGAACCCACACGAATTTTACGTGTTGGACGACGTTTAATTGGATTTACGATCATCGTTCTGCTCTACTCTTGATCTGTTAAGGTGATAAACGGAATTCTGCTTTTCCGTTCACAGTGTAGGGTGACAATGAAATATTTTCATTATTTAAACTGAGTGATACAGCCGATGCATCATCCAGACGAATCTGGAATGGGGCTTCACCATTCAGCTGCAAGCTCGATGCCTGACGGCCAGTTGCCAGAACATTACCCGCCGAGTCGACAATATGCACCGAAGTCGGACGGTTAAAATCAAGTTTCAGCTGATCACCGGAAAGTGCGGCACCTGTATCCAGATTCAGAATCTCGACATTAGAAGCGCCTACTCCAGAGACTTCACTGCTATTTTGTGAATTACTACTTGACCAGTTCTGAATCATGGCAAACAGTGCACCCAAAATCAGCAGCAATACCAGCGTAATAAAAATGCGCTTTAACCACTTACGATTGCGGTCCCGCTTAGACCCTGGCAATTTCCCCATAATTTTAATAGGAGAATTGTTCAGGGCATGGTTCGGCAGCAGCCCGGTATCATTGGTATAAATTTCATCAAAACGCTGAATAATACTAGACGCATCTACACCCAGAAATTTGGCATAAGTCCGGTAATAACCTTTGATAAAGGTTGCTTCAGGTAAAGACTTATATTCGTCCTGTTCCAGTGCAGTCAGGGTTTTGACCGGGATGTTCAGCTCTTTCGCTACATCTTCCAGATTGCGCTGCTGATTGATACGAATCTGGCGCAAGTACTCGCCCGGACGTTGAATATTTCCTAACGCATTTGGAGCTACGCTCGAATGATTCGATGGTGAATTAGGATTTACTTCCATACGGCCTCAGTACTGTACTGTAATTGCAAATAACGTTGGTATTCCTGGCTTTCAGGAAAAAGTGCACGTAACTGGTTGACCAATACCTGCATACCCAACTGATCACCCCCGGCACGCGCAGTGCGAATGCCGACCCAGAGCGCACGGGCACCCTGATTTTTCTGTCCCACACCACGCACAAACTGTTGATACATTTGTGTCGCCGCCGGGAACTGCTGGTTCAAATAAAATATTTCTGCCAACTCTAACATTGAAATATAAGAATCGCGATTGGCTTGCAGCGCCTGTTTGAATGATTTTTCAGCATTTGCTGTATCACCCAGTTTCAGGTAAATCCGCCCCATATTTTCCAATGCACGGAATCGCTGATCATAACCCAACGTGGCACCAGCAATTTGAAACTGCTCGATCGCATCATTATAGCGTTCAAGCTGATATAAATAAGTGCCGTAATTATTTCGCGCCTGTGCATTTTTCGGATCTGCCGAAATCGCACGCTTGAAATAATGATCTGCTTTTTCGAGATTAAGCTTGCTACCTTCCTGCTGCAATAGCACGCCCATCATCATATTCGCTTGAGAATCACGCGGACTGCTTTCAAGTGCCTGATCCAGCGCACGTTTAGCTGCATCCAGGTCACCTGTTCTCAAATATTCTACCGCCAATTGGGTACGGACTTTGGTGGCCTTTTCAGGGTCTTTCTGACCCAGATCTGGCGTCTGACACGCGACTAAAACCAAAGACACACATACTGTTGAAATCAAAGCAAACTTAGATGTTAGATTTCTCAACTGGCGACCTCTTATTATCCTTGTGAGCGCATGATCTCATTCGATTGCGCAATTTTCTTTTTCCACTGTTCCGCACGACGGGTGCGGTCAGCAACTTGTCCGACTAACTGTCCGCACGCGGCATCAATGTCATCACCGCGTGTCTGACGAATCGTACACACAAAACCGGCATCAGACAAAGTTTTTTGGAAAGAAATAATCCGGTTGCGGCTTGAGCGGCCATATGGCGCATGCGGGAACGGATTAAAAGGAATCAAATTAATCTTGCTTGGCAAATTCTTCAATAGCTTAATCATTTGCTGAGCATGTTCAGGATGGTCATTCACGCCATCTAACATCACATATTCAATCGTCACATGTTTACGTGAACTTTCATTCCCGTCTTTGGCAATGTAACGCTGACATGCAGCAATCAGCTGCTCAAGCGGATATTTTTTATTGATCGGCACCAGCTCGTTACGCAGTTCATCATTTGGCGCATGCAATGAAATAGCTAGCGCCACGTCAATATCTTTGACCATCTGATCGATTTTCGGCACTACACCAGAAGTCGATAAAGTCACACGACGTTTTGACATGCCGTATGCAAAGTCATCCAGCATAATGCGCATTGAATTCAATACTGCATCGTAGTTGAGCAATGGCTCGCCCATGCCCATCATCACCACGTTCGTGACTGAACGTTCACGCTCAAGTACAGGCACGTCTTCCATATAGGAATAGTTCGCCATCCAGAGCTGACCGATAATTTCTGCCTGGGTCAAATCGCGCTGAAAACCCTGTTTACCTGTCGAACAGAATGAACAGTCCAGTGCACAGCCCACTTGAGAAGAAATACATAAGGTACGGCGTAAACCACTACGATGTTGTGCCGGAATCAGTACCGTTTCGACGAGGGAACCTTCACCGTCGCCAACACGGAATACCCATTTACGAGTTCCATCTTTGGAATAGTTTTTATGCACCACTTCCGGTGCTTTAATTTCACAAATTTTTTCCAGTTTTTCACGCAGCTTCCCTGAAATATTGGTCATTTCAGCAAAATCAGTCACAAAAAATTGGTGAATCCATTTCATCACCTGCCCGGCACGAAACTTCTTCTCACCCATGTCCTCAAAGAATTTTTCCATTTGCGGACGTGACATGCCAAGTAAATTCACTTTCTCGACAGTATTTGCCTGTGCTGGAGCGGATGGAGTGTGTTGCTGTGGCTCAGAAACTGCTGATACAGCGACTGCTTCAGTACTCATGTGTATTACCTAAACCATGTCTAAAGATGAAAGGAGAAGCTCAATATGTGAGCAAAGAATTATTCAGAGAATAAAAAAACCAGATAAGTATAATAACACTTATCTGGCTTGAATACTGCGAATTAACGAGTACGTGGAGCAATCTCAGTTTGAGCGAAGAAGTAGTTAACTTCACGATCAGCAGATGCTACAGAGTCAGAACCGTGAGCAGCGTTTTCATCGATGCTTACAGCGAAATCTGCACGGATAGTACCAGGAGCAGCTTCTTTAGGATTCGTCGCACCAAGGATGTCACGGTGAGCAAGAACAGCGTTTTCGCCTTCAAGAACTGAAACAACAACTGGACCAGAAGTCATAAATGCAACTAGGTCAGCAAAGAAACCACGTTCTTTGTGCTCAGCATAGAAGCCTTCAGCTTCAGCTTGAGTCAAATGTTTCATTTTAGTTGCAACAATTTGAAGACCAGCTTTCTCGAAACGAGCAAAGATGTCGCCGATGTGGTTTTTAGCAACTGCGTCTGGTTTAACGATAGATAAAGTACGTTCGATAGCCATGATAGGCTCCTTAAGTCAATTGTTGACATGAAAATTTGGCGCATTATACCGAGATAATGCGCATTTTTCTGCTTTTCATCTGTAAAAAAATGCTTTTTTAAGATGAGGCCTTAGCGTGCCTCGTCAATCCATGCCATTTGAATGGCTTCAAGCAAACCTTCAGTCGACTTGGTTGGATCATCTTCAAACTCAGGCAAAGCACACACCCAGGCATGTAAATCAGTAAAACGAATCCACTGCGGGTCCACATCTGGATGCGCTTCATAGAGTTCAATCGCGATATCGAGCGTGTCAGTCCAACGTAAACCCATCTCTATTTCTCACCATAATTGCTTTGATGCTGTACTTTAACAAATCTGTGAAAATCTGCGAGCCTTTGCTCCGGCTTTCACTTATTTTTACAGCACAATATTCAGATAAGGCGCGGTCAGGACAATGGCAATTGCCATCATGCCACCCAGAATTGCGCCAACTGCCACATCACTTGGATAATGCAATCCCAGCACCATTCGGGACACTGCGACCAGAACCGTAAAAGGCAACATCAGCATCAGTAATAAAGGTGCGACATAACCTAAAACGGTGGTTGCCATCACGGCATGCAAG
The DNA here is from genome assembly GCF_024129115.1 of Acinetobacter lwoffii. GTDB lineage: Bacteria > Pseudomonadota > Gammaproteobacteria > Pseudomonadales > Moraxellaceae > Acinetobacter > Acinetobacter lwoffii_T. Next base: position 102,149 of record NZ_JAMXXO010000002.1, read on the forward strand.
GTATGCCCGGAAGGAAAACTGAAATGATCCAGTGGATGCTCACCCAAACGGATCACTTGATGTACCTGATAAGGACGTGGTCGTACAGTTTTGATTTTAAGCACCTTGTAAATCATAGTACCTATAGTACTTCCCAAAATCAGATAAACAATCTGCACGGTATAGATCAAGCCTTGCATGATCCAAACCAGTATCAGCATGAAATACCAAAATGCACCATTTCCTAAGCGGCTAATCATTTTAAAAAAAGTGGCAATACGGACTGAATGCGAAAAATGATTCAGATAAACACAGCCTTTCAAATCGATTTCTAAAAATTTAATCTTTACATTCTGGAGTTTCACACTGGTGCTCCTTTCTTGTTTTATATCCTGTATTCCTGATGCTGTACCAGTGAATACAGTGCCTGTTCAAATTGCCGGACCGGATATTGCCAGCCTACTTTTTCGGCTTTTTTACGTGCTTGCGCACCCATCTGCTGCAATTTTTGCTGATCAGGCAATCCGAGCATCTGCTGGATCAACCCCTGCTGATGTCCAAGTCTACTCAACCATCCCGTTTCACCATGCTGCACATGCAAGTTTGCACAAGCATAATCATAAGCAATCACTGGCAAGCCACTGGCCATCGCTTCCAATACCACATTTCCAAAGGTTTCAACCTGACTGGCAAAACAGAAGACATCTGCACTGGCATACGCCGCTGACAGTTTTTCTCCTGTCAAGCTACCGGTAAAAACAATACTGCCATCCTGATTCAGTTGTTGCAGTCGAGTGCGATCCGGCCCATCTCCAACCACCACCAAACGTATATCTTGCTGACGAACTTGGCGCAGCACAAAATAGGTTTTGATCAGCACGTCAATTTCCTTTTCAGGAGAAAGCCGTCCGACATACAACATCACCCGGGTCTCGTTTGAAACTCCCCAAGCATAGCGCAAATCTGGTGATCGCCACTTTGGTGAAAATGTATCTGGATCGACGCCTCTGCCCACAACTGCCAAGGGACAAGTCACACCAAACTGATTTAAGGCTTGAGCCGTGCCTCGACTCGGAACACAGGTCAAATCAGTATTATTATGAAACCACTTTAAATAGCCTTGAATTGGCTTCAGTAAAAAAGCCAAATCAAAAAACCGACTAAATTCCTGAAATGATGAGTGGAAACCGCTAGAGACTGGAATTTTATGGAATTTTGCAAGCTGTTGAGCTACCAGACCCAAAGGGCCTTCGGTCACAATGTGAATAATATCAGGTGTAAAAATTTCAACAGCTTGATGGATTTTTAGAAATTGCGGTCTACCAAACTGCAAATTGCTATATTTAGGAAGGCAATGCGCTTTAACCAGACATTCACTATGTGGTTTAAAATCGTTACAGGCTTGTCGTTGTTCTGGACGTATTAATAAAATCTTATGTCCCTGTTTTTGCAATCCTTTACAAAGTTGCAATAAAGCATGGGCAACACCATTGATTTCAGGAGGCCAGGTTTCGGTAACGATGGCAATTTTTAAACGGGACCGTGTCAGATCTTCTAGGACTATTTTGTCATGAATGGTCTGTTTACGTTGTTCTTTTAAATCAAACTGGATTTTGTGAATAACAGGTCTTTGCTCTAATAATTCTGAGATGGAAATTTGTTGCATCTCGCACCTATTCGCTTATATTTTTCACCCAGTATAGAAAGATCTCATGACTATTTGATGAATCATGAAGCTTAAATACAACTCCACAACAATGCTTACCACTTCTCCATTCGACTTAAAAGTAAGTGAATATCTGCTTGTTTAACAGATATTCACTTACTACACACTCCCCTTCAATACTTTCAAATATTTTCAATTATTTATTATCATTATAGGCTTTTTGATATTTAAAATTTTATTTTTAAAAATCGATATCGACTGAGATCTGGTCCTGATAGTCTCCTGCAGGCACACCACTATAAGGATTATCAACTAGTTGAACAGAAATAATATATTTTTGTCTTTTTCCAGAATTTTGATCAAGTTTTACCCCCCATAGATTACTGTTAGCCCCACTTAAATTTAATTTGGTTCGTAATTTATAAGGACCATTCGATACATAACTTGTACCATCCGGATTTATCAAGTTTTGGCTACTGAATAAGATAGAGTAACCTTTATCACAAGAAACATTAAAAGAGGTTGCAGCTTGGCTACGTTGATAACTTGCCAGACGCAATTCTGAATCAGTAAATCCATCAATAGAACAATACTGAGCTGCCGCGATTCCACTCATTAGTAAGGTAGTTATAAATATGAAGAGTTTTTTCATTTTTTTGTACTCCTATCTGCATATTGCTTCTAGCATTTGTTTATCTAAGTTCTGGAATTGATTTTCATTAAGTGTGAACTGAACTTGGCACTGTTGGCCTCCTTGAGTCTGGACTTTGAGGCTATATGAACCGGCTTTGAAGAGGTATAAATAAACCATTCCCTGACTATCCACAAAAAAAGGTTCTGCAGTTATGCCTTCTACAACCACTTCAGAGCCTGGTGATAAATTATTTTGTTTAATATCTTTGAGTCTAAGGGCTATACGCTTAGTTTTGTGAACAGGAAAATTTAACCGATATCCTCGCTGTTCAAGTCCAATTATTTTTTTTGAAGATTGTTCGAAAGTTTCATCTAAGCCTAACTGATTATGATCAAAAGAAATATCATAATGAATATAAGGAATCAGATTATGAACGAACATATAACCATTTTTATTGGTACTCCCCACCAGTCCAGCCGAACGGTAAATATCTAAGTCTGGGTGCTGATCCACGTGCACAAGTGCAAACGCATTATCTGCATATTTAGTCAGCGCTACTTTACTCCCTAGCCAGACTAAAGCACCATCAAAACTAAGCTGTGAATTGCGACGATCCTCATATTCATCATGAGAAAGCTGCAAATTGCCAACACTGGTTTTCCATAAACCATAAGCATTGTAATGAAGTTCATCATCAGCTTGGTTTACGCCTATTACATAATCGAAACCATTTTGGGTTGAGGTGGTTCGACTAAAACTTAAAGCTGTTTCATTATCGGCCGTATCATGGTCTAGGGAAATTCGTTTATTTGCTCCCCAATTATAATAAAGAGCAATATTAAATCCTTGATCATCCTCATCACTATAGTCCTTATAAAAACCAAAATTAGTATATAAATTATTTGTTAAAGCCTTAGATGCTCTAATATCAAAAAATTTACGGTCTTCGCTTAATAATCCATTATTATTGTAGTAAGATTGATATATATAATTAAAACCCAAATTATCAATAAATTTTAGATTAGAAAAATTAAAATAGAACATCCCCGAATATTTTAGATTAGATTCATATAAATTATTTCCCAGATATTCGTATTCTTCAGAGAAATACTTACCATTTAATCCTACAGACCAATTTCTTAAATTTCGAGTCAGACTAATTTTAGCAGCATAACCTTGATCTCCATCTTTAATTTGACTAGCTGAAAAAGCACTATCAATTAAAAAATATTTACTTATACCTTGCGTCCACAATAAATCAAGATTACTAACATCCTGGTTATATAAAAGATCGACACCTAAAGTAGTAAAAGAGTTAATACCACGACGGAAATAAAACTTAGAAAAAAAGTCACGGTAATCATCATCTACAGAATCATAATTATAACGCAGCTTACCGAATGAGATATTATATTCATTTAGTTTTGGTTTAAGTAATCGACTATTAATAAAAACAGGAAAACTTCTTACAGTACGATTACCTAAAATATCTTCAACTACTATTTGAGCATTCCCAGCTTGACTTAAAACACCTCCAGCTGGAAGGTTATAATATCCCGGAGCAACTGAGTCCCTATAAAGTCTTACACCATTAATGAATAAGTCTACAGTTGAAGGTAGGCTTGCACTTCCTGTTAAGTTAGGAGTGTTCCAGTAGATAAAATCTGGTCGATCTGTATAATTTGTTCCAAAACTTAATCCTCCGAAACGAAAAGAACTATTTAATGAATTATAAGTACTTGTAGTATCTCCTATAGTTAATCTTAAATACTTTTCTGGAAATTCAATATCTAGAGTGCTATTTACTCTTAACAAATTTTCTTCAAACTCATCAGGCTCTTTTCGATATAAAAAAGCATTTTTAAATAACCAATAATCTTTAAATATGCCAAATTCTGAAAACGTATTAAAATCTTGGTCTTCATCATCTCTATTATAAAATAAATTATAATTAACAAAACCTCCAAAGTTTGCTTTTTCAGGAATTTCTATTTGCAGATCATAGTCAGTTCCCACAAAATAATCGACAGGGAAAAATATTTTTATTGCTTGCAAACTATAATCATCTTCGACTTTAATTCCCGGTTGAGTAATAAGACAAAAATCCTTCTTAATTGTATGCCGAGGTGTTTTCTCTACACGAATTCCAATATTTTCCAAAGCCTTACATTCAACAAATCTCTTATCCCCCTCAAAAAAAGTTACTGTTTCCGTGTTATAATCTAAGCCATTCACCCAAATATTAACGATAAGTATTTCTGGGTTTTCTGGCTTTGTTATTCCTTGAATTATTTCTGCATTGATATTTGACAATCCCATCCCACATACAATCATAAGAAGGACTTTTGTGGATCTCATAGTATTATCCTTTTACTTTTTATTATTTAATAACTATACTTTAATAGGAAATTCAAGATATTCTGCTTGGTCCTCTAATTTTATTTTAAGCTTCAACTTCCCATTTACATTAATATCACCCAGATCAACCACAACCTTTTTACCACTTAAAATATATTGAACTATATTTTTTTTAACTATTTCTTTATTATTCTGATCTAAAACAATTATTTCTATAAGCTTTGCATGAGAATCAGCCACATTATTAATGTTTAAATAAGATGTATTACTCGTTTTTTGAATATTTACATCCAGCTTAGGAGATACTTGTTTACCAGCAAATAATGGTAAAGAAAAATTAAATAGAAAAGTTAAGTTAGATTTATCTACAACAGGCGTAATTTCTTCAAAAATAATTCGCCATGCTTGTTCTTTTTTTAAGTTTGCTGGGGATTGACTAAAACCCATCCGAACCAATTGTTTACTCTCTGGTTTTAATTCAAAAATTTTTGGGTTAAATAACAATGTATCATCCTTTACTAGAATATCTTCCCCTTTATCATTTTGTTCCCACTTAAATGCATTAATTTCATATATTTTGGAAGTAGATATCCCCGTACTTTCAATATTTACAGTTGTACTTTTCTGCCTTTTGAAATCATCTATATTCATCTGGACAGGTGTAAATTTTATTCCTGCTGATGCATAAAAACCACAAAGAAATAATATAAAAAAGCTTAAAATCTTCCCATTCATAACAAAATCCCATATTTTAGCTTAATATTTTTATTAAAAAATAATATTAAAATAGGAGATGTATTAAACATCTCCTACTATTAAGTCATTTATAATTTTTAGAATGCTACTGCAAAAGTATATACGTTACTATAGTCACCGGCACGTGCATCACGATAATCACTACCCGCTACAGTAGCAGTAACATCAAATGTAGCTGAAGTAGTTTCCAATAGATCTCCAGTTGAATAACTTGCACCATTTGCCAAAGTTGCGACTGTTACTGGAACAGAACCTCCAGCACCATTTAATTGTGTAGGTGCTACATAATTCACTCTAAAGAATGAATTGGTATCTACACTAAATGATGTTGAATCCGTCCATACTTCACCACCGCCTGCTGTAGAACGAGCAAGGTTTAATACGGTATCACCCATATCTACATCACAATGTTTATCGACTTTCAAATTAATTTTAATTTTCCCATCACATTTATCCCCACATCCATGCTTTCCTGGCTTATGTGGTTTTGTTGGTTTGGGACCTGGCTTGCCTGCAATTTCTGCATCTGCATAAACTAATGTTGAACCACAGCCAAAGCTCATCACTAATGCTGCCAATGCTGCTTGAGTCATTTTTTTCATGTCTTTCTCCATTTCTTTTTTTAAAGAAGATGTCTATCTATTAGTTTTACGCTTATATTAAAGTTCTCTTTATTATGAGCACTTAAGTTATAAGCGCTGAGGCAATTCTATTATCATTATTTAAAAAAAAATCAAAAATGTTATTATTCACAATATATTTTTTTTGTTTCAAATAAGATTTTTTTTAATTTTTTTATTTATATAATAAATACTTATATAAAATCACATAACATTACAAATCCGAACATCTTAGAGTTCTCTCTATTCTTATCATTTTTTACTAAAAAAATAAAAACATTAAGTTACTGATTAAAATAAAATTATTAAAATCTATTTTATTAAAACAATAATTTTCACAAAGTCTTACAATTTCCTTATCAGTGCATAAAAAAATGTGATTTATTCCGTTTTTTTTCGTTATTTTTACTACATAGGGATAATTATATTCAATTTTGACCATTAAATTTTTTCTAAATAAAATATTTAAAACAATGGCTTGTATATTTTTAAATAAAAATAAATATTTAAAAACTTATTTTGCAATTTTATTAAAAAATTATTCACATTATTTCCTTAGTAAAATTAAATATAGTTATTAATTTAAATATAACCGAATAAATAACTTTATTATTCAAATAAGCTTTATAAATACTTAATTAACAAATAAATTATTTCATTTCAACTATTTAGTTCAGTTTAAATTTTAAATTTTTAAAAATTAAAGACTTAAAATAATTTAGATATTTTCACTTGAATTTTTCACAAAGATTATTAGTAGAATTTAGGCTTAATAACTCTTTATATAGAAATCATATTTAATAAATAAGAAATCCTTCTTCTGATAAACTATTTATTCATTATTAATATTTTTAAATTAAAAAAATCAACTTGATTCTTGATTAGAATTATTCTGCTTGAATACATGCTACAAAAAAAGAGGAAAAAACTGCTTTCCTGTTTTTTTTGCAAGGCACGTAACTTTAGTTCTTTTCCTTATTTACAGTTTTGTTCACTTGAATCTAAGATACGAAAAAAATGGAAGCAGTGCTTCCATTTTTGAGCCACGTAAACATAGAAATAAAAAACCCACTCAAATTAAGTGGGTTTTCGCATTCAAATCAATTGATTCGAGAAATTAGTTTTTCTCTTTATCTACGATTTTGTTCGCTTGAATCCAAGGCATCATCGCACGTAACTTGTTACCAGTAACTTCGATACCATGAGCAGCATTTTGACGACGACGGGCAGTCATAGATGGGTAGTTCAACGCACCTTCTTGAATAAACATCTTCGCGTATTCGCCAGATTGAATACGTTTAAGCGCATTACGCATTGCTTCACGAGACTGTTCGTTGATTACTTCAGTACCCGTTACATATTCGCCGTATTCAGCGTTGTTTGACACTGAGTAGTTCATGTCCGCGATACCGCCTTCGAACATTAAGTCAACGATCAATTTAAGTTCGTGTAGACATTCGAAATACGCCATTTCTGGTGCATAACCAGCTTCAACCAGAGTTTCGAAGCCCATTTTAACCAATTCAACAGCACCACCACAAAGAACTGCTTGCTCACCGAAAAGGTCAGTTTCAGTTTCTTCACGGAATGAAGTTTCGATGATACCTGTACGGCCGCCACCTACGCCTGAAGCGTAAGAAAGAGCAACGTTACGCGCATTACCAGAAGCATCTTGGTGAATCGCGATAAGGTCAGGAACACCTGAACCACGTTGGTATTCAGAACGTACGGTGTGACCAGGAGCTTTAGGTGCAACCATGATTACGTCTAAGTCAGCACGTGGAACAACTTGGTTATAAAGAATCGAGAAACCATGAGCAAATGCTAAAGTAGCGCCTTGCTTGATGTTTGGCTCAATTACGTCACGGTAAAGTTGAGATTGGAACTCATCTGGAGTCAAAATCATCACTACGTCAGCTTGTGCTACAGCAGCAGGAACTTCAGCAACTTTAAGACCTGAATTTTCAGCTTTCTTCCAAGAAGCAGAGTTCGCACGTAAACCTACAGTTACGTCAACACCAGAATCTTTCAGGTTAAGCGCATGCGCGTGGCCTTGTGAACCGTAACCAATGATCGCTACTTTCTTAGATTGGATGATAGATAAGTCACAGTCTTTATCGTAAAAAATTTGCATTGCTGTCTCCGCTTAAATGCTTGTTTGTCCGTTAAATCAGGCAATGACCCTTAAATTTACATTGCCTGATACCCTCTTCTTATTCAGATGAGGAAATACTTAAAATTTAGATGGTGAGTACTTTTTCGCCGCGTGCGATACCTGATACACCTGAACGAACCACTTCTAAAATCGTGTGTTCTGCAAGTGCATCAATAAACGCATCCACTTTTTCAGTGGTACCCGCGATTTGAATGGTATAGGTCGTTGGTGTTACATCGACAATCTGACCACGGAAAATATCTGCCGTACGTTTGATTTCGTCACGCGATGAACCCAATGCTTTGACTTTAATCAGCATCAATTCACGCTCAATATGTGCACCTTCAGACAGGTCAACCACTTTCACCACTTCAACCAGCTTGTTAAGCTGTTTGGTAATTTGCTCAATCTTGTGATCATCACCATAAGTGGTCAATGTCAAACGTGAAAGTGTTGGATCTTCAGTCGGGGCAACGTTCAATGTTTCGATGTTGTAGCCACGCTGTGAGAACAAACCCACTAAACGAGAAAGCGCGCCTGATTCGTTTTCTACGAGTACAGAGATAATATGTCTCATTTCGTGCGCTCCCCTTTAGCCAACCACATATCCTGCATCGATTGACCCGCAATCAACATCGGATAAACGTGTTCGGTACGATCTACCATAACGTTAATAAATACGCACTTGTCGTTAATTGCCATCGCTTCTGCAAGCTTAGACTCTAGCTCATCGGCATGATTAATCTGAATGCCAACATGACCATAAGCTTCCATCAGTTTGGCAAAGTCAGGTAATGAATCTACATAAGAACTTGAATGACGTCCTTCATAGTTCATATCTTGCCACTGCTTCACCATCCCTAAAGACTGGTTATTCAGGCACAGGATTTTTACATTCAGGCCATATTGCTTACAGGTCGACAGTTCCTGGATACACATCTGAATCGATGCTTCACCGGTGATACACACCACTTGCTGTTCCGGGTATGCAAGCTTCGCAGCCATTGCATACGGCAAGCCTACACCCATGGTGCCTAGACCACCTGAGTTGATCCATTGACGTGGACGTTTGTATTTGTAATACATCGCACCAAACATCTGATGCTGACCGACATCAGAAGTAATGATCGCTTCGCCATTGGTCACTTTATCCAATGCCTGAACCACTTGTTGTGGCTTCATCACGCCATCAACACCCGCTTCAAAACGACCGCCATGAACCTTGCGCCATTCATTGATCTGTTTCCACCATGCCGCAATCGCTTCAGGATTTGGCTTAGAAACATTAAGCTGTTTCAACTGGTTCAACATCTCATTCAGTACAGGCTCTACAGCACCGACAATTGGAATGTGCGCCATAATGGTTTTTGAGATTGTCGCTGGGTCGATATCTATATGAATGACTTTAGCATTTGGACAGAATTTTGCAGGATTGTTGGTCACACGGTCATCGAAACGCGCACCCACACACAGAATTACATCTGCATTGTGCATGGTCATGTTAGCTTCATAAGTACCGTGCATACCCAACATACCGATGAACTGTTCATCATCACCCGGGAATGCGCCAAGACCCATCAAGGTATTGGTCACTGGATAACCCAATAGATGCGCAAGCTCTGTCAATTGTGCTGAAGCATTGCCTTGAACCACACCACCGCCTGAGTAAATAACTGGGCGTTTAGCATGGATCAGTTCTTCAATCGCTTTACGAATTTGACCTGAGTGACCACGGAACGGTGGCTGATACGAACGCATCTTCACTTTTTCTGGGTATTCGTAAGCAAATTTCTCTGCAGGATTGGTCGCATCCTTTGGAATATCAATCACTACAGGACCTGGACGACCTGAAGACGCAATATAGAAGGCTTTCTTGATAATCGCAGGAATTTCGCTGGCATGACGCACCTGGAAGCTATGTTTCACGATAGGACGTGAAATACCGACCATATCGGTTTCCTGAAATGCATCTTCACCAATCAGATGACTCGCAACCTGACCTGACAAAATCACCATCGGGATTGAGTCCATATAGGCCGTTGCAATTGGGGTCACCGTGTTGGTTGCGCCCGGACCTGAAGTCACCAGCACAACACCGGTCTTGCCTGTCACGCGTGAGTAAGCATCGGCCATATGACCGGCAGCCTGTTCGTGACGTACGAGATAATGATTGATTTTGTCTTGTTGAAATAGCGCATCATAAATATGAAGAACTGCGCCGCCTGGGTATCCAAAAACATGTTCAACGCCTTCGTCCGCTAATGCGCGAACAAGCATTTCACCACCAGATAGAAGTTCCAACGTGATTCACCCTAATATTATTCACTGCACAAATGGGAGGCATTTGCAGTGTTTCATTTGTTAACTGTCTGCACTGTTATAGCACACAAACTTCATAGTTTTCATAGCAATAGGAAAAAAATCTGATCTCTTTGCTGTTCGAGCAATACAAGACCTAAAACATGTTGGGATAAACATATTTTGCTTAGCTTTGTTCAATTTCTCGGCTAGAGAAATCGCCCACTGCATGAAATGACACTTAGTCGAAGGGTGATCGATCTAAGGCATATAAAACTATTGCAGCATTCTTGTGTTTTCAGGCTTTAAAGTCAAGTTTAAAAAACAGGCAATCCATGTTTATAGCGCCTAGATCTGCTGTTTTTAACAGCAATATCAGCTTATAGCCATGCATTTACTGTCTTTCCTATTCATCTAATCCAATAAAATTCATAGAGTTAATGGTTTAATTTTATAAATTTTTAATATGTCTTATATAAAAAAAATGAATGGAATTTTATCAAATGAAAGGAAATTGTTTATCAATAAATTTTGTATATGAAGATTTGTCTCTGATTTCTTCTACGCTAGATTGAGCTTATTTAAGCAGCTCGCTTTGAATAAAGCAGATAAAAATCCATCATTTCTACTGAAAAAATCACTACAATAATTGTAGTATTCCATGCCTAGCAAGCCGAGGCCCGAGAACAATGAAAATATCTTTTTTAACCGTCTTCAGTTTGGGTTGCGCAGTTGTTTTGAGCATCTGTAGCACCAGTGCTTCTGCAATCCAGTACCATAAATGGGTGGATGCGAAAGGCGTCACGCATTATTCCAAGACACCACCACCGAAATCTGCGAGAAAAGCCACCACAGTAGACACCTATGGCTGGAAAAACTCGGCCCCAACACCGCCTAGAAGCAGTGAAACTGAAGTGCAAACCGAGAACACACCTCAAGAACCACAGCAACAAGCCCCTCAAGTTCCTGCAAATCAGGACCAGCAACAACGCGAAGCGAACGAAGCCTTGCAGCAATCTAAAAATCGTGCAGTCGCTTTATAAGATACCTCCATATAGAACAGCGTGTTTTTTCTTCGGGAAATGCCGGCGCAAAATTCACTTTTAGGTACATTTTGCGCTATGCTGTGCAACAGACTTTTTTCACCGTAATTCACTGATACGTTTATGACTACTCACATTGATTCCGAATATCAAGCCAGTGCGATTGAGCCTCAAGTCCAACAGGATTGGGAATCTCGCAAAGCCTTTAAAGTTGCCGACAAAGTAGAAGGTCCACGTCGTTATATTCTCTCGATGTTCCCTTACCCAAGTGGCAAGCTACATATGGGTCATGTGCGTAACTATACGATTGGTGACGTGATCAGCCGTTTCCATCGCTTAAAAGGTGAAACTGTCCTGCAACCGATGGGTTGGGATGCTTTCGGTCTGCCTGCTGAAAACGCAGCGATTGCACACCAGGTTGCACCGGCAAAATGGACATTTGAAAATATTGCTTACATGCGTGACCAGTTGAAAAAACTCGGTCTAGCCGTAGATTGGGATCGTGAATTTGCGACCTGTACCCCTGAATACTATCGTTGGGAACAATGGCTATTTGTTCAGCTTTATAAAAAAGGCTTGATCTACCGTAAGCTTTCAACCGTGAATTGGGATCCGGTCGATCAGACTGTTCTTGCCAACGAACAGGTTGAAAATGGTCGTGGCTGGCGTTCAGGTGCATTGGTAGAAAAGCGTGATATTCCAATGTACTACTTCCGCATCACTGATTATGCGCAAGAGTTACTTGACGATTTAGACACGCTTAAAGATGGCTGGCCACAACAAGTGTTGACCATGCAGCGTAACTGGATTGGCCGCTCACAAGGGATGGACATCACTTTCCCTTCAGCAAATCCTGACGTGTATGCAGATGGTTTAACGGTATTTACTACCCGTGCCGATACCTTGATGGGCGTAACGTATGTTGCAGTTGCAGCAGAACACCCGATGGCGCTGAAAGCGGCTGAAACAAACCCAGAATTGGCTGCATTCATTGAAGAATGCCGTATGGGTTCTGTGGCAGAAGCGGATCTTGCGACTGCCGAGAAGAAAGGCATGGCAACCGGTCTTTCTGTGAAGCATCCTGTGACTGGCGAAGAAGTTCCGGTTTGGATCGCCAACTATGTATTGATGTCTTATGGTTCAGGTGCAGTGATGGCAGTTCCATCACACGATGAACGTGACTTCGAATTTGCCAATAAATATGGCTTGACCATCAAGCAAGTGATTGATGCTAAAGGCGCAGATGATGCTGACTTTGATGCGACTCAATGGCAAGAATGGTATGGCTCGAAAGAAGGTAAACTGGTCAATTCAGCCGAATTTGACGGTCTAGATTTCCAAGGTGCATACGATGCATTCCTTGCTAAATTAGAACCAACAGGCCTAGCAAGTTCTAAAGTTCAATTCCGTCTACGTGACTGGGGGGTTTCCCGTCAGCGTTATTGGGGTTGTCCAATTCCAATGATTAACTGTCCATCATGTGGTCAAGTGCCAGTACCTGAAGAGCAGCTTCCTGTGGTTCTTCCGACTGACGTTGTTCCAGATGGTTCAGGTAACCCACTGAACAAAATGCCTGAGTTCTATGAAACGACTTGTCCAAGCTGTGGTGGCGACGCACGTCGTGAAACAGATACGCTGGATACATTCGTAGAATCGTCTTGGTACTATGCACGTTATGCATCTCCAGACTTTACGGGTGGCATGGTGAAACCTGAAGCAGGTCAAACCTGGCTTCCTGTGAACCAATACATCGGTGGTGTTGAACACGCGATTCTGCACTTACTTTATGCACGCTTCTTCCACAAATTGATGCGTGATGAAGGCGTGGTACAAGGCAATGAACCATTCACTAACTTGTTAACGCAAGGGATGGTGCTAGCAGATACCTTCTATCGTGAAGCAGACTCAGGTAAGAAAACCTGGTTTAATCCGGCAGATATCGAGCTTGAAAAAGACGAAAAAGGCCGTGTGCTTTCTGCCAAATATAAAGAAGATGGCCAAGACGTTATCGTTGGTGGTCAGGAAAAAATGTCGAAATCGAAAAATAACGGTATCGACCCGCAATCGATTATTGACCAGTACGGCGCAGATACGGCACGTGTGTTCATGATGTTCGCGGCTCCACCTGATCAATCACTTGAATGGTCTGATGCCGGTGTTGAGGGTGCAAACCGCTTCCTGAAACGTGTATGGCGTTTAGCAACAGGCTTCCTTGAAAAAGGTAACGGTGCATCAAACATCGACAAAGCGGCACTGTCTACGGCTGCACAAGACTTGCGTCGTAAGACACACGAAACCATCCAAAAAGTCGGTGATGATATTGAACGTCGTCATGCATTTAACACTGCCATTGCTGCATTGATGGAACTTTTAAATGCTAACAACAAATTTGAAGCTCAAGATGACAATGACGTTGCTGTCGCACGTGAATCGATTACCACGCTGTTAACTTTACTTGCACCATTTGCACCGCATTTAAGCCAGACTTTATTGGCTGAATTTGGGATTGAATTGAATTCAACTTTATTCCCTGCGGTAGATGAATCTGCGCTGACACGTAATACGCAAACCATCGTGGTTCAAGTCAACGGTAAGCTTCGTGGTAAGCTTGAAGTATCTGTAGATGCCTCTAAAGATGACATCTTGGCTCAAGCCAAAGCATTGCCTGAAGTTCAACAATTCTTGACAGGTCCAACCAAGAAAGAAATTGTGGTACCGAATAAATTAGTGAATTTGGTGGTTTAAATCCTTAAGTTCCCTCTCCTCTCAGGAGAGGGCTAGGGAGAGGTAAATATATAACCCCTCATCCTAACCTTCTCCCAGAGGGAGAAGGAACTTTCTGAAGGATTTCACAATTCCCAAACAAAGCCCGTTGCCAGCCAACGGGCTTTGACTTTACAATCCAGTTCAGGATTTCAAATATTCCCCTTCGGGAAGCATAGAGGGCAACACATGCATTTGGGCAAACATTTAGCAGCAATTGTTTTAACTTGTGGTCTGAGTGCAGGCTTAGTCGGCTGTGGCTTTCATCTGAAAGGAACCAATCCGAGCTCCGCCCCTGTTGCTTACTCTGTCATGAGCCTGTCTTTACCGCCCAATACTGAAGAACTGCAAGAGAAACTGGCAGTTTACCTCGGTGCTGCAGGCGTACAGCTGAGTAATGCACCCAATGCTTATGTGTTACGTGTCCTGGATTACACCCCTCGCCGTCTGGAACTGAACGGTAAACTAGTTGAAACCTTGTTACGTTTAAACGTGACTTTCCGGATTGAAGATGCACAAGGCAATCCGATCACTGAACCACGCACTGTCGTGGCAACACGTACGTATCAATATGATATTGAAACGGTCAACACCGATGACCAGGAACAAAAATATCTGAATCAGGTCATTATTGATGATGTGGCGCAGCAGATCGCGCGTCAGATTTCATCGAACCGCTTACCCTTAGCCAAACAAAATACCTCAGCGCAACCTGCTCAATAAGACCTCTTTATGAAACTTGATTATCTGCAAGCCCTGAAACGTGTCGATGAAGCTCGCGGTGCTTGGGTCTTGCATGGTCAAGAGCCTTTGCTGGAACAGAATTTAATTGATGCCTTTCGGGCCAGCTGGCAAAAGCAGGACATTGAACGTCAACGCTATGACATTAGTTCGGTCGCCGACTGGAAAACCGTCTTTAATGCCTTGAACAGCTTGTCGCTGTTTTCAACCCAGTTGGCGATTGAAGTACATGGCAATATCAAACCGGATGCCAGCGCAATCAAGTTACTGAAAAACTATTTGCAGCATAATGAACAAAACCTGCTGTTGGTGGTGATGCCCAAACAGGATAGTAATAGCCTGAAATCCAGTTTCTTTCAGCTGATTGATGCCAATGGTGTGAATGTTTCGCTGGTGGCCAATTATCCAAAAGACCGGCAGCAGATTCTGGGTATTGAAGCTGAAAAACTCGGCATTCGTTTAGCCAATGATGCCTGGCAATGGCTGGAACAACATCATGAGCACAACCTGCTTGCAGCAAAGAACAGCCTGATGCGGGTTAGCGATACCTTTGCTGAAGTCGATATCATTCAGGTTGATCATTTATATGCATGTTTACAAGATCAGTCACGTTATAGCACCTATGATTTGAGCGATGCCCTGCTACAAGGTAATCTTTCCCAGTCGATCAAAATTTTTCAGTATCTAGTCGTTTCAGGTGAACCGATGAGCCTGATTTTATGGAGTCTCAGCAAGGAAATGCGTCTGTTGATGCAGCTGTTTGAACAACCGCAAAATGCCTTGCAAATCGGGATCTGGAAAACCAAAGTCGGGTTATATCAACAAGCCTTGCGCCGTCTCAGCCCACAGACTTTTCTGGCCTGGCCGGGGTTATTATTAAGAATTGATGCCTCAATTAAAGGACTCGGACATGAAAATCCGGAGCATTTGGTACTACAGGCGATTTCCAGTATCTGTGGCAAGCCCCTATTTCACTAAGTCTTTGTCAAAATTCGAAAAATAAAATAATAATCATTCCTATTAGTTTAAAAAAATACACGATTTATCCTAATTTCGCTTTTATAATCGTTCACAATTCTCTGATTTTGAACCGATATTGATCATGCCAAAAATAAAACCGACGAAATTGATTATGGCCGCCGTGATTGCCATTGCGCTCATCGCTGCGGGGTGGTACTTCCTCAAACCCAAAGAACAGCCTCCGCAATATATTACGGCTGAAGTCACCCAGGGCGATATCGAAAGCTCTGTACTGGCGACTGGTATTCTGGAAGCGACCAAGATGGTCAGCGTGGGGGCGCAGGTTTCGGGTCAGGTCAGAAAAATGTATGTAGAACTGGGCGATCAGGTCAAGCAAGGTCAGCTGATTGCGCGGATTGACTCCGTTCGTCAGGAAAATGATTTAAAAACCGCTGAAGCCAGCATTAAAAATCAGATGGCACAACTTGCAGTAAGACAGGCGAATTTGGCTAAAGTTGAAGCTGAATACAACCGTCAGAAAGCCATGTATGCACAGGATGCCACTTCTCGCTCAGAGCTGGAATCGGCATTTGCGAACTATAAAACGGCGCAAGCGGATATCACCGCCATCAATGCACAGATTGAACAGTCGCGTTTGACGCTGGCGACTGCCAAAGAAGATCTTGGTTACACCCAGATTGTGGCGCCGATGGATGGCACGATTGTGGCGATTGTGACCGAAGAAGGTCAGACTGTAAACGCCAACCAGAGTGCGCCGACTATTGTGAAACTGGCAAAACTGGACACCATGACCATTAAAGCTGAAATTTCTGAAGCAGATGTCATGAAAGTTGAAGAAGGTCAAACGGTTTATTTCACTACCTTAGGCAATAACGAGAAAAAGATTTACGCCAAACTGCGTCAAGTTGAGCCTGCACCCAATTCAATTAATACCGATAGCAATACCTCAAGCTCATCGTCAAGTTCTGCGGTGTATTACAACGCATTGTTCGATGTACCGAATGAAGATGGAAAATTACGTATTGATATGACTGCACAAGTTTATATCGTACTGGATGAAGCCAAAAATGTGCTGACCATTCCTGCTGCGGCCATTCAAGGTTCAAACCGTCCGCCACGTGCCAATCGTGGTGAAGCGCGTGGTGAGGGTTCTCGCGGTGAAGGCAGTCCGGCATCACGTCCTGAAGCTGAATCGGCTCAAGGCAATCGCCCTGCCGGTGAACGTCCAGCGCGTCTAAACCTGTCTGAAGCAGAACTTGCATTGATTGAGCAAGGTAAAGCACAACGTGGCATGGTTCGTGTCTTGCAAGCCGATGGTACTGCAAAACCAACCCCTGTATTAATCGGTTTGAATAATCGCGCGACTGCGCAAGTGCTGAAAGGTTTAAAACTTGGTGATCAGGTGGTGATTGCCGATGGTTCTGATACCTCCAATGATGCAGCAAAACGCGGTGGCAATAGCCGTGGCCCAATGAGAATGTAAGCATGAATTCACAACAACAGCCTCTCCTCGAGGTGAAAAATCTGGTTCGTGAATTCCCTGCGGGTGAAAGCACGGTCCAGATTTTAAAAGGGGTGAATCTGGAGATTTATCCGGGTGAACTGGTGGCGATTGTCGGCCAGTCCGGTTCCGGTAAATCGACCCTGATGAACATTCTGGGTTGTCTGGACAAACCGACCACGGGTAGCTACAAGGTCAAAGGCCGTGAAACCCGGGAACTGGAAGCGGATGAACTGGCGCAATTACGCCGTGAATATTTCGGCTTTATTTTTCAGCGTTATCATCTGCTGGGCGATTTAAATGCAGCAGGCAATGTCGAAGTCCCTGCGATTTATGCCGGTGCGGATTCATCTGAACGGCATGCGCGAGCCGTCAAGATTCTGACTGATCTCGGTCTGGGTGAAAAAACCCAGAACCGTCCGAGCCAGCTCTCTGGTGGTCAGCAGCAACGGGTTTCGATTGCCCGTGCGCTAATGAATGGCGGTGACGTGATTCTGGCCGATGAACCGACAGGTGCATTGGACAAGAACAGCGGTATTGAAGTGATGCGTATTTTGCGTGAACTGAATGCCAAAGGTCATACCATCATTCTGGTCACGCATGATCATAATGTAGCGAAAAATGCGACGCGGATTATCGAGATCTCGGACGGCAATATTATTTCTGATCAGCCCAATGTTCCTGAAGTCGAAGAGCATCTGGAAAAACAGCCGCTGATCCGCAGTGAACAAAAGAAGATTTCTTCATGGCGTTCTGCAGTTGACCGTCTGGGTGAAGCCTTCCGGATGGCCTTGCTGGCCATGAATGCACATCGCATGCGGACTTTCCTCACCATGCTCGGAATCATTATCGGTATTGCTTCGGTGGTCTCGGTGGTGGCACTCGGTAATGGCTCACAAAAGCAGATTCTGGAAAATATCAGCAGTCTGGGGACCAATACCATTACCGTATTTCAGGGTCGAGGCTTTGGGGATAATTCCAGATCTTCACAGTCCAAAACCCTGATTCCGGCCGATGCCGATGCGCTAGCTGAACAACCGTATGTCGATGGAGTCAGCCCATCGGTGAATAGCAGTGTCACCGGCCGTTATAAAGAAATCGAAGCTTCAACTACGGTCAACGGCGTCAGTGAAGATTTCTTCTACGTGCGTGGCATGACTTTCCAGTCCGGTCAGCCTTTTGACCGCAGTAGCGTCATGCAACAGGCGCAAGATGTCGTCATTGACACCAATACCAAAAACACCTTCTTTAAGGATGGCACCAATCCGGTGGGTCAGGTGATTTTACTCGGGAGCGTACCGAGCCGGATTATCGGGGTGATTGACGCGCAAAAAGGCATGATGGGAAATAATGACAGCCTGAATGTCTATCTGCCGTATTCCACCGTCATGAGCCGTATGCTGGGGCAATCCAATGTGCGTAGCATCATTGTGCGGATTAAGGATGAATACCCAAGTGCGGCGGCTGAAAATGCGATTTTGAATTTGCTGGTACAGCGACATGGCGCGCAGGATGTGTTTACCCAGAATGCCGACAGTATTCGTGAAACTATTCAGCAAACCACAGCGACTATGACTTTGCTAATTTCAGCGATTGCGGTGATTTCACTGGTGGTCGGCGGGATTGGGGTGATGAATATCATGCTGGTGTCAGTGACTGAACGTACTCAGGAAATTGGGGTGCGTATGGCGGTGGGTGCACGTCAAAGTGATATTCTGCAACAGTTCCTGATTGAAGCCGTTCTGGTCTGTATCTTGGGTGGTATTTTGGGTGTGCTGCTTTCCCTCGGGATTGGCCAATTAATTACCCATTTTGCCGGCGGTACTTTCCAGATGGCGTATTCAACCACTTCAATTGTGGCTGCCTTTGTCTGCTCAAGCCTGATCGGGATTGTGTTTGGCTTTATCCCGGCACGTAACGCTGCTCGTCTGAATCCAGTCGATGCACTTTCTCGCGAATAAGGAACCTGATATGCAAATGAATTTAACCAAGCTTGCCAGTGCCCTGTTGCTGGGAAGCTCGCTGGTCGGTTGTGCCGCAGTGGTAAAAACACCCTATGAACAGCCTGCGCTTAATATGCCGGGTAGCTTTCAAAACAATAAGGTGCTTAGTCAGCAGATTCATGCCGATATTTTGGCAGATCAATGGTGGACTTTATTTAAAGATCCGCAATTAAATAATTTGGTGAATGAAGTATTGGCGCAGAATACCGATCTGGCAGTGGCCGGCATCAGTTTACAACAGGCCCGTATTCAAGCCAGACAAGCTCAAAGTCAGCAAGGCGTTCGCGTCGGTGATGCAAGAATTTCAACGGGCCATCGTTTTAGCCTAGATAGTGGCGGCGATTCTTCGACGGGTCTTTCACTGGGTTATCCGGACTTAAGCTATGAGCTGGACCTGTTTGGTAAACTGGCCAATCAGACTGAAGCGGCACGCTGGGAAGCACTGGCCTCTGAAGAAGACTTGCAGGCAACCGCACAAAGCCTGATTGGCACCACGGCACAATTGTACTGGCAACTGGCTTATCTGAATGAACGTTATAGTGTGGTACAGCAAAATCTGGCGACCGCGCAAAAAACCTATGATCTGGTGCGGGTGCAATATCGTGCCGGCGCAGTATCCGGTCTGGATTTAACCCAGGCGGAACAGGCAATTCAAAGTCAACAGGCGACTTTAAGCCAGATTGAACAGCAACGTGTGGAAACACGTACCGGACTCGCGGTATTGCTGCACATGCCGGTTCAACAGCTCGCGATTCAAGAGCCAAGCCGTTTACCGAATATTCAATTGCCGAGTATTCAGGCTGACTTACCGGCGAGTTTGTTGTCACGTCGCCCTGACCTTCGAGCCACTGAACTGCGCTTGCGTAAGGCACTAGCCAATAAAGATGCCAACAAAGCCAGCTACTATCCATCCATTAGTTTGACCGGTAATCTGACCACCGGTATTGGCAGCAGTACTTCCCTCTCGAATGCCCTGAAAAATCCGGTTGCAACTTTAGGTGCTGGTCTGACTTTGCCTTTCCTGCAATGGAATGACATGAAACGTGATCTGCAAGTCAATGAGCTGGAATATGAAAAAGCCATTATCCAGTATCGCCAGACCATGTATGAAGCCTTTGCTGATGTGGAAAATGCCTTGTCGAATCGTACTGAGCTCACTAAGCAGGTGACTTTGCAGCAACGGAATGTTGAGCTGGCAGAAAGAACTGAACGCTTGACTGAAGTGCGTTATCGTAATGGTGCAGTAGCCTTGAAAAACCTGCTGGATGCACAGGAAACCACGCGCAATGCGCGGCTGTCTTTGGTGCAAACCCGACAGAATCAATATAATGCCTATGTCACCTTGATGCAGGCATTGGGTGGTAGCCCGATTAAACAATTGCCTTAACAAAGCTTGATTCATAAAAAAACCGCTGTTAGACAGCGGTTTTTTTAGTTCATATGATTTGAGCCAGTTTATTTCATTTGCAAATACGCATTCACATTTTTCAATAATTCAATTGATCGTTCATGTCCGAGCAAACTGCCCTTTTCCAGCCAGTCCCGTGCAATCCCAATATCACGCTCCACGCCAATGCCTTTGGTATATAAACGCCCAAGATGACTATAGGCATCTGCATTCACCTGCGCTGCCGCCTGCTGATAATACTGTACGGCTTGCTCAATATTACTCTCAACACCTTGACCTTGCTCATAGGCTTCACCCAGAGCATTTAGCGCCACACCATTCTGCTGAGCGGCTGCTTTTTGCAGATAGCTCAAGCCTAAGGCAATATCCTGCGCAATCTGTTGCCCTTCAAGATACTTCAAGCCCAATTCTGCTTGTGCCTGGGCATGACCCAATTGCGCAGCTTGATGCAGATAGCGATTTGCCAACTCTAAATTGTTCACAAAGACAGGATAAATGCCTGACAGGGCTTGGTACAGGAACCAGGCTGCCTCTTTCGAACCTTTGGTAACGGCCTGATTCAGGTACTGGACAGCTTTATCACGTATCGGTAAGGGATATTCAGCCAGACTATAAAAACACCCGACGATATAAATTAAATCCGCTTCAGACTGAGCCACAATCTGCCAATAGTGCTGTGCCGCGCTCTGAATCATTTGTGTGGCTTTGGCAATGTCTTTTACTGTACCGACACCGTTTAAATAACACAGCGCCAGCCCCATCCCTGCAGACACATCATCAGGACTAAGCTGATAGGCAGCCTGATATAACTCAAATGCTTTTTGCGGTTCGTTGGCCACCAGGTGCTGCTCAAAATACAGCGCAGCAATCATGCATAATGCAGGCGCATGCTGACTGTTGGCCGCTTCCGACCAGTAACGAAATGCCATGGTTTCATTTTTATCAACATACCAGCCATGAAAATAAGCCAGCCCGATTAAAGTCTTGGCTTGTGCATCGGCATGCTCTTTGGACTGCTGCAATAAATGCTGGAACACGCGTTGACGCTGGTCGGTATCGATACGGCCTTGTAACACACCGGCATAATAATCATAGAGACCTTTCTGGTCACCGAGACTGATACAACGTTTAATAAATTGCAGCGATTGCATCAGGTCTTGGGGGAGAATCTGTCCATGCCCATAATCATCGGCGATCTGCTGATTAGCGGCCAAATGATCTTGTTGTGCCGCCAGAAACAGATAATGAATTCCTTGCACTAAATCTTGGGTTGTTGAATCTGCCAAATAATACTGAGCCAACTGATACTGCGAATTGGCATGACCCTGCCCGGCATTTTGAATTAATAATGCCAGACGCTGTTTTTCTGCAGTCATCTCGTTTTGAGGCTGGCCTTCGGTAGAAGAAAGTTCAGTGATGCGGTACTGGGCATCCAGATTGCCACGTGCTACCGCATGTCGGTACCAGTACAGAGCTTTATCCGGGTCAGCCTGTTGATACGCCTCCCCTTCATGAATCTGCCCCAAATGATAGGCCGCTTCATCACTGCCCAAGCGAAAGGCTTTGTCCAGGTAGCTGATGGCTTTTTCAGTATTTTGCTCATGCCCTAGACCTTGCAGATGCATTAGGCCCATACCTACATAGGCTTGTGGAATTTCCTGTTGCTGAGCCAGTCCCTGATAAATCTGATAGGCACGTTCATAATTCGGATGTTCCGGATCTGAACTCAAACGTGCTGCATGTTTCAGTTGAGCATCAATCTGCTCAATCCATAAATCATGTTGTACAGCCTTCGCCTGATCACGTTTCACCGGATCCGGACGTTTCCACATCCAGATCGCCAACGCCCCTATCCCCAAAATCAGTACCAGCAAGAACCACATAGCTGCTCCAAAACATTATTTTTGTTCTGCGAATGAATCCTTTCATTCTAAACGCCAGTTTAAAAAAAGCACATAGATTGTGCTTTTTATTTTTTAAATCAGGCTTTTGCTCTTTTACTATCGAGCTTTTTCAAACCTTCTGCCACGGCAACCATGGCAAAGCTTGAAGTTACCACCACGGCAGAACCATAACCACCGCAGCGCAAGCCGGCACTAGCACACACATCGGCACTGGAGAATGGATTATCGATGGAATAGACACAGGTAATACCGAATTTTTCTTTGGGCTTTTTACAGATGCCTTTAGCACGTAACTGGACACGTAATTTGGCCAGCATCGGGTCCTGTTCGGTTTTAGATAAATCTGCAACACGAATTTTCAGTGGATCCAGTTTGCCACCTGCCCCGCCCGATACAATTAAAGGAATCTTGTTAAAGCGACAATGTAGCATCAGGGCAAATTTGGCTTTGACATCATCGATGCAATCTAAAATCAGATCCGGTGTCGGAGCTAAAATTTCTTTGATATTCTCAGGCGTCAGATAATCATCAATTAGATTGATTTTAATCCGTGGATTAATTGCACGACACCGCTCGGCCATAACTTCAATTTTTTCATGACCCAAGGTGGTACTCATGGCAGGTAACTGGCGGTTGATATTTGATGCCGCCACCACATCCATATCGACCAAGGTCAGTTCGCCAATTCCGCTACGTGCCAGAGCTTCTACTGCCCATGAACCGACACCACCGATGCCAATCACCATCACATGACTTTTTTCATAATGGTTAAAGCTGTCTTCTCCATAAATTTTGGCAACACCAGCAAAACGGCGGTCATATTCATCATCTTGAAGCAGGTCAGTCATAGGTCATCTATAGCAATAAAAATACCGGATCATTTTAGCAAAATCCGCTTTTCTTTACCGCCACTAAATTTTTGATCGATTTAAATGACATTCAGATCGGCTGAGAGCGACAACTCACTCGCAATTGATTAAAATATCAACAAATTAATTCTATGTCATTTGGCCCAAAGGAGTGGAATGTCATGCTATTTAACACCCTTTTGGGTTTGAACATGCTTTGTATCGGACTTTATTTTTATGTTCTGATCAGCCAAAAGAAAAAAAATTATTATCTCAGCATTCTCATTCGTTTAATGACTTTAGGATTATTTGGCTTGGTTATTGTCGATCGTTATGAAACACAGAATCATCTGATTTTGTTATTGCTCTTGTGGGTAGGCTTTGAAAGCATGGAGCAGTTTTACGCTAGAAAAAAATCCGATTCAGTAAAATAAAAAAGAGGCTTACGCCTCTTTTCAATTCATCGAAACTTAGTCTTTATTCATGATAAAGAAATATTGACGATAATATTTCAGTTCCGCAATCGAATCGCGAATGTCATCCATCGCCAGATGCGAAGCATTTTTCTTGAGGCCACTCATGATTTCCGGGCGCCAGCGTTTGGCCAGTTCTTTCACTGAAGAGACATCCAGATTACGGTAATGGAAATACTGCTCCAGTTCAGGCATCAGGCGGTGCAGGAAGCGACGATCCTGACAGATCGAATTACCACACATCGGTGAAGATTTTGGATTCACCCATTTTTTCAGGAATTCAATAGTTTGCTGCTCGGCATCCTGAGCGGTCAGTTTACTGCGACGCACACGTTCAATCAGACCAGACTGGCCATGTTGACGAGTGTTCCACTCATCCATGGCATTTAACAGACGTGCAGGCTGATGTACCGCAAGCACAGGACCTTCTGCCAAAATATTCAAATTGTCATCGGTTACAATTGTTGCAATTTCAATAATTTGATCATTGTCTGTGTCTAGACCTGTCATTTCAAGGTCAATCCAAATCAGGCGGGTATCAGCGGTGCTGCTCATAAATGTGCAATCTTATTGGGTTTAAAAACAACTATAGTAGCAAATTAATTACATCTTGGGTGTCATTCGGGGGCTGCTTCATGCTATTTTTGCCATCTGATTTACCCGGTTTTTTTAGGATATGAATGGCCTTAATACGTAAGCGTCGTCTGACAGAGCAACAACAGCGCCGCATTCAGAAACAACAGAAAACACGTCAAGAAGATCTCGATACCTCCAGTGATCTTGAAGGTTTAGTGGTGCAACATTATGGCCGCCAACTTGAAGTGCAAGCTTTGTCTCGCCCTGACATTCACCCTGAAAAACCTGTGGTCGCCGATGGTGAGCCTGAACCTTTCTGGAAAGAGATTGAACTGGACAGCGTCTGGCGCTGTCATACCCGAACCAATCTGGATTTATTGGTAACGGGTGACCGGGTCAAATGGCAAGCCGATCCGAATACCGGTTTAGGAATTATTACCGCGATTCATCCGCGCAAATCCTTATTGACGCGTCCTGACCGCTATCACAAGGTTAAGCCGGTAGCGGCCAATATTTCACTGATTGTGATTGTATTCGCTCCTCTGCCTGAGCCAGCACCTGGTCTGATCGACCGCTATCTAGTGGCCTGTGCCGATGCCGACATTCCTGCATTGCTGGTGATGAATAAAGCCGATTTATTGAAAGAAAACGATCCGATTCTGACTCTGCTGCAAGAATATCAAGACCTCGGTTATGAGGTGATGCAAACTCAATCCGATGGCGACCTGACCGCATTATCCAATCGTCTAGAAAATGAAACGGTGGCTTTTGTGGGTCAATCCGGCGTCGGTAAAAGTACGCTGATTAATGCGATCGTGCCGGATGCCGCACAGAAAACCAATATTATTTCCGAGAACTCGGCACTCGGTCAGCACACCACGACGTCAACGCGCTTGATCGGCTTTGGTGAAGGCGCGGCCCTGATTGACTCTCCGGGAATTCGTGAATTTGGCCTGTGGCATCTGACTTTAGATAAGGTGCAAAGCGGTTTTCCTGAAATTGAAAATCTGCTCGGCCATTGTCAGTTCCGTAACTGTACCCATAAGCATGAAAAACAATGTGCTTTGCGTCAGGCTGCTGCCGCAGGTGAAATTTTACCGCGCCGACTGGATAGCTATTTACGTTTAATCGACGAAATCACTGAAGCACAGCAAAAAAATTAATTTTCTTAACCCTTGGCCCTTGAAGCGGTGATTTTGATCACCATATTTATGAGCTATACTCTTGGCAATTTTAAAATTGTAATTAGGTGAATTGTGGAACGTTGGTTCGAGTTTATGGGGAATCACCCCTTCTTATTTGGAACACTCGCGGTATTAGTGGTTTTGTTCTTCATTATCGAAGGTCAACGTAACGGTCGCAAAATTTCTCCGCAATCGCTGGGAATTTTAGTCAAAGCAAAAAATGCCATGCTGATTGATTTACGTGATGCCAAAGACTTCCGCGAAGGTCATATCAGCGGCAGCCGTAATATTCCATATAGCCAGATTACAAAACATGTTGAAGAGCTGAAAGCATCTGATCGCCCTTTGGTGTTCATTTGTAACCTTGGACAGGTGGCTGGTACTGCATTACAGCAGGTTGGTCATGCCGATGCCTACCGTCTTGATGGCGGCGTCAGCAACTGGAAAGCTCAAGGTTTACCTTTGGTGAAAAGCAAATAATCCACGAACAGGAGATTGATCATGGCTGAAGTTACTATTTACTCGACGACAGTGTGTCCTTATTGCGTGCGTGCAAAACAGCTACTGGAACGTAAGGGTGTGGCATATAAAGAGATTAACTTGTCTCAAGAAGCGCCTGAAGTACGTCTTGAATTGATGCAGCGTACCAATCACCGTACCGTGCCACAAATTTTTATTAATGATCAGTTCATCGGTGGTTTTGACCAACTTTATGCTTTAGAGCGTGAAGGCAAACTTGATGAATTGCTGGCTTAACTTTTATTAAAATTATCACTTCATATTAAGGATCAAAAAATGAGTGAAGAACAACAAGCTCAACCACAATTGGCATTAGAGCGTATTTATACCAAAGATATTTCTTTTGAAGTTCCTGGGGCGCAAGTTTTTACTAAGCAATGGCAACCTGAGTTAAACATCAACCTTTCTTCTTCTGCAGAAAAAATTGATGAAACTCATTTTGAAGTGGCTTTGAAAGTCGTGGTTCAAGCAACCAACGAAGGTGATACCGCGTTTATCGTTGATGTCACTCAAGCTGGTATTTTCCTGGTAGATGGCGTTGAAGAAGAGCGTCTGCCATATATCCTGGGTGCATACTGCCCGAACATCCTGTTCCCGTTCCTACGTGAAGCAGTGAATGATATGGTGACTAAAGGTAGCTTCCCACAATTGCTTCTTACACCAATCAACTTTGATGCTGAATTTGAAGCCAATATGCAACGTGCGCAAGCCGCTGCTGTGGATGGTCAAGCTTAATCGCTGTCATTCAAATCTAAAAAAGACCGCTTGTGCGGTCTTTTTTATTGCCTTGAGTGGCCTCCCCCTTTATCAAAGGGGGAATGAGGGGGATTTTAATCGTTTCCTCACTCAGAGGAAGAAGTCATTCCCCTCTCTCTAACTCTCTCCCTGAGGGAGAGAGAACTTATAGGATTTATTCCGCATCCGCCATCAAATCAGCGCTCATACCCACGGTATTAAAACCAGCATCAACATACAGGATTTCACCAGTAATCCCGTTAGCCCATGGCGAGCACAGGAATAATGCGGCATTACCGACATCTTCAATCGTCACATTACGTTTCAGTGGAGCAACTTTCTCATTCAGGTCAAGCATTTTACGGAATGATTTAATACCGGAAGCTGCCAAAGTACGGATTGGACCCGCAGAGATCGCATTCACGCGAATACCTTCCTGACCCAAGCTAGACGCCAAATAACGTACGCCAGCTTCTAAAGAGGCTTTGGCCATACCCATCACGTTATAGTTTGGCATTACACGCTCAGAACCTTGGTAGGTTAATGTTAGCAAACAACCTTGACGGACTTGCAGCAAAGGTTTAGCTGCACGTGCCATTGCGATAAAGCTATAGGCACTGATGTCATGCGCAATATTAAAACCTTCACGATCCGTGATTTCGGTGAAGTCACCATCCAGCGTATGTGCCGGTGCAAAACCGATAGAATGCACTACGCCGTCCAGACCATCCCAGTGTTTGGCCAGTTCAGCAAATGCATAGTCAATTTCAGCATCTACTGCCACATCACAAGGAAAAACCAGTTTCGAACCAAACTGTTCAGCAAAGTCATCTACCCGCTTTTTCAGCTTTTCATTTGGATAAGTAAAAGCCAATTCAGCACCTTCACGATGCAATGCTTGAGCAATACCAAAAGCAATCGATAATTTACTCGCAATGCCCGCGATCAAGAAGCGCTTACCCGCCAAAAGTCCTTGTGCCATGTGAATCTCACCTAAAAAAATGTATATGGCATGATGCCAAGTCTGGAGCATTTTAGAAATTGCATAATGCACCTTTTTTTCTATTTATGATGAACTGGGAATTTAAGACCGAGTTAAGAGCGTTAACTTAAATGGCCAGATGCAGGGCCTGATGAGTATTTTGCCAGAGCTGTTCAGCCAGTTCCTCTTTGTGCATATGCAGGCTCTTTGCCAGTCCTTGCAGCACATAAGGTAAATTTGCAGGTGTATTTCGGGTACGTTGCTCGGTCGAGCTTTGACAACAGAGTGGTGTCATATCCGGACAGTCAGTTTCCAATACCAGATGTTCTGGTCCGACATACTGCACCACTTGATGAAGTTTTTTGGCATTTAGATTGGTGATTTGCCCGGTGATGCCCAGTTTGAATCCTAATTTGATAAAGGCCTTGGCTTCCTCAATCCCACCACCAAAGGCATGCGCAATGCCGCCCTGTTTAAACTGCTGTTGTTTTAAAATCTGCAAAACCTCCGCATGTGATTTGCGGATATGCAGCAAAACCGGCTTATCGAATTGCTGTGCCAGCTCCAGTTGTGCAGCAAAAAAATCTTTTTGTTTCTGGAAAATTTCAGCCTGTTTGTGCTGTTTTAAAAAGGTATCCAGACCGATTTCGCCAATGGCAATACAATGCTCATTTTTAAGCAGCTGCTCCAGCTCCTGTAAATGATCGGTCTGGTGCTGTTCAATATAAAACGGATGCAGGCCCGGCGCTAAATGACTTTGCGGTGCATTTTCCAGGTCATTGATAAATTGATGGGTTCTTAACAGATCCGCAAAACGGTTTTGCAAAAAACCAATTAAAACCAGATGCTCGACCCCTGCCGCTTTGGCCGCATACGCCAACTGTTCCCGATCAGGATCAAAATCGGGAACATCAAAATGGGTATGCGTATCAAACAGTTTTAAGGTCATTTGGCTTTTGCAGCAGGTGCTGGCTGTGCCTCAGAGGCAGCTTTTTCAGTTTGAGGCAGATATTCAGGTTTTAGTACACCTTGTAGCTGCTCATAAGGAATCATTAAACGTGGCAAGCCAACCACATATGGTCCAATTTCATATTCGGCATATTGCAAGACCAGACCTTGCTGGGCCAGATAAAAATTATCAGTAAGCTTGAACTTCCAGGCCTGTTCATATTCCGCCGCATCTTTGGCCAGCTTGGATTCTACCACCCAGTTTTTAAACGCATCATAAGCGCGTGCTTCCAGTTGGGCTTTCTGTTTGGCCGCAATAATGTCATTCAGCTTGACCAGTTTCTTCTGCTCTAGATCAAAATTATAATAAGTCTGTGCAGATGCGCCGTGTGCTCCCCCCAGATAATAACTGCTGTTCAGAACCACGGTCGCCAACGGATCTCCTGAATTCAAAATCTTGGGCTTAATCATCAGGCTAATACTATGACTGGCACTCAGGGCCTTGAGCTCTTTATCCAGATTCAAGAAAGTCTGCATATAAGGTTGAGTTTGCTGCTCAAGCTGCTGTTTTGGTGTCACCACTGTTGCTAAAGCAGCTTTGGGTTCAGAGGCAGCAACTTCTGCTTCGCTGGCAGCGCTCACTTTTGCCGGTTCAATCGCATCGACAGACAGGATATTTTTCAACTGTTGCAGAATCTGCTGGTCGATCCATTCATCAATAAAGCTCTGATTACTATTCAGGCGTTCGATCGAGATTTCTGGACAGCTTTTGTCTTCACATTTTGGAATCGCCAGCTTGAGCTTTTCGGTATCGCCGCTGAGTTTAAGTGCTTCAGCTTCGGCTTGTAGCACCTCGGAAGCACTTGAGTCTTCCGGCTCATTACTCTTCGGCTGGCAGGCACTCAGCAAGATCGCTGATGCCAGGATGGATAAATAAAAGATATTCTTGTATTTTGGCATTCATTCACCTTTTTGGAACCTGTAATCTCGCAGGATCATGAGCTTTAAAACATATGCTGATAGATATCAGCTTTCAAGACCTGTTGTGTTTGTTGTTTTGTTAAATAAATATCCAGTTGTTTGGCATCTTTGCTAATTTCATGGCTGCGAAAATGCAGCCCAATGCCTTCCTGATCAAAGAACCAGTCAGCCTGTCCCCAATACAGTTTTTTCGGCGCTTTCTGCTGAACTTGCTGATCATTTTCTTTGAGCCATGTCTCATAGGCTTGCTGGATAATCTGATCCATTACTAACTGTTGCTTAGGATCAACAATATCCAGTGGGGTCAGCATTTTCTGCTGGCGACGATCCGCCACAAAAAAATAATAGCGCTCATGTACGCTGACATTTTCCTGTTTGGTATCGACCCCGATCTGCATCAACACATATTGATTGCGCTGGTAAGGAATACGGGTATATAGCGATAACTCATAAGCCTTGTTCAGATTGAGCTGCGCCTGCCAGGCATCCGATTTTTTTACATAGGCATTGATCGCCTGCTGTAAATTCATGTCCTGTTTCAAGCCGATTTGATCCTGAATCACTTTGGCCTGCTGCTTTTCAATCCATTGATTCATCCATGGATCAACCGTATGCAAAGTCTGAATATCCAGATTGATACAATTTTTATTTTCACAAAATGGCAAGGCAATCTTGGCCGGCTGCTCTTGAATATTCAAATAAGGCAATACATCTGCGGTCTGCTGAGATGCGGTCATTTTCTCATTTTGTGGAGTATTAACAGGCTCTTTTTCGCTTTGATCACAGCCACTCAGGATAAGACTTAAACCAATCACAGAACCGAGGACGACTTCCTTGCTGAGCTTCATTCTCTTTGCTATATCTATCGAGTTATTAATTGCTTAAATGTAGCATAAAATAAAACAGCTTCCGGAGAAGCTGTTTGATATTTTTAAACTTTAGCTGCGGATCCTGAAAGTTTAGTGTTCACGCGTATTGTGGAACACGATGTCCGGATAACGTTCTTGCATCAGCTGTAAATTCACTCGGCTTGGCGCAAGATAAGTCAAATGACCACCACCATCGACGGACAACTGGTCATGGGCTTTTTTCTTGAATTCGTTGAACTTCTTCTCGTCATCGCAAGACACCCAACGTACTGTGTTGATGCTGACCGGTTCGTAAACACAGTCGACCTTGTATTCTTCTTTCAGACGGTAAGCCACGACTTCAAACTGCAGCACCCCCACGGCACCGACAATCAAGTCGTTGTTGTGCTGCGGCATAAACACCTGCGTCGCCCCTTCTTCTGAAAGCTCTTTCAGACCTTTTTGCAGCTGCTTGGATTTTAGTGGATCTTTCAAGCGGACACGACGGAACATTTCAGGCGCAAAGTGTGGAATACCGGTAAACTGAAGTTTCTCACCCGAGGTAAATGTATCCCCGATCTGGATGGTGCCATGGTTATGCAGACCAATAATATCACCCGGCCAGGCTTCTTCCAGATGCTGACGGTCTCCTGCGAGGAAAGTTAAGGCATCACTAATGCGTATATCTTTATCCAGACGCACATGCTTCATCTTCAGGCCTTTTTCATACTTGCCTGAACAGATCCGCATGAAAGCAATACGGTCACGGTGTTTCGGATCCATATTGGCCTGAATCTTGAAGACAAAACCGGTAAAGCCTTCTTCATCCGCTTCTACAACACGATCTTGGGTCGGATGGGCTTTAGGAGATGGTGCATATTGACTGAAGGCATCCAGAACATGGTCGACACCAAAGTTACCCAAGGCTGTACCGAACAACACAGGCGTTTGACGACCGGCCAGGAATTCTTCACGATCTAAAGGCTCATTGGCCATTTGTACCAGTTCCAGCGATTCTTCAAATGCCGCCCAAGCCAGTTCACCCACTTTCTCACGAAGATCAGGATAGTCATAACCATCTCGCACTTCGATCTCGGTAATGACTGAACCGAAACCGGCTTTATACACGTAGAATTTTTCTTCGATTAAATTGAATACACCGGCAAAATCACGGCCAGTACCGAGCGGCCAGGTGATCGGAACACATTTAATTTTCAGAACGTTTTCGATTTCATCCAGAAGCTCAAGCGGTTCACGGATTTCACGGTCCATTTTGTTGACGAATGAGATGATCGGGGTATCGCGCATACGACACACTTCCATCAATTTAATGGTTCGGTCTTCGACACCTTTTGCCCCGTCAATCACCATCAGCGCCGAGTC
Organism: Acinetobacter lwoffii; assembly: GCF_024129115.1. GTDB lineage: Bacteria > Pseudomonadota > Gammaproteobacteria > Pseudomonadales > Moraxellaceae > Acinetobacter > Acinetobacter lwoffii_T. The sequence continues at coordinate 134,436 of NZ_JAMXXO010000002.1, forward strand.
TACCGCGGTTAGGGTACGGTAGGTATCTTCCGAGAAGTCTTCATGTCCCGGGGTGTCCAGAAGATTGATCATCTTGTCTTTGAAAGGGAATTGCATTACCGAGGTCGTAATCGAGATACCACGCTCTTTTTCCATTTCCATCCAGTCCGATGTTGCGGCCCGGTCAGATTTACGGCTTTTTACCATCCCGGCAACCTGAATGGCCTGACCCCATAACAGCAATTTTTCTGTCATGGTGGTTTTACCGGCATCGGGGTGGGAAATAATAGCGAACGTACGTCGCTGGGCGACTTGTGCCGCCAGTTCTTGCTTAAAGCTCATGAAATATACCTACTGCTCAATGCACAGCATTCGAGATCAAATTCGATCAATATGAAAAAAATTGGCGATATTGTAGCAGAGTTTCAGGGTGGAGTTCCGTGAGCCATATTGTCTATCCTGACGCTCAATCAATTAGAGCGCTATTAATGGAATTGTAAATTTTCTAAACGTTGTTCATCTACCGGCAAGCCCAGCAAAAAGCCTTGTAACTGTTCACAACCGAGCCGGGTTAAAATTTCTGCTTGCGCTTCTGTTTCAACACCTTCGGCGGTCACCACCAAGCCCAGTTTTATGGCCAGCTGAATAATGCTTTCCAGAATCATTTCCTCTTTGGAGCCGACTGCCAGATTTTTGATAAATTCCCGGTCAATTTTTAACTCATCTACGGCGAAATTCTTTAAATAGAGAAAACTGGAATGCCCTGTACCAAAATCATCAATGGCTAGACGGATGCCCATTTGTCTTAAGCGCTTAAAGCTGCGCATACTCACATCAATATGATGCATGGCAGTCGATTCAGTAATCTCGATCATTAAATGCTGAGGACTGATTTTATATTGTGCAAATAACTTTTCTAAAGTACTAAACAAATGCTTATGCTCAAATTGTACTGCAGACAAATTGACCGCGATAGGGAAAAATTCAGTATGTGTCTGTTGCCATTTTTGAATCTGCTGACAGGCCAGCTCCAATGCACAATAGCCCATTTGAATAATCAGTCCGGTTTTTTCAGCCGCATTGATAAACAGATTCGGGCCGAGCAAACCAAACTGGGGATGGTTCCAGCGAATTAATGCCTCTACCCCACACAAGCTAAGGTCTTTGGTCCGAAACTTGGGCTGATAAAACAGCACAAACTGCTGCTCTTCCACGGCTTTATATAGGTCATTAATCAGGGTACTCTGGCTCTTGCTTTCATCCTGGTCGGTAGAATAATTAAAGACTGAATAGGTATTGCGCCCCTGATACTTGGAACTCAGCATGGCGGCATCAGCATTGACCAGCAGATCCTGTAAATTCTTGCCGTGTTCCGGATACATGGCAATGCCAATACTGCCCGAGATATGAATACTCTTGCCTTCAATCAGGAAACTTTCCTGAATCAGTTCAAGAATCTGTTCTGACATTTTTGCAGCTTTGGCGACTGAAGTATTTTCCAGTACCAGCAGAAATTCATCGCCACCAATTCTGAGCAGCTTGGAATGATGACCTAATAACAGATGAATCCGCGTGGTCAATTGAATCAACAACTGATCGCCGACCAGATGGCCAAATACATCATTGACTGCCTTAAAACGATCCAGATCGATATATAAAAAAGCAATTTCATGCTGCTGTTCGGACTGACCTGAAAACAGCAGATTTGCATATTCAGCCAGATATAAACGGTTAGGTAATTTGGTCAGATTGTCCTGAATGGTTTGATTTTCAATTTGTTGATTGGCCCATGCAAGCTGACGGTTGCGTAATCCCACACGCAGTTCGGACACGATGATACACATCAGCGTCACCAGCAGCAATCCACTCATAAGTACCACGGCCAGAAATAGCTGATCATGTGCCTGAACTAATTCCGGTGAGTGTTGCACATTGGCGGCAGTAAAATTAAATGACATCATGCTGATAGAGTGCATGCCTAAGATGCCGAGTGCGATCACACCTGCTACGAGAACTGCCCGGAAAAATGACCAGGTACTTCTTGTACTTAACCAGAGGGTAAACATAGCGGCAATACATATCACCAAAACAGACAGAAGCAGTGCCCCCCAATCCAGCTCGTATTTATTCAGCACAAAATTTGCGGTCAGCCCAATAAAATGGATCAACCAGATAAATAGGCCCAATAGCATGGCAGTTAGCATTAAACTGAAGGTTTTAAAGTTTGACTGCGAAGTGCCTGAAGTAAATTTTTTAATCCGTGCGATGAGAGAGCAAGCGACCAATGCAGAAACAACGGACCCGATGACTAGACCAATATCATGCTGAATATCAATCATATAAAATGTTCCCCATCGGTGATCATTTTTATTATTCTCTGCACTGATATTTCCATTTTCACCCGGTCAAATTTGAACTCAGTAAAATCTCAAGGCTGACCATCCATGCAAGCCAATTGGTCTGCAACAATATCCAGTCTTAACTAAAATTTAGAATTTATATTTCTTTCTTTTGAAGTTGAGAATTGCCCCTAAAATCTGACTCAACATAAAAATAAAATATGACTTATATATTAGAAGTGTTTCAAATTTAAGCAAATATTTAGCTTCATTTTTTTAGCTCATTTATTCGATCACCATCACAATTTTTTTATTTTTATTTAGACAGATGGCACTTCATAGCAAAATTTTATTTGGTCTTTTGTGCAGATTTGCAAAATAAAAAAATAGCCTGTCGAAACAGGCTATTTTTATCAACGACCAATGAGGCTAAAACTTAGGGTTTTGCTTGTAATTTGGCATAGTCCAGTAACACATTTGCCGCTTCAATCACAAACGCTTCTTCTTCAGGCAGAGCCGGACGTTCTTTGGCCTTCATCTTGGCACGCGTTTCAATCAAGGCATCCAGTGAAGCCTGATAACTTTCCCAGTTTGGATAAGGTTTCAGACCTGTTGCAGCACGACGAGTGTTTTCTGCGTCCAGCGTTTTTTGCTCCATGGCAATCAACTCAGCTTTACGCTGTTGCAAGTCCAGTACCTGACGTTTCTCTTCTTCGGCTTTCTTCATCACGGCTTTACGCTGTTCTAAATACTTGAACTGAGAATCCAGTGTGACCCGTTGCTGAGAAAGTTTGGCCAATTCAGGGACGTATTTCTGTACAGCCCCTTCACGTTTAAATGGTGCCGTTGGAATGGTATCCCACTGCAAGGCATTTTTAGCCTTACGCTCACCAAACTCTTCGTTATAAATATCGACCAGTTTAATGTCTGGAACGACCCCTTTATTCTGGGTACTGCCACCGGTCACACGGTAGAATTTACGCTGCGTCAATGTCGCCTGACCATGCGCCAGACTATCCAGTTGCACCTGTGCTGTACCTTTACCGGTGGTGGTACTGCCAATCACAATCCCGCGTTCATAATCCTGAATCGCAGCAGAGTAAATTTCACTGGCCGATGCAGAGGCCAGATTCACCATCACTGCCAGTGGACCTGCATAAGTTTGTGCACCGCCATCATCATCTTCAAAGACGCTGACATTACCATTGCCATCACGGATCTGCACCACTGGGCCAGACTTGATCACCTGCCCCAACATACGTGCCACTTCTTCCAGTGAACCACCTGGGTTATTCCGTAAATCGATAATAATCCCAGCAACATTCTTCGCTGCCAGCTCTTTCAAGGCCTTGTTGGTATCTTCAGATACCGAGCGATAATCGGTACCAGCACGGCGTGCGCGATAGTTCAGGTAGAACGATGGAATTTCGATCACACCATATTGATATTTCTTGCCATCGCGTTGAATGTCGACCACACGTGTACGCACACCGGCATCTTCTTCCTGAATCACGTCACGGGTAATGGTCACATTACGTGCCTGCCCCATGGCAGCACCCGCACCGAGCAAGCGTAGAGTGACTTTCGTGCCACGTTTACCACGAATCAGACCGACAATTTCATTACTTGGCCAGCCAATGACATCGACCATTTGCTCGCCGTCTTGGGCTACACCAATGATACGATCACCTGATTTAACTTGACCGGATTTGCTGGCCGGACCACCTTCAACGATGGTTTCAATCTTGGTATAATCTTCATTGCCACGCTCCGGACGAATCGATACGCCGACGCCTTCCAGCTGTAAAGTGGTCTGACGATTCAGCTCCATCGCATCCACAGGCGGGAAGTAATTACTGTGGGGATCATAAGTCAGCATCATCGCGTTCAGTGTCTTGTCGAGCACATCATCACTTTTGACGCGGCTGAGACGTTCCAGTTGACGGGTATAACGCTTGGTCAAGGTTTGCGCAGGCGTTAGATCTTCAGGACCAGTCAGGTCTTGTCCATTGGCCAATTCCGGATTGGCTTTCAGCGCTTTCTGCTTGGCCAACTCCTCTTCTTTACTGATGGTCAGATTGATCAGCTGAGACACCAGCATTTTTGACCAGTGCGCACGCTGTTCAGCCTCAGTTTTAAAGAATGGCGCTTTCTCACGATCCGTTTCGATATAAACATTTGGCTGATTCAGATTCTGCGGTTTTTTCAGCTCATTCAACATATAGGTGTAGAACTGGTGCAAGCGCTGTTGATATTGCGCATGCATTTCATAAGGACCAGACAAATTGCCGGCTTTCAGATTGGCACCAAAATTGGCACCATAGCGTTTCTTATAGTTTTCAACTTCGGGGGCCAGAAACAGACTGTGTTCCGGATCAAGACTATCAATATAGAAATCAAAAATACGCTGTGAAGTCTGGGCATCCAGACGCATATTTAAATAATGTTGACGGTCGACCAGGGTTGCCAGCTGACGTGACACCAGCGCCTGCTCTTGAGATGGCTGAATTGCTTTACTGACCACTTCATTACTATTGGCCGCAATCGCATCATTCACTACATGGGTAAAAAAGAATCCACCTGTCGCAATCACAACTGCGCAAGCTATAGTTTGAAATTTCATAAATAATTCGTACTTCCTTGGCCTAGAGACCAATGTGACCGTGTTGCTTTTCGACCAGAATTTAACGTATTCAGCATCTTAAACAACTTAATATGTTTATGTCGTGTAGTTTTATCATATTCTGTGCTGACAAAGTGTAGCAAATCATTGCAGAATTCAGGTATTGTTTTCTCCGAAAAACTCTAAAACGGATTCCGCATATGATTGGCGCATTGATGCTCGACATCACAGGCACAACCCTCACTCAAGAAGATATTGAACTATTAAGTGCGCCGCAAGTCGGTGGAGTGATTTTATTTGGTCGCAATATTGAATCTCCGGCGCAAGTCCGTGCTTTGACCGATCATATGCGTCAGGTGCATCCTGATATTTTAATTGCGGTAGATCAGGAAGGCGGTCGTGTCCAGCGTTTAAGACAAGGCTTTACCCTGCTGCCTGCCATGGGGAAATTTGGCGAACTTTATACGCGCGATCCACAGCGTGCCCTTGAACTGGCTGAAAAATGCGGCTGGCTGATGGCGACTGAAGTACTGGCTGTCGGCATTGATTTCAGCTTTGCACCGGTACTGGACTTGAATGACATCAGTGATGTGATCGGCGATCGCAGTTTCGCGCAAAATATTCAGGATATTATTCCGCTGGCTGGTGCATTTCTGCACGGCATGAAACGTGCCGGCATGGCTTCAACTGGTAAACATTTCCCAGGTCATGGCTCAGTCAAAGCGGATTCACATGTTGCTGCAGCAATTGATACGCGCTCCTATGCAGAAATCCAGCAAAAAGATATGCAAACATTTATCCAACTGCAACCACAACTGGATGCGCTGATGCCGGCTCATGTCATCTATAGTCAGGTTGATCCTAATCCGGCAGGCTTCTCGGAATTCTGGATTCAGAAGGTTTTACGTCAGGAGCTGGGCTTTGACGGCGTCTTGTTCTCGGATGATTTAAGCATGCAGGCCGCATGTGTCGCAGGCGGTGCCGATGTCCGAATTCAGGCCGCACTCAAAGCTGGTTGTGATATGGGTCTGGTCTGCAATGATCGTGCAGCACAATGTATTGCACTGGAAGGGATTGTTGATCTGCCCCTTCCGAACCAGCAACGTCTGGAACGTATGCGCGGCAACATCCCGAACATCCAGATTGGGTCAGAGCTTGATCTGGGAGAAGCATGGCGCAATATCCGTGATGAAATAGTGGCGTTCAAACAGCAGATGAGCTAAAGCTTTTTAATCCAGTCAACACAAAAAAAAGGAACACGACAAAGTGTTCCTTTTTAATTATAGTAATGAAAAGGTTACACAATTATTTAATCAATTTAAAAATAACAATAAGGTAAGAACGATATGACAGAAACACTTTCACAACATCGCCATATTTCATTTACTGCGCACTATACCGGCTATATCTGGTATCAAATGGGGATCTCGCATCCAGCCTTTGCGACCACTAAAGGTAAAATTCTGGCCAAACTGCTTCACCCACTTGAATCCTGGGCAGAACGCCATGTCGGCGGTAGCATGCGTACGACACTTAAGCAGCGTCATCAAATGATTGATGAGCATTTGTGTCAACTAATTGAGCAACATCCACAACTTCAGGTTCTTGAAATTGCCTGCGGACTATCTCCACGCAGCTGGAATTTCAGACAGAAATTTCCAGAGATTAATTATCGTGAACTGGATTTGCCTGATATGGCCAAGATCAAGACGCAGGCTTTACAGCAAATTGATCAGCATGCACCTGAAGTCCTGACTGCCGATATTTTTAGTGAAGAACTGGACTGTATTTTTCAGATGTTTGACCGCAACCAGCCCTTAGTGGTCATTAGTGAAGGACTGATTAATTATTTTGATCAGCAGATGTTACGCATTCTGATGCAGGGTATTACAGAAAATGCGCAGTATTTCCCGGCAGTTCACTATCTCAGCGATATTTACCCCGAACCGGTGAAAAATAAACTAGCGAACTTTATCTGGAGCAGTAGCCGTCTGCTTAAATTCATGTCTCGAAGTGCGTTTACCTTTCATTTTAAATCCCCTCAAGAACTACAGCACTTTTTTCAAGATGCAGGATTTGACCAGGTTGAGGTACAACAACCACAACGTTATTTTGCCGAGCCTCATCAGCCAAACCCGACTCATGAACAGGATGAACATTTAGGTGATCTGGTCTGGATGATTCATGCCGTGAAAAAAAACAGCGTTTAAGTACGCTGTTTTTTAATGCTGCTGTTTTTTAAATTGCTGCATCAAATACTTCAGTTTGTGACAGTACTTTTTGCATTTGTACAAAGCGTAATAAGCGTTCTGCGACTTCAAAACTGCCATGTTTGAATAAAGCACGCAGCTGAGTATCATCCTGTTCAAAGATCAGGCACTCAATCTGAAATTCCCCAACTTCATCTTCCAGATGCAAGGCCAGATCACGTGGATAAGCTGTTGCGCATACTGCCTGTTCTACATCTAACTCCAGCAATACCCCAAAGAAATTCATGTCCACGATCTCTGCTTTTAAAATGAGATCAGAATGACGATGACTGAGGAAACGCTGTGAATCTTGCACCTGAATCCGCTCTTCACCGCGACGTTCAAGCTGCTGTATCTGCTCAGGGCTAAACGGAATAATTCCCGGCAACTGATCGACCGGTTCATCACGTAAGAAGGTTGCAAACAGATGCATGGTTTCTTTACGACGTTGTAACTGCGGTACATGATCGGCGCCTGCAATTTGTACATACTGCATATTCGGACATTGCAGGGCAAAATTGGCATTCTCATGTGGCAAGGTAAAACTGTCATATTGCCCACATGCCACCAGCACTTTACACTGTGGAATCGGCACATTGGTCAGACGCAATAAACGGTTGCAATTGATATCATAACGATCCTGTTCGGTGGCCGTAAATTCCGCCATCTGTTTAAAGAACAAACGCTTTGCAGTCGGTGACATCCGGGTTTCTGTTAAACGGGCATGATTCACCAGGTACAAAATGACGGCCTGACCAAATTCATCCATACGCTGTTCTTTCATTAGATGCAAAGACTCTTCCAGCAGCATCCGCCAGCTTTTACGGGTTTTCTGCATCACACCCATCAGGATCATCCGATCGACCAGTTCAGGACGCTGATCTGCCAAACAGGAAGCCACCACTGAACCCAAGGACATACCTAGAATTGCCACTTGCGGCAGCTGCATCTGTTCCAGCCAGCGCCCCAGCATCGCAGCAAGGTCTTCAAGCTCCAGTGTTCCGGCAGACAGCCCCGTATCGACATTACTAATCTGCTGGTTGGCCCCCATGGACGGTAGGTCAATCAGAATGATGGGACCTGCATCAAAAAGCTGTTCTACACAGTATTTGTAGGAATTAAAATTCTGGAAAGCTCCCCCAATAATCACCATGGGTCTTAAATGTAAGGTATCCGGACGGGCGATCGCCATATATTCGATTTTCCAGCCGTCCATTCAGGTCGTACGTGGCGGCTGCTTAAAACTGTGCTTATCATAAAGATCAAAAAAACCATCGTGGCTATGTTGTTCCAATACATGGGTGTCCATGTGGATAATGGAATTCATATTCCTTTTCCTCCGTCCTTGCCTTATTTTTATTGTGCAAGTCATGCTTAACAGATCTTATATTTCAGGCGCATTCCGGTGTGCCTGAACACGCATCCTGCTCTTTAATAATTATAAATGACATCAATGCCGCGTGTTTCATTCTATACAGAGCTGCTTTTCACAAGCAACCGCTTCAGTGACCACTTATCTACTTTTAAACAGAAAACAATTTCAAAATGTTTAGAAGTCTGCGAAAACGGATGATTTTTAATAGATGGGCTTCATTGTGCAGCAGCAGGCTGTTAATATCGAAATGAAATTTCTAAGTGATCAAACCGCTATGCAAGAGTCTATTGAACAATACATGCAAACGGTAGGACAGCAGGCACGCCAAGCGTCTCGCATTTTGGCTCGCGCGTCCACCCAAACTAAAAATAATGCGTTATCCGCTATTTATACGGCTTTGGAAAATAGCCAAGCTGCTATTTTGGTTGCTAACCAGAAAGATATGACTAAGGCGCATAATAACAATCTGGACCCTGCCCTGCTTGATCGCTTAGAACTCAACCCCGCGCGCTTTAAAGGTATGTTGCAGGGTCTAAAAGATGTCATTGGCCTGAAAGATCCGATTGGTGAAATTAGTGATATGGCTTATCGCCCATCCGGGATTCAACTGGGCAAGATGCGTGTGCCTTTGGGTGTGGTCGGCATGATCTACGAGTCACGTCCTAACGTCACGTTGGAGGCGGCATCACTCGCGCTCAAATCAGGCAATGCCATTATTTTACGGGGCGGCTCAGAAGCTCTGGAATCGAATCAGGCAATTGCAGTCGCGATTCAGCATGGCCTGAAAGTCGCAGGCTTGCCTGAGGCTGCCGTACAGGTCGTGAATACGACTGACCGCGCTGCAGTGGGCCAGTTGATTACCATGACCGAATATGTGGATGTGATTGTGCCTCGTGGCGGCAAGAGCCTAATCGAACGAATTACCGAGGAAGCACGCGTACCGGTCATTAAACATTTAGATGGCAACTGTCATGTGTATGTGGAAGCTCAAGCAGATTTGTTGAAAGCATTGCCTATTGCGCTCAATGCCAAAACCCATCGCTATGGTGTATGTAATGCCATGGAAACCCTGCTGGTCGATGAAAAAGTCGCTGAAGAATTCTTGCCACGCATCGCAGAGCTTTACCAAGAGAAAAAAGTCGAACTTCGTGGTTGCCGGGAAACCCAGCGTATTCTTGGAGATGCAGTCATTACGGCCACTGAAGAAGACTGGTATACCGAGTATCTGGGCCCGATTCTGGCGATCAAAGTCGTTTCTGGTATAGAAGAAGCCATTGAGCACATCAACAAATATGGCTCGCATCATACCGATTCCATTATTACTGAAAACTACAGTCTGGCTCGCGAATTTCTGGCGGGTGTAGATTCAAGTTCGGTCATGATCAATGCCTCTACTCGTTTTGCAGATGGTTTTGAATATGGCTTAGGCGCAGAAATCGGGATTTCAACCGATAAAATCCATGCTCGTGGCCCAGTCGGTCTTGAAGGCCTGACGTCGCAGAAATGGATTGTGTTTGGTGATGGTCAGATTCGCCAATAAGTATTCAGATCGCTCATTTAAAACAGCCTCATAAATGAGGCTGTTTTTTATGGACAGAAAAATTGACACTGAAATAGATGGATTAGAACCTTCCGGTCATTTTATTGATGAATCTCTTTATAGAATTGTATGTAAAAACAATATTTGCCTTTTCAGGCGCTAAACTAAAGAATTAATCTATTCTAAAATTAAATTTAAGCAGAGTTTAGTATTCTTATTGATTATATTTTCAGCATCATTTTATTTATAAATGAAAACTATGAACTGATAAATTTTAGTTATTATTGTTAAATCGGTCGATAATGCTTAAGTCTAATCTGCTAAAGTCTATCTAGGACAGAAAAAAAACAAATGTTAAAACATATTCATTGATCTGGATTGCTGCTTCATTGTTCGCAATTGGGTCAAGCAAATGGACGAGAATTTTAATTAAAAATTGGGTAATCAATCGTGTCTAAGTCAGTATTAGTTATTAATTGTGGCTCTTCTTCAATCAAATTTGCATTACTTCTTGAGGAGCAGAATTTCCGTATTCATGGTTTAGCTGAGAACTTAGGCACAGAGAATGCTCGCATTAAAGGCGTGACGGTTGGCAATGAGCCGGTCGATATCCACATTCCATTTGCTGACCACAAAAAAGCACTCGAAGTGGGTCTGGAACGTCTGGCCAACTACCGTCCGGATGCGATCGGTCACCGTGTCGTACATGGTGGCAGCCTGACCAAGGCTGAACTGATCAATGACGAAATTATTGAAAAAATTCGTGAAGCAACACCGCTTGCGCCATTACACAATCCGGCTCATCTGATTGGCATTGAAGCTACCAAACGTTTATTCCCGGAATTACCACAAGTTGCAGTATTTGATACTGCCTTCCATCAAACCATGCCAGCGCATGCTTATCGTTATGCCCTGCCGAAATTTTTATATACTGCTCATGGTGTGCGTCGCTATGGCTTCCACGGGACTAGTCATGCCTATGTTTCAGAACGTGGTTCTGAACTGGCAGGTAGTTTCAAACAAGGTGGCTGGTTAACTGCGCATTTAGGTAATGGTAGCTCGACCTGTGCCGTTTGGAATGGGCAAAGTGTAGATACTTCAATGGGCTTAACTCCGCTTGAAGGCATTGTTATGGGCACACGCAGTGGTGATGTCGATCCAAGCCTGCATAGTTTCTTGGCGAAAAACCTGGGTTGGGACATTTATAAAATTGACAAGATGCTGAATAGCCAAAGTGGTCTTTTGGGTCTGTCTGACCTGTCGAATGACATGCGTACCCTGATTGAAGCTTCAGAGCAAGGCAATGAAGATGCCGCACTGGCGATTGAAGTATTCTGCTACCGTTTAGCTAAATCTCTGGCAGCGTTGAGCTGTGGTCTGCCACGTCTTAATGGTCTGTTCTTCACTGGCGGTATTGGCGAAAATTCAGCCTATATCCGCGAAAAGACCATGACTTACCTGCCCCACTTCGGCTTCAATCTGGATAAAAACGCCAACAATGAATTGAAACGCGGTACTGAAGGTCGGATCGATTCAGGTACAGGCCCACAAATCTGGGTAGTGCCAACAGATGAAGAAGGCCGTATCGCACAAGAAGTTCAAAGTGTGGTTGAACTTGAGGTGGAGCGCAATACTGCAAAAAAGTCTAAAGCTGAGGTAACGCCTGCATAAGCAGGCTTAGCCACTTTTTAACTGATTTTTATTATTCTGCGACTGACATAACTTATGAAAACAATTTTATTGGTTCCCACTGGGGAAGGCGTAGGCTTAACTTCTGCATGTTTGGGCCTGATTTATGCACTGGAATGCCAAGGGGTAAAAGCTGGTTTCCTGAAACCTTTTGCCCAGGAATTGAATGAAATCGAAGACCGAACCACGGCTTTGTATCGTCATATTTCTCAAAGTGAAACTGTTGAACCCATCCGTTATAGCAAAGTCTTGCAGCAGATCAATCTGGGTGAACAGGATGAATTGCTTGAAGAAGCGGTACGTCTGCATCGTCAAATCGCCAAACAGCATGACCTGATTATTGTCGAAGGTCTGCTGCCAAATACTCAGGACAGTTTTGCCGATGATTTGAATGCTTCACTGGCACAAGCTCTTGATGCCAAAGTTATTGTGGTCAGCAATGCCAATATTCAGCAGCCAAGCCAAACCGCAGACAAAGTTGAACATCAGCTGCGTAATTTTGGTGGCGCTAGCTCTACCCGTCTGGCAGGTATCATGTTAATGCGCACCAAAGGCCTGCCTGAAGAATCTGCGCAGATTCCTGTCACGCTGAATCCAGATTTACGCCTTAAAGCTGAAACCGCCGAATTTATTACAGCTATTCAGCAGACGCATCCGCATATTGGTTCTGAAAAATTGCCAGTGATTGGCTTGGTGCCTTTCAGTAAAACCTTAAGTGTGCCACGCATGTCTGATCTGGCTGCCCATATTTCTGCTTACTGGATTAATGAAGGCGAAGCCAAACAGCGCCGTGTACAACATAGCAGCCTGATTTCAGCCAATATTGAACATGAATTGCATAAATTTGTGGCTGGCGAATTAATTATTAGTGCCTCTGACCGGATTGACGTATTACTGGCAAGCAGTCTGGCAAGCAGTAACGGGATTCCTTTGGCCGGTCTGGTGCTGACTGAACATCAACAGCCAAATGATCATGTACTGGAATTCTGCCAGGCTGCCATCAAGCAAGGTTTACCAATCCTACACACGCCACTCAGCACGTTTGAAACCGCACAAAAACTGGCAAATCTCAGCAATGAAATTCCGGTGGATGATACCGAACGTGCAGATCAGGTGACACGTTTTGTTTCAAGCCATATCAATCCGGAATGGCTGAATCAAATGTTGAATGGTTCTTATAAGCCACGTCTGTCACCTTCCGCTTTCCGTCATGAACTGGTACAGAAATCAATTGCTGCGAAAAAACGTATTGTACTGCCAGAGGGTGATGAACCGCGTACCGTACAGGCTGCGGCCATTTGTCAGGCGCGTGGTATTGCACAGTGTATTTTGCTGGCCAAGCCTGAAGCTGTGCTAGAAGTAGCCAAAGCTCGCGGTATTGAATTGCCTGAAGATCTGGAAATTCTTGATCCGGATCTGGTGCGTGAAAACTACATCGACAAGATGGTGGAGCTGCGTAAAGGCAAGCTCAACGAACTACAGGCCCGTGAACAACTGCAAGATACAGTAGTACTTGGCACCATGATGCTGGCGCTGGATCAGGTTGACGGTTTGGTGTCGGGTGCAGTGCATACCACGGCGAATACGGTACGTCCTGCTTTCCAGCTGATTAAGACTGCTCCGGATTACTCACTGGTATCTTCCGTATTCTTTATGCTGTTGCCAGATGAAGTCTATGTGTATGGTGACTGTGCGATCAATCCGGACCCTGATGCAGAACAGCTGGCCGAAATTGCAATCCAGTCCGCCGATTCTGCCAAAGCCTTTGGTATAGATCCACGCATTGCCATGATTTCCTATTCGACAGGAACTTCGGGTACTGGCGCTGATGTGGAAAAAGTCGCGGAAGCTACACGGATTGCCAAAGAACGCCGCCCTGACCTGCTGATTGATGGTCCATTACAATATGATGCAGCATCTGTAGAAAGTGTAGGTCGCCAAAAGGCACCTGATTCACAAGTGGCTGGACGTGCCAATGTATTTATTTTCCCGGATCTGAACACCGGTAACACTACTTATAAAGCGGTTCAACGCGCTGCCAATGTAGTCAGTGTTGGACCAATGCTGCAAGGCTTGAATAAGCCGGTCAATGACCTGTCGCGTGGTGCCTTGGTCGATGACATCGTGTTTACCATTGCCTTAACCGCGATTCAGGCCGAGCAGCAAGAAGCTTAATACTTCTTGAATTTAAGTTTTCCAAATCATCTGATTGAAAAATCAGGTGGTTTTTTTATAAAAAAACACTCATAGCTTCAATAAATTCAGCACGCGATCATTATCTCGTTTTAATAAACAATAAAAATGCCAGTCTTTCGAACTGGCATTTTCAACGGTTACTCATAAAGTCTGTGACATAAAAAATTAAGCTGAAGCAGCCCTGCTTTTCAGTCCACTAACTTTAATTTCTTATAAGGTAGTCCACTCTTTACGTACCTCTTCCGCAGTTTTATTGAGCACGACGCTATCGTCTTTGATTTCACTTACCCAACTCAAGGGAATCAGATGATGCTCATTATTTTCATCATCACTTCTTGTTAATTTAATTGAATCCTGACCTTCTAAATGGTCCACCTTCCCGACTTGAGTACCACATGAAGCAATGACTGAAGCATGTTCTTTAATATCACTTGCATTAAAATTGTTCATTCTACTTGCCTGTTTCTAGAAGTTGAGAGAAACAGTCTAAGCAATAAAAAATGCCGCATGTGTAAGGGTTTTCAGGCTTTGAGTTTTTCTGGGTTAAAAATGTAAATGGTCAACATGGCTTGAGTAAGCTATAGGAGAGATACTTTTTAAATTTGAGTTTTCAAATATTTTTATAACTGGATTTGAAGATTTGAAGATTTGAAGATTTGAAGATTTGAAGATTTGAAGATTTGAAGATAGGTTAATTCTTTGAGGTCTTAAAATAAAAAAGAAGATAAAGCTTAGGCTTGATCTTCTTTCTGACCGTACATCCAAGTTGCAGCGATATATACACAAAAACCAGCTGCCATCAAAATACCTGTAACCATTGTTAGGATCTCCTTTAGTTGATAGCTGCATTATGTAAAAGTTTTATGACAGTTATATGACAATCTGGTTTTTTATTAGATTTAAAACAATTAATAAAATTCAATCACTTAAGACGGAATAAGCAAAATTATGCGTATTTTTTATCTGAAATATGACATTGAATATGACAACTTGCTGTCATATTTGACCCATGGAATAGCTAAAGTCCTTGCTCAGATTGCTTAAACTATAAACTTTCGGCCAATGCTCGCCCAAAATGCCCACAACCCGATTCTTTTGTCTTATAATTTAGCCCGCTAGCTATCAGCCCGCTCAAGAGATATTTGTATGACAACTATTATCAAGCAAGATGACTTGATCACATCAGTTAAAGATGCGCTTCAGTTCATTTCTTATTATCATCCACAAGACTTTATCCAAGCGATGAGCCGTGCGTATGATCGTGAAGAGAACAAAGCTGCTAAAGATGCGATCGCACAAATCTTAATTAACTCACGCATGTGTGCAGAAGGCCACCGCCCAATCTGTCAAGATACCGGTATCGTCAACGTATTTGTTGAAGTGGGCATGGACGTTAAATTCGATTTAACCATGAGCCTGGATGATGCAATCAATGAAGGCGTACGTCAGGGTTATTTAGAAAACTCGAACGTGCTTCGCGCATCAGTTCTGGCTGATCCTGCATTTGGTCGTAAGAACACCAAAGACAACACTCCTGCCGTGATTTACCACAAGCTTGTGCCTGGTAATAAAGTAGATATCACTGTGGCAGCCAAAGGTGGCGGTTCAGAAAACAAATCTAAACTGGCAATGTTAAACCCATCTGATTCAATCGTGGATTGGGTACTGAAAACTGTTCCAACCATGGGTGCAGGCTGGTGTCCACCAGGTATGCTGGGAATCGGGATCGGTGGTACTGCTGAAAAAGCCATGATGCTTGCCAAAGAAGCATTGATGGAAGAGATCAACATGGACGAATTGCTTCGTCGTGGTCCACAAAGCAAAATGGAAGAGCTTCGTATCGAAATCTTCGAAAAAGTAAATGCTTTGGGTATTGGTGCACAAGGTCTTGGCGGTTTAACCACTGTACTTGATATTAAAATCAAAGATTATCCATGTCATGCTGCAGGTAAACCAGTTGGTATGATCCCGAACTGTGCTGCGACTCGTCATGCACACTTCCAGTTAGATGGTACAGGTGTTGCACATATTCAAGCACCTAAACTTGAAGACTACCCTGCTGTGACTTGGGATTCTTCATCTTCTAAACGTGTTGACCTTGACACGATTACCCAAGAAGAAATGAATAGCTGGAAACCAGGCGATACACTTCTTCTTAACGGTACAATCTATACAGGTCGTGATGCTGCACACAAACGTATGGTCGACATGCTGAACAACGGTGAAGAACTTCCTGTTGATCTGAAAGGCAAGTTTATCTACTACGTTGGCCCTGTTGATCCAGTCGGCGACGAAGTTGTAGGCCCTGCTGGCCCAACAACGGCTACGCGTATGGATAAATTTACGCGTCAAGTTCTTGAAGCAACTGGCATGTTCGGCATGATCGGTAAAGCAGACCGTGGTCCTGCTGCCGTTGAAGCCATTAAAGACAACCAGGCAACTTACCTGATGGCTGTCGGTGGTGCTGCTTACCTCGTGTCTAAAGCTATTCGCGAAGCTGAAGTGGTTGCCTTTGCTGACCTGGGTATGGAAGCAATTTACAAGTTTGTGGTAAAAGATATGCCGGTATCTGTAGCAGTTGATGTGAATGGTACTTCTATTCACGCGACTGCACCTAAAATCTGGCAAGCAAAAATTGGCAAGATTCCAGTGGTTGATGCTGCTGCGGGCTAATTAAATCTGTATAAAAAAGCACCCATTCAGGGTGCTTTTTTATTATATTTTCTCAATAAAATGTCAATTACCAAGTCCGTGGATCCCAAAGTTTAAAAGGTGCTTTCAGCTGCACATCTAATGATGGATCATAAGCAGTCGGTTCAATCTTCTGGGCTTTTTTACGAATCTGGCCAGTTTCCTGATCTTGTGCCACAAAGTTAAAACTGTCTGATTTGAGCTGAGTAAAAGCAATTTCATTCAGGCCAACTTTTTCCGGCATCAGCATGAGTGGTCCTGAAACACTCCGGCGTGTACTGATATTCTCTTCATCATATTTAATAAAATAAGACTGCCCGGCTTCGACAGTAAAATCCAGATATTTAGGTTTCTGGAAATGCAGCGCGGCTAGCGGTCGACTGGTACTCAAACGATAGGTCCCTGCAGGCACTTCAATCCAGTAATAATGGTTGTGCAATAAGCTTGGAATATGTTCTTGATTGATAAACAGGCTGGCAGCGACAATTTCCTGACGATTCCATTTAGAATCGGGCCGGTATAAATACACGATGGCGGCTTCATCATGCTGCGGTTTCACCGTCTGAAACTGGTTGCCCTGCTTTTGATTGACCCAACCGCCAATGGTGAACATGCCGATACGATGCTGCTCGACAAAGCCCGGTTTTTTTTCAAGATCGATATTTTTTAAAGTGCTGAGTGGCTGTGTAGGCTCAACGACGGCTTTCTTACCATGACACCCCAGCAATGCCAAACTGCTGATGAGTACAATTGCGACTCCACGCATGCTTATCCCTCACTGCGTCTTTATTCTTATGTATGCAAGTGCTTTGCGATTTGTTTTTTATAAGTTTTAGGCATCCACGCCTAGTGAATCAGATTAACACCGAGCTTTATTTTTGGAAATAAAAAACGTGCGAAAACACGGAGTTTTCGCACGTTTCGGACGAATAGCAATTAAGCAGATTTACTATTCACGACCTTTAAATCTATTTTTGTCGCTGTCTCTTGCTGATTATGTGGCTGACGCTCGGCACGGTATTCCGGCTCTGCTTCACCTTTAATCACGGCTTCATTGATGACGACAGTACCGACATCGCTACGGCTTGGCAAGTCATACATGGTTTCCAGCAATGAATTTTCTAGGATCGAACGTAGACCACGTGCACCTGTATTACGCTCAACTGCTTTCTTAGCCACTGCACGTAATGCCGATTCTTCAAAAACCAGATCCACATCTTCCATATCAAACAGATGTTGATACTGACGGGTTAACGCATTCTTCGGCTCAGTCAGAATCTGCATCAATGCTTCTTCATCCAACTCGTCCAAAGTGGCAATTACTGGCAAACGACCAATAAATTCTGGAATCAAACCAAATTTTACCAGGTCAGTTGCTTCAACTTGACGGAACAAGTCAGACAGCTTCTTGGTTTCATCTTTTTTACGCACTTCTGCAGTAAAGCCGATGCCACCTTTTTCCTGACGTTGCTGTACAATTTTCTCAAGTCCTGAGAATGCACCACCACAGATAAACAGGATGTTCGAGGTATCAATCTGAATGAATTCTTGCTGCGGATGCTTACGTCCACCTTGTGGCGGAATTGATGCAACCGTACCTTCAATCATTTTCAATAATGCTTGCTGAACACCTTCACCCGATACATCACGCGTGATGGATGGGTTTTCAGACTTGCGGGTAATCTTGTCGATCTCGTCGATATAGATAATGCCCTTTTGCGCTTTTTCGACATCGTAATCGGCTTTTTGCAGTAGCTTCTGTACGATGTTTTCTACATCTTCACCCACATAACCGGCTTCGGTCAGTGTCGTTGCATCTGCCATGGCAAATGGAACATCAAGAAGACGTGCCAGCGTTTGTGCAAGCAAGGTTTTGCCCGATCCTGTCGGACCAACCAACATAATATTACTTTTTGAAAGCTCGACTGAATCATCAGCTTTCTTGCCATTATTTTGCACTTTCAAGCGCTTGTAATGGTTATAAACCGCAACTGACAAGGTTTTTTTCGCGACGTCCTGACCAATCACATATTGATCTAAGGCCGCACGAATTTCATGCGGTTTCGGCAAAGGACGATTGGCCCAGTCATTGGTTTCCACCTGTTGACTGGTTTGAACCAAATCTAAGCATACGTCCACACATTCATTACAAATGTATGCGTCCTCGCCTGCAATCAGCTTCCCGACTTCAGACTGCGTTTTACCGCAAAATGAACAATGCTTTTGTCCTTGAGGATGTTCGGACATATTTACTCCACTATCTCAATCTTTAAAACTTATGGACGTTTAGTTAAAACTTCGTCCACAAGACCGTATTCTTTCGCTTGCTGAGCAGTCATAAAGTTGTCACGGTCTGTATCACGTGCAACTTTCTCGTAATCCTGACCGCTGTGTTCAGCCATTAAACGGTTTAAACGCTCTTTAATAAACAGGATTTCACGTGCATGAATTTCAATATCTGAAGCCTGACCACGGAAACCACCCAATGGCTGGTGAATCATGACACGGGCATTTTCAAGGCAATAACGCTTGCCCTTGGTACCGGCATTCAGCAGGAACGCACCCATTGATGCTGCCTGACCCATGCAGTACGTTACGACATCAGGTTTGATAAACTGCATGGTGTCATAAATCGCCATACCCGCAGTTACCGAACCGCCTGGTGAATTGATATATAGATGAATATCTTTATCTGGATTTTCCGCCTCTAAAAACAACATTTGCGCAACGATCAGGTTCGCCATGTTGTCTTCAACTTCGCCCGTCATAAAAATTACACGTTCACGCAAAAGGCGTGAATAAATATCAAAAGAACGCTCACCACGAGAGGATTGTTCTACCACCATTGGCACTAAAGCGTTTTCAATCGTTGGAACATACATACGTTTATTTATTCCTAAATTTTTTGTGACCTAACCCAT
This sequence comes from Acinetobacter lwoffii, assembly GCF_024129115.1. Lineage (GTDB taxonomy): Bacteria > Pseudomonadota > Gammaproteobacteria > Pseudomonadales > Moraxellaceae > Acinetobacter > Acinetobacter lwoffii_T. Next base: position 154,038 of record NZ_JAMXXO010000002.1, read on the forward strand.
AATCACAATATGAGGTATAATCACTGAAATTGCAAAAAATTCGCCAACAAATCCATTATATTTTTTGCATTAGTTTTGTGAAAAACAGAAATACTTTTTTCAGGCATCAATATGAAAAAAAGGCGCATTAAGCGCCTTTTTTATCGAAAGCTAAATTAGCCTTGTTGACGAGCTTGCTGCTCTTTCAATAAGTCTTCATAGCTTACAGTCGCATCAGTTACTTTAGCAGAAGCCAAAATGTAATCAACAACTTGATCTTCTAGCACAACTGCTTCGATTTGAGCACGCTGTTGCGCATCGTTTTTGAAGTATTCGATCACTTCGTTTGGATCTTCATAAGAAGAAGCCATGTCTTCGATGTACGCTTCAACACGTGCAGCATCTACTTCGATTTTCGCATCAGCTAAAACACGGCTTACAAGTACGCCAAGTTTTACAGATTTTTCAGCTTGTTCTTTAAACAATTCGTCTGGAAGCATGCTTGAATCAAATGCTTTCGCACCTTGAGCACCAAACTGCTGTGTGAACTGCTGGATCATTTGTTGACGTTGACGGTCAATTTCTTGAGCAAGCATAGCAGCTGGAAGTTCAACTTCGTTTGCAGCAACTAATGCATCGAAAGTCGCGCCTTTAACCTGATTGCGAAGGCCGTTCTTCACTTCACGTTCCATGTTTTTACGAACGTCAGCTTTTAACTTCTCAACGCCTTCTTCTTCAGATACACCGAAGATTTTCAGGAATTCAGTATCGATTTCTGGAAGTTTTTGTTTTTCAACAAGCTTCACAGTGATTTTGAATTGAGCTTGTTTACCAGCAAGGTTTTCAGCTTGGTAGTCTTCAGGGAAAGTTACATCGATAACTTTCTCTTCGCCTTTCTTCATACCAACGATACCGTCTTCGAAGCCAGGGATCATACGACCAGAACCTAGAACAAGTTTGAAGTCTTCTGCAGAACCGCCTTCAAATTTTTCGCCGTCGATTGAACCTTCGAAATCAAAAGTTACTTGCATGTCTTTTTTAGCCATGCCTTTTGTTTCAGCCCAAGCAGCACGTTGTTTTTGAAGATTTTCAATCATCTTCTCAACGTCTTTGTCATTTACTTCAGCTGCTTTACGCTCAACTTCCAAGCCGTCGAATTTCACTTCGATTTCTGGATAAACTTCAACAGTCGCTGTATATACCAGCGCGTCGTCTTTCATTTCAGTTTTTTCGATGTTTGGCATGCCCACAGCATTGATTTTTTCTTGCTGGATCGCTTCGAAAACTGTGTCACGAATAATATCGTTTACTACTTCTTGGTAGATACCCGCGCCGTATTCACGACGAACTACGTTTACAGGTACTTTACCTGGACGGAAGCCGTTGATCTTCGCAGTTTTAGCAGTGCGTTTTAAACGAGCTTCAAATTGCTCATTAATACGGCTCGTCGGTACAGAAACATTTAAACGACGGGCAACGCCCGAAACCGCTTCAGAAGTTACTTGCATGGCTTCCTCTATATATTTGGTAATAACAGGTTTATAAAAATGTGCCACATTATATGACAACATTTAAGGATATACAAAAAATACGCGCGAGTTCCAGTTTTTAAGTCTTTTTTATTCGAATTGCTACCCTTTCAAATATTCAGTCAACCCCACTTAAATGCAGAAAATGTATATTTTTTATTGCAAATGATAAGTACTATCATTAATATCCAGTTTCTTATTTGAGCAACAATACTAATTTATTCTTCGGTTCGGGAATTTGGTCATGCATAGTTTTAGTCTTCGTCCGCTTACATTGGCAATTTTTGGGGTCACAGCAACATCTGCTTTTGCAGAGACAAATAGCCCCTCCAACATCCCAACTACCACCTTATCTACCATTGTAGTTTCTGCATCGGGGTTTGAACAACAATTAAAAGATGCCCCTGCCTCAATTAGCGTGATCACTCAAGAAGATATTCAACGTAAGAATGCCACCAATATTGCTGACCTGTTGGTTGATGTCCCTGGAGTGGATGTGCGTAATGGCGTAGGCAAAACTGCAGGACTAAATGTTAGCATCCGTGGTATGAACGCTGATGATACCCTTATTTTGATTGATGGCCGTCGTCAAACCACTTCTACCGATGTTACCCCGAATGGTTTTGGTGAAGCAGCGACAGGCTTTATGCCCCCTCTTTCAGCCATTGAGCGTATTGAAGTCATTCGTGGACCTATGTCTACCCTCTACGGTTCAGATGCCATGGGTGGTGTGATTAATATCATTACCAAAAAAGTTTCAGACGAGTGGAATGGGAACGTTACTGTCAGTGGCAACGTTATGGAGCATGGTACTGAAGCAGATTCTTGGAAAACCAGCTTCTTGGTGAATGGTCCATTGGTCAATGATGTGCTTGGTCTGCAACTTCGCGGCAGTTATTATGACCGGGGTCAGTCTGAGCGTGTCGAAGGTTCAACTGGCCGTGATCCACGCCCGACCACCGCACATAATTATGATGTAGGCGGTAAACTTACATACAAAGTAGATGATCAAAATGCCTTGTGGCTTGACTCATTCTACAGCCATCAAAACTATAAGAATGAAGACAATCGTTTAGGTACTTTAGATACTGCAACAACAGCAAATGGTTATAAAGATAAATTGATTTTTGATCGTACCCAGTTTGCAATCGGGCATGATGGCGACTATAGCTTTGGTCAGTGGAATACTTATATCAGCCACTCAGAAACTGAAACCAAAGGTCGTACGATACCTTCAGCTGCATTACCCGTCGGAAATGCACAAATTGGTGCAGATCGTGTGTTAAAAAATACCGATTTAATTGCAGATAGCCATATTATTTCAACTTTAGGTGCGCATAAGCTCACTGTGGGTACGGAATACAAAGAGCAAACCAATAAAGATAATATCGCTCTGTATTCGACTGGTGTAGACGAATTCGATAAAAAATCCTGGTCAGTTTATGCTGAAGATGAATGGCGTCTTTTGGATAGTTTAAGTTTAACCTATGGCGGTCGTTTTGAAGACCACTCCGGTTTTGGCGGTCATTTTAGTCCACGTGCCTATCTAGTCTGGAATACCAATGACATGCTGACTGTGAAAGGTGGCGTAAGTACAGGTTATAAAGCACCTTCTGCGAAAGCCCTTTATGACGGCGTTGTTGGCCTCAGTGGACAGGGACAAAACCTGACATTTGGTAATCCGGACTTAAAGCCTGAAACCTCAACCAACTATGAATTAGGTTTTAATTTACAGCCGACAGATGATATCAATTTCACGGCAACCGGTTTTTACAACCAGATTAAAGATGCAATTGTTTCAGAGAATCTTCCTGTATCCGCTGAATGCTTGACTGCAAGCTCATGTTCAACCAGCGTGAATGCGAATAAGGCCAAAGTTTATGGTGCAGAAGCAACTTTGCAATACAGCATTTTGCCTGAATGGGATATGAAAGCTGCCTATACCTATACCAGAAGTGAAATTACGAATGGAGAAAACGAAGGCACTTATTACAATAACCAGCCACGTAATGCGCTTAACCTGACTTCAACATGGCATCTGGTGCCTGCTGTAGACCTATGGTTACAGTACGAATATAAATCTGATCGTCAACGCTTCCTGACTACGCCAACAGCACCTGCTTCAGGTTTAGGCTCAAGCGACTATGAAGAATATAAATTATTTGGTGACAAGTTAGCGGGCTATAGCGTATTCAACCTCGGTGCAAGTTATACCGTCAGTGATCAATTACGTCTGAATATGGCTGTGAACAACCTGCTGGACAAAGATTTTACCGAAGGTGCAAAATCATATGAATATTTAGACAACCGTGGTCGTCTACAAACTGCTACTGGTTATAAATATTTAGATATTGGTTCTAGTACAACAGGTACTTATATTCCAGGCCGTAACTACTGGTTATCTGTTTCATACGACTTCTAATATAAAAGTCATGATTCAAAACCCTGCTTCGGCAGGGTTTTTTATCGCTCAATGAGTACTCCATGAAACCTCCCTAATTTGTGCCCTTTTATAAACATCATTATTCTCAATAAAAAGCCAGCAATCCGCTTTCTTTATCAATACTAAATAAAATCAAAAACTTAAATACTTATTGTTATATCATTACATTTAAAATCTCATTTAATATTTTCTTAAAGATCATGAATTCCTATGACAAAAGGATAAAAATAAAAACAAGAATCATTATTATTCTCATACTTTTTTTAATATTCATTTTTTAGGTTTAACATGACCTTCATTAAAACACGTAAAAAAATCGTTTCCTCTGCAATTGTTTCATCTTTATCAATGGTGGCTGGATCTGCGATGGCAGAAGAACAGGTGATCCAGTTAGAGACTATTCATCAAGAGGTTAAAGCTGAACAAGCACCTGGCTTAAAAGTAAACCAATCTGCAAACAGCAAATTTGTAGCGCCTTTACTCGATACCCCTAAGTCAGTTTCGGTCATTTCAAAACAGTTAATTGAAGATACACAAGTCACTACCTTAAGTGATGCCTTGCGTACAGTTCCGGGGATTACCTTGGGCGCAGGTGAAGGTGGCAATCCAAACGGTGATCGTCCTTTTATTCGGGGTTATAATTCTGAAAGTTCCATGTATGTAGACGGCGTACGCAACGCCACTTCACAGAACCGTGAAATGTTTGCTGTCGAACAGGTTGAAGTCACCAAAGGTTCTGCATCTGCTATGGGCGGTGCAGGAACGACTGGTGGTAGTATCAACATGATTTCTAAAGTTGCTAAAGCGGGTGACTTTCTAGAAGGTTCGGTCGCTGGCGGCACAGACAATTATCAACGTATTACTTTAGATGGCAACAAAGACTTTGGTAATGGTATTGCTGCACGTGTTGCAGTCATGGGGCATCAAAATGAAAAAGCAGGCCAGAAAGACGGTGCAGAATATAAACGTGCCGGTATTGCACCGAGTATTAGCTTTGGTCTGGACACCCCTACCCGTGGGACTCTAAGTTATTACTACTTAAAAACCGATGACACACCTGATTCAGGTATTCCTTATAACAATCCATTTGCGCTCACAAATGCAAATGTAGGATTGAATGGCAACGGCAAGCCAATTGATATTAAACAAGGTCAATACTATGGCTGGAAAGATCGTGACTTCCAGAAACAGGAAAATCAGTCAGGAACGCTTAAATTAGAACATGATCTGACGGACAACTTAACCATTAGCAATACCGCAGTGTATAACACGTCTAAAAATGATTACCTGTGGACTAACCCGGATGACTCAAGAGGCAACTTCTTACTGAATGGAAATGTCTGGGCACGTGCCAACTCACGTGTGGCAGATACTGATGCTTTTACCGACCAACTTGCTTTAACCGGTAAATTTAATACCGGTATGCTTAAACATAGTTTTAATCTAGGTGCCGAATATTCAGACCAAGAAACTGACCGTACCCAATACATTATCGATGGTGTTAACGCTACAGGTAATGTACACAATGCCTGTAACGCTGGTGATATTACTTCGGGCTGGTGTACTTCGGTACAAAACCCAAACCGTGGGCCATGGACAGGTACATTAAGTACCAATGGTGCCGACCAGTACAATATTCAAAGCAAATCAAAGTCTGTTTATTTCCTGGATAGTATTGAATTCACCCCTCAGTGGCTTTTAGATTTAGGCGTACGTTGGGATGACTACTCAACTGAGCAAACCATGCTTGCAGGTCGTTTTAATACTACGACTCCAGCAGGAAAAATTGTTAAACTTGAAAATGATAAAGACTTTATCAACTATCAAGCTGGCCTGACCTTTAAACCTGTTGAAAATGGCAGTATCTATGCAAGTTATGCAACATCTGCAAATCCAGTCGGCGTAGATGGTGGCGATGGTTCTGAAGGGATTACTGCTGCAATAAATAATCTTAAACCTGAAGAAGTCCGGACCATGGAGTTAGGAACTAAATGGGATGTCTTGAATGATAAGCTCAACCTGACTGCAGCTATTTTCCGCACGGAAAAAACCAATACTCGTGCGACCGGAGATGATGGCACCACAAGTAATATTGGTGAAACTCGTGTCGATGGTATTGAGCTTGGTGTAAATGGCAACATCACGGATAAATGGGCTATATCTGCGGGTTATACTTATTTAGACAGTGAAATGATTGATGGTGGATTTGTAAATACTGCCGCTACAGGTCAACCTGCTGTATATGCGCCAAATCCTAGCAATGGGAACCAAGTTCAAAACGTCGCGAAAAACAGTGCAACCCTTTGGACTACTTATGCAGTAACTCCTGCTTTAACTCTAGGTGCTGGTGCCGTCGCAATGGACAAAGTCTATGGTAATGCTACTAATACCAAGTTTGTACCGGGCTATGTTCGCTATGATGCTATGGCGCGTTATAACGTGAATGAAAACGTTGATTTGCAATTAAATCTTAACAACCTGTCTGATGAACGTTACTTCACTAAAGCCTATTCATCTCATTATGCGACCGAAGCAGAAGGCCGTAGCGCAGTGCTGGCAGTCAACTTTAAATATTAATTCAATGCAACCGCATAGCCTCCTGATGGGGGCTATGTTATTTTTAAAATACGATTATTCAGGGGTTTCCAGTGCTGCATCATATTCCAAATGTACTGAGCAAAGAACAGGTACAATATTTCCGTGAGGAGATGAATAAGATTGAGTGGGTCAACGGCAAGGTTACCGCGGGTACACTCTCTGCAACGGTGAAACAGAATCAGCAATTGCCTGAAGATCATCCACTTACTCATCATCTCAGCAATATTATTCTAGAATCTCTGGGACAGCATCCACTATTTTTATCAGCTGCAATTCCTCTGGACATTATTCCTCCCCTGTTTAACCGCTATGAAAATAATGAATCTTTCGGCTTTCACGTCGATAATTCGATTCGTCGTATTCGCGGGAGCAATGAACGCCTTAGAACGGATTTATCCTGTACGGTTTTCTTGAGTGAACCTGAAGAATATGTCGGTGGTGAGCTGGTGGTCGAAGACACTTACGGTTATCACGAAGTAAAATTGCCTGCCGGTGATATGATTTTGTATCCGTCGACCAGCCTTCATGAAGTCACGCCAATCACTTCCGGTTGTCGAATTGCTTCATTTTTTTGGGTACAAAGCATGATCCGGGATGATGCAGAACGGCATATGCTGTTTAATCTGGATCAGAGTATTCAAAACCTGAGAATGCAGCTGGGTGATCAGCATACAGAAGTCATGAAACTGACCAATCTGTATCATAATTTAATGCGTAAATGGGCTGAACTTTAAAAGATGCCCTGACGTCAATGATCTTTGAAAATCATTGGATTTATTTTTTATTAAAATATACTGCGTTATGGCACTATTGAACGTAATAAATAACGCATTACGTCCAAATCAAGAAAATATAAAATACAATATTTAGAATAAGTGAAAATATTTTTCAATTCTTAAAGTTTATAAGAAAATCTTTATTACCATACGACTAAAATCCATAAAAATAGCAAAAACTTTTCGGGATAAGTGGATTAAACTTTAAATTATAAGTAAGGCATTTAGTGCATTTGGTGAAGCTAAACCACCAATATTTAGACCATATTTCAGGTTTGAACCAGACTGTCACTAAAACCCAATGAATAGACAAAATCTATGCCGCTGACCCACGCACCGCTTTAACCAAGATTACGGTACCCAAGTTAGCATAAGGAGCTCTCTCATGATGTTGGCTGATCCAAGTAAAAAATACCGTCGTATGTATCAACGTGTGGACTTACCAGACCGTCAATGGCCGAACAACGAAATCAATAAAGCGCCAATCTGGATGAGTACCGACCTGCGTGACGGTAACCAAGCGATCTTTGAGCCAATGAACATGGAGCAGAAATTCAAGATGTTCCAGATGTTGGTGAAAATCGGTTTCAAACATATTGAAATCGGCTTCCCGTCAGCATCGCAAATTGACTTCGATTTCACCCGTAAATTGATTGAAGAAGGTCATATTCCGGATGACGTTTATATCGAGGTCTTGGTTCAGGCACGTGATCATTTGATTCAGCGTACCTTTGAATCTTTACAAGGTGCGAAACGTGCCATTGTACATATCTATAACTCTAACTCGCCGACATTCCGCAATAAAGTCTTGAATGTTGATGTTGAGGGTGCAAAACAGTTAGCCATTAATGCTGCACAAAAAGTGAAAGAATATGCCGCAAAACAGCCGGAAACTGAATTCGTATTTCAGTACAGCCCGGAATGTTTTACTGCAACCGAATTAGAAGTTGCAAAAGATGTCTGCGATGCCGTCACTGAAATCTGGGAAGCATCACCGACCAATAAAGTGATCTTAAACTTACCTGCAACCGTAGAAGTTTCAGGTCCACACATCTATGCCGATCAAATCGAATGGATGCACCGCAACATCCAGCGTCGTGATGGTGTGATCATTTCAGTTCACTGCCACAACGACCGCGGCTGTGGTATTGCCGCTTCTGAATTGGCAATTATGGCTGGTGCTGACCGGGTTGAAGGCTGCGTATTTGGGAATGGTGAACGTACCGGTAACGTGGACGTTGCTGCGATTGCCTTGAACATGTATACCCAAGGCGTGGCACCGAATTTGGATTTCTCCAACATCAATGAAATCATTGCGACTGTGGAAGAATGTACCGGTTTACCTGTGCACCCGCGTCATCCATATGCCGGTGATTTGGTGTTTACTGCATTCTCGGGTTCGCATCAAGATGCGATCAAAAAAGGTTTCGAGTTCCAGAAAAACGAAGAAATCTGGGATATGCCGTACTTGCCAATCGACCCGAAAGATTTGGGCCGTGACTATGACGCCGTGATCCGTGTTAACTCACAATCAGGTAAAGGTGGTATTGCCTACTTATTAGAATCTAACTACAACGTGATCTTGCCGCGTCGTTTACAAATTGAATTTTCTCAAATTGTACAAAAGCGTACCGATGAGCAAGGCACTGAAATCAGTGCGACTGAAATCTGGAAGTTGTTCAAAGAAACCTATGTGGATGCTAAAAACGTTCACTATTCTGCGAAAAACTACAAATTGTCGGATGATAACGGCAATCAGGTGATTGAGCTGGATCTTGAAATTGATGGCCAGTCACGCCGTGTTCGCGGTGAAGGCAACGGTCCAATTTCTGCGATTTTGGATGCACTTCAGTTACCGATTGATGTCGTAAACTATGAAGAGCGCAGCATCAGTTCTGGTGCACATGCTAAAGCCTTGGCCTTAATCGAACTTCAGGTGAAAGGTACCGGTAAATCTGCCTTTGGTGCCGGGGTACATGACAACATCGTGACCTCTTCCATTGAAGCAATTATTGCCTCGACCAACCGCCTGATTGATCAGGGTGTATTAAGCACTGATCAGGTGATTGCTGCTGCGGTCTAAACGGCTGTATTAGAATTAGCAATAATTCATAGCACTAAAATGACTTTAGAAGGATACCGGCAAATGGTATCCTTTTATTATTCATACTAAAGATTTAAGGCGAATCCTCCCCGTGTCTTTTCCAGCTGACTCAGTGGGCATTGTTGTCCCACAAAAGTTCCAATTTGAAGAGCCGTTAGAGCTTGAATGCGGTCGCATCCTCCCACGTTTTGAACTGATGGTTGAAACTTATGGCGAACTCAATGCCGATAAGTCCAATGCCATTCTGATTTGTCATGCCCTTTCCGGTCATCACCATGCTGCTGGCTATCATCATGAAGATGATAAAAAAGCCGGTTGGTGGGATTCATGCATTGGTCCCGGCAAAGCCATTGATACGTCAAAATTCTTTGTGGTTTCACTGAATAATATTGGTGGCTGTAATGGCTCTACCGGCCCAACCTCACCCAATCCTGAAAATGATAACCGCCCGTATGGTCCGGATTTCCCACTGGTTACGGTCCGTGACTGGGTCAAAACCCAAGCCCTGCTCTCTGACCGTTTAGGGATTGATATCTGGGATGCCATCATTGGCGGTTCACTAGGTGGCATGCAGGCATTGCAATGGTCAGTGGATTATCCAAACCGTTTAAGAAAATGCGTGATTATTGCCAGCGCTCCGAAACTTTCTGCACAGAATATTGCCTTTAACGAAGTAGCACGTCAGTCGATTTTGTCAGACCCAGATTTCCATAATGGCCGTTATCTGGAAAATGACAGCTATCCCAAACGTGGCCTGATTCTGGCACGTATGGTGGGCCATATTACTTACCTGTCCGAAGAAGCCATGAAGCAGAAGTTTGGCCGCGATTTGAAATCAGGCAAATTTATGTATGGTTTCGATGTTGAATTTCAGGTCGAAAGCTATTTGCGTTATCAGGGTGAACAGTTCAGCCGTAACTTCGATGCCAATACCTATCTGATCATGACCAAGGCACTGGATTACTTTGATCCGTCGCGTGAATATGAACAGTCGCTCAAAAAAGCCATGGCCAATACCCAGTGCAAATTCTTGGTGGTGTCATTCACGACTGACTGGCGTTTTACCCCTGCCCGCTCACAGGAAATCGTGGATGCCTTGATCAGCAATCACAAACCTGTGAGCTATCTGGATATTGATGCCGAACAGGGTCATGACTCTTTCCTGTTCCCTATTCCGCTCTATGTAAAATCTTTGCGTGCATTCCTGGGAGGTGAAGAACACCTGAAAGCAACACCAAAGGAGGCCGTATAATGCGTATCGATCAACAACTCGCTGAAAAGTGGATTAAGCCCGGTTCTAGCGTACTCGACCTTGGTTGTGGCGATGGTGAACTGCTGGCACAAATGAGCAAAAAGCACGATATTCGTGCATATGGATTAGAAATTGATCAGGAAAAGATTGCAATTGCAGTCAGTCGCGGGTTAAATATCATCCAGCAAGACTTAAACCTTGGTTTAAGCCGTTTTGCCGACCAGTCTTTTGACAATGTGGTCATGGCACAAGCTTTGCAGGCTGTAGATGCACCTGACGTATTATTGCGTGATATGGTGCGTGTGGGGAAACAGGCCATTATTACCTTTCCGAACTTTGCACATTGGAAGACCCGGTCTTTCTTGGCAATCAAAGGGAGAATGCCGGTTTCTGAAGCCTTGCCGTATATGTGGTATAACACCCCGAATATCCACTTATGTACATTTCGTGATTTTGAAGCACTTTGTGCGGAAAATAATATCAAAATTATTAATCGACTCGCTGTGAACGGGAATCAAGAAGATAGTTTGCTAAGCAAGCATCTCCCTAATCTATTTGGTGAAGTCGCAATTTATCGAGTGAGCGCGCTATGAAAAAATTATTATTAAGTACGACGCTACTGGCGGGACTTTTTGGCATGCAAGCCCATGCAGATTATGTTGCACCGAGTCCTTCTATTGCCAGTCAAGCGGCTCAGTATTCCATCATGGATATCAATAGTCTGACCAAAGCGGCGAAAGCCGGTCAGGCTGGTGCACAGTTTTATCTGGCCACCAAATACCAGTATGGTAAAGATATACAAAAAGATGAACGACAGGCCTTTGCCTGGTATAAAGCTGCTGCGGATCAAGGTCTGGCAGTTGCACAGCTGAATGTAGGCCGTATGCTGGCAGATGGTATTGGCACCAGAAAAGATGAAGCGCTGGCACGTCAGTATTTTGAAAAAGCAGCTAGCCGTGGCGATAACCGTGCCAGCTTTAACCTGGCAATGATGGAAGAGAAAAAGAAAAACTATATGGGTGCTTACCAGTGGTATGAACTGTCTACCCGTGATGGCATGCTCGACAATAAAGTGATTACCCTTTCTGAAGGCAAGAAAACAGCATTGGCGGCCAACTTGACCCAGGAACAGATCCGTCAGGCGCGTGACCGTGCCGACAGATGGATTCAGGCACAATAAAGCTGAATGGTATAAATAGCACCTTCGGGTGCTTTTTTATTGCCTACAAACCCGCAATGGGAGTTAAAATAGCACGATTGATATTTAGAGAATGAGTGACACATGGCTTCTACAGATTGGTTATCCCAAGGCACACTGGTATTGGCAAGTAATAACAAAGGTAAAATTGCCGAGTTTGAGAAAATGTTTGCGGAACTGCAACTGCCGGTAGAAGTCGTGGCCCAGGGCAAGTTGAATATCGAAGATGCGATCGAAGATGGTCTAAGCTTTGTAGAAAATGCGATTATCAAGGCACGTCATGCTTCTAAAATTTCCGGAAAACCTGCTATTGCAGATGATTCAGGCATTTGTGTGCCGGTTCTTGGAGGCGCTCCCGGCATTTACTCGGCTCGTTATGCCGGCGAGCATGGCAACGATGCCGCCAATAATGAAAAGCTTTTGACTGATCTCAAACCGCTTCGTCAAGATGGTGAAGCGATTGAAGGGATGTTTGTTTGCGTACTGGCGCTGGTCCAACATGCTGAAGATCCATTACCGAAAATTTTCCAGGGCATCTGGAAAGGCGAGATTCTAGAGGCAGCTCGTGGTGAAAATGGTTTTGGCTATGACCCGTTGTTCTGGTTACCGGAACTGGGGATTTCCAGTGCAGAAATGAGCAAGGAAGAAAAGAATAAAATCAGTCATCGTGGGCAAGCGATGCAGCTGTTTAAGAAGAGTTTGGAGAAGTAAGTTTCTCCTCTCATTACCCCCTCTCCCTTTGGGAGAGGGCTGGGGTGAGGGATTTTTAAAATACACCTCTCCCCTTGCGAAACAGCGTTTCTCATCTCCTAAAAGAAGAGGGAAAATCATCCTTCTAAAGCTTTTACATCCTCTCTAACTCTCTCCCTAGGGGTAAGAGGACCTTTTTATGTTTTTTATAATCCAGGCATCAACGCATGCACCACTGCCCCATATAAAGCAATCAAGATCGCGCTGGCCAAAGTTCCCGAAGCAATATATTTGGCGGAATGGCCTGTTCCCTGATAATGGGTTTCCAGTGCCACAATATTGGCTGCAGGCGGCAATAAAAAGAACATCAGCAGTACCGCATAGGTCAGCGTCTGCTGCGGAATAGGTAAATAATAATAAGCGGCAACACACAGCAAAACCGCAACCAGCCCTCTATAAAAAATCAGTTGCAGACTGCGCATTAAATCGAAGCGGCTGATCCGCACATTGCTCAGCCACATTCCCAGCACACACATGCCGCTAAAAGTGACCAGTACTTTATTGGCCTGATACAGTATCTCCACCCAAGCGACTTGCTGCCAGTGACTCAAATCCCAAAATGATAATAGTGCTGCTACTGACAATGCCACCACTGGCGGTGAGAGCAGGACATTTTTTAAAATATAGCCACTATCTTGTCTGGCTTCACTGACTGCCATCACCGCACAGACATTGCCAAACAAGGAACCACCGATGTACAGCGCCACCACGGTACTGGTCGCTTGCGGGCCAAAAACTGCCAGTGCAAAAGGAATCCCCAGCCATGCCCCATTTAAATAACTCAGGCATAAGGCACGTAGTTTATTTTTCAAGGTGAAATAAAATAGGGCAAAGAACAGACAGGAACAGAAAAAGCTGAAGGCAATCAGCCACAAACTGCCCTCTTGGTAAAACACCATGTTGTAGATAATCAGTACTGGAATCAGTACTCGGGCCAATAAAGACGCCAAGAGAGGTCGAACTGGTTTTAAATATTGCACCCCCCAATAACCGATCAGAAAAGACAGGAGGGGAAGAATTAAGGCCATGACAATACTGCTGAGATTTCCATATCAAGCTGTATGCTAGCACAGCTTAGTTTTTCTCAAATGATAGAATTTTTGATCTGAGTGATTCATACCCTGCTACTGTTTCGGCAAACTGTCATCAAAGCGTCACCGCGCTGTCATACAAGCCTGCTGAGATAGGTGCATGAAATATAGAGGATAAAATAATGGCAGGATTATCAATTTGGCATGTGCTGATTTTTGCAATTGTGGTGATTTTATTGTTCGGTACATCAAAACTTAAAAATCTGGGTAAAGACGTCGGCGGCGCGATTAAAGACTTTAAAAAATCAGTCAAAGATGAAGAGGCAGAACAAGCTCAGCTTGCAGAGCCACGCACCATTGATGCTCAGGTCAAAACTCCTGAACATTCGGTTAAAAGTTAAGAGTTCGCTATGCTCAATATTGGAATGACCGAGCTGCTGATTTTCGGGATTATTTCGCTTTTGGTTCTTGGGCCAGATAAGCTTCCGGAAGCAGTACGTTTTGTCGGAACATGGTACGGCAAGATCAAGCGTATGGTGAGCAATGTTCAGAATGATCTTGATCGTGAATTGCGCCTGTCTGAGCTACGTGAACAGATGCAGGCTGAAATGCAGCGGATTCAGGAACTGGAGGCCAAGATGCAGGCACAAGTGGCTAATTTGCAGCAGCCGATTGTAAGCGATGAAGTAAAAATAAAATCGCAAGCTGTCCAGCCCTTGCTCAGCTATCAGCCGGTGATACAGCCTGTATCACCCGTGTATTTACCCAAGCCTACAGCAATTCAAACCGTGATTTCCGAACAACGCTATACAGAAATGAAGGTGGCCGTATGACATCCTTGCCGACCACACCAGCCTCCAATGATGCTGCAGCACTGAACCTCGAACAGATGCCGATTACCCAGCATTTGATCATCTTAAGAAAGCATCTGTTTAAAGTGATTGCTGTCCTGATTGGCCTGTTTTTCTGCTTATTGCCCTTTGCCAATCAGACTTACCAGTGGTTGTCTGAACCCTTACGGGCACAGCTACCTGCCAGCTCAACCATGATTGCCACAGATGTCACTGCAACCTTCATGGCACCTTTTAAACTGAACTTCTTTGTCGCGCTGATGATCGCGATGCCGTTCATCCTGTATCAGCTTTGGACCTTTATTAAGCCTGCGCTCTATGCCAAAGAAAAGAGCTTGGCCTTGCCACTTTTGATCGGCAGTATCGTGCTGTTTTATACCGGTATCAGTTTTGCCTACTTTGTGGCATTGCCCTCGATTCTGCATTTTTTTATCAGTGTTTCGCCGGAAACTGTGGCCCCGATGACCGACATCAACAGTTATCTCAGCTTCTGTTTAAAGCTGTTTCTGGTCTTTGGTTTTACCTTTGAAATTCCCATTATTACCCTGGTTCTGATCTTGATTGGCGCAGTTTCGACACAGACTCTGGTAGAGAAACGGCGCTTTATTATTGTGGGTTGCTTTTTTGTGGCAATGTTTGTTACACCTCCGGATGCCCTATCGATGATCATGCTGGCTGTCCCAATGTGGCTACTGTTTGAACTGGGTTTACTGGCAGGAAAACTGATTGAAAAACGTCGTTTAAAGACCGAATAACAATAACCAGCCAAAACAACAAAAATATCGATTTACTCAGGCAGCTCTTGCTGTCTTTTTGTTTTTAATTTTCAATAAAATACTGATTTATTTAATTTTATTGAAACAATTCTTTCACTTCCCTGTCATTTTTAGCCGTTAATTTACTCATAACCATTTAAAACAACCAAGCACATACTGCTAGGAACAAAATATGACTGATCAAATTGCTTTTAATGATGATTATGACAGCAACACTTCGGGGAACCCAGAATTTCACCAACTGTTTAACCAACAGATGAGTCGTCGCGATTTAATTAAAAAGACGGCTGGTGGTGCAGTAGCATTAACCTTAGCAGCCTCACTTACGGGCTGTAGCGATAATGATGAAGAATCAACTCCGCCAAGCACACCTGCAACACCGAATGAACCAGATTTAACTGCAACACCTAAATCATTAACCTTCAAACCAGTGGATAAAAACACTTTAGAGCAATTTACTGTGGCTGAAGGCTATGATTTTAAAGTCCTACATGCGGTAGGTGATCCTTTACACCCAAGCCTACCTGTATGGGATGAAAACAATATTCCTAGTGGTGTATCCTACGAACGCCGTGTCGGTGACAACCATGATGGTATGACCTTTTTTGGTTTAAATACCAGCAAGCAAAATTTTGATGCGACTGTATCGGACACTGGCTTATTGGTGATGAATCACGAATATTTACAACGTGATGACTTACACCCTCGTGGTAACATATTTGATCAAGATGATATCACTGAAGATGAAGTGATCCGTGAAGTGAACTCTCATGGTGTTTCTATTGTTGCAATCAACAAAAATCCTGAGACACAAGAAATCACGGTCGATTTAAACTCGCCATTTAACCGCCGTATTACAGCAGCAACTGAAATGGAATACCGTGGCCCTGTACGTGGTAATACGTTGGTACAAACAGCATTTAGCCCAGATGGTACCAAAACACGTGGCACCATCAACAACTGTGGTAACGGCTATACCCCTTGGGGCACTTATCTCACCACTGAAGAAAACTTCAACCAATATCTCGCACGTCAAAAAGACACCGAAGGCGGGGATGTACGCGATGCCAATACCGAACATGCGTTAAAACGCTATAAAGTCAATAATGGCGCACGTGGTTATAACTGGCAAAGCATTAGAAATCCACAAATCTTTACGCCAGATTATTTCAGCCGTTGGAACACAGTCATCAGCGGTGCATCGGAACAAGAGGATTATCGCAACTCGATTAATACTTTCGGTTGGATTGTTGAAATAGATCCGTTTGATAATCGTAGTATGCCAGTAAAACGTACCGCTTTAGGTCGCTTTGCTCATGAAGACTGCCGTGCTAGCCGTGCCATTGCAGGTAAACCACTTGCATTCTATATGGGTGATGATTCACAAGGCGAATACATCTATAAATTTGTCTCAGATACTCCGTGGAATCCTACTGATGTCAACGGTGGCTATGCGGCTGGCGACAAATACATGAATAACGGTAAGCTTTATGTTGCGCAATTTGATTTCAATGAAGCAACGGGTGAAGCTAAAGGCCAATGGTTAGAACTCTCTTTGTCTAATCCAAAGATTGCCAACTATGCAGAATACAAATTTGCAGACCGAGCAGATATTTTGGTCAATGCACGTATCGCAGCCGATGCAGCGGGCGCAACTAAAATGGACCGCCCTGAATGGGTTGCGGTAAATCCACATAATGGCGAAGTGTATGTCACATTAACCAATAACTCACAACGCGGTTCAGCACATGTAATTGATGCAGCTAATCCACGCCAATATTCAGATGATGATGATGCAACGAACCGCCTACGTGGCAATATTAATGGTCACGTGATTCGCTTCCGTGAAACAGGCGACGATGTTACTGCAACATCATTTACATGGGATATTTTCCTATTTGGTGCCGAAGCAGATTCAATCCCAGGTGTAAACCTTTCTGGCTTGACGGATGCAAATGACTTCTCTAGCCCAGATGGTATGTGGTTTGATGACCGTGGCGTATTATGGTTACAAACTGACGATGGTGCATATACGGATACAACCAACTGCATGATGCTGGCAGCACTTCCTGGTTCAGTGAGCGATGGTTCTGTACAAACCGCAACAGCGGGCACAGGCACACAAAAAACACCTATGGGTGCGAAGCTCGATGACTCGAAGCTACGCCGTTTCTTGGTTGGTCCTGCTGGCTGTGAAATTACAGGGGTCACTATGACACCTGACTACAAAGCCATTTTTGTAAACGTACAACATCCAGGTGGCACTTGGCCTGCAAACCAAGCTGAACATTTAATCAGTACTGGTCGTGCGTATTCACGTCCACGCTCAGCAACAGTCGTGATTACCCGTAAAGATGGCGGTGTCATTGCAGGTGAGTCGTTAGAAACCCCTAAAGCTTAAACCCTGAAGTGACCTAAAAAATGCCGACATCTGTCGGCATTTTTTATATCCGGTGATTATTTTAGGCTAATTATTTTCTCAATAGTTTGACCTGCGGTCGCACCTTGTTGTGACTTCTCAATCCAGTGCCATTGTCCCTGCTGCATTCTCAAAAAATTTGAGCAACGGGTGCCATAGGCCGGACTCTGGATAAAAGTCGAAGACAGCAGCTGTTCCATTTCAACCGAGATGCCGGTATCTGGCAGAAGTTCAGGAATCACCTTGCGCTCATCTTCCAGAATATCCCAGACTGCATGACATAAATCTGCTTCTGCGATCTCCTCGTATTGCAGCATCGGTAAAAACTCCTGGGTAAAGCGTTTACGTAAATGTCGGGTCTTGTACCAGTCTTCGCTCATCAGGCCATTCGATACCACATAGACGCCATGCGCCAGTACTTGTGGTACTTCACCACGATTGCTCATATACACCGCCTGATTCTGATCCCCCATAAACAGGTTAAAGCCAGCATAGTCACACTGGTGTTGTTCCATATCTTGGGCAAAACGAATCGGCGTTAAGTCAGAATCTAAAAAGTTCTGGATGATATGTCCACGTGAAGTCGGATAATACCCTTTGTCCTGTCCATCACGAAAATTGGTAATCACCGCCCAGCGACCGGAAGCCGTAATACCCATCCAGGTACCGCCCGACTGTAAATCTTGCCCGGCAATTATCGGACTATTCTCCCATTCATGCAGCCCCTGCGTAGGACGCTGATAGAACTCATCCCGATTCGAAATCAGACATAATGGGCTCTGATCCAGAACCTTCCAAGCCAATGCCACGATACACATAATTTACGCTCTCGATCTTTACACATTGAATGTACAACATTTTTCTTTGCTTTAAGCTAAAATCTGTGCAAAACAGAATCACAAGGAACAGGAATGCTCACCTATCCCAATATTGATCCCGTCGCGATTTCGCTCGGGCCCTTACAAGTCCACTGGTATGGACTGATGTACTTACTGGCATTTTTATTTGCTTGGGGATTGGCGACGTTTCGCGCCAAACAACGTGGCTGGACACCGGATATGGTGTCTGACCTGATCTTCTTCGGTGCACTCGGTGTGATCATCGGTGGCCGTGTCGGTTATGTCTTCTTCTACGGTTTTTCCCAGTTCCTGGCCGATCCTTTATGGCTGTTCCAGATCTGGACCGGCGGTATGAGCTTCCATGGCGGTTTCCTCGGGGTCATTCTGGCCATGTTGTGGTGGTGCAAGAAATATAAGATGACCTGGTTCCAGACTCTGGATTTTATCGCACCTTGCGTACCGACAGGCTTGATGTTTGGCCGAATTGGTAACTTTATTGGCGGCGAACTGTATGGCCGTCAGGTCACCGACCCAAACTTTGCCTGGGGCATGATCTTTCCGACCGATCCGCTGCAACTGGTTCGTCATCCATCTCAACTCTATCAGGCACTATGTGAAGGCCTAATCCTGTTTATTGTACTGTGGTGGTTCAGCTCGAAGCCACGTCCACGTATGGCAGTTTCTGCGCTGTTCCTGATCGGTTATGGCCTGGCACGTTTTGTGGTTGAATTCTTCCGTGAGCCGGACAATGGCCAGCTATTTATTGGCTGGATGAGCAAAGGACAATTCCTGAGCCTACCAATGATCCTGATTGGCTTGTGGATGATGTGGTATGCCTATCAGAAGAAAATATATGACTGGGGTCCAAACAAAAATAGCTGAAAAAATTGCGTAATTTAGCGGGGCAACAGCCTCGCTTTTTTATAGTCAAAATATGCTAAAGTGCTGATTATCTCTTCTATTCTTTCATCATTATGCTTGAGTTCTGGTTTAATCCGCAGGTATCTGTTCTCAAAAAACTGTTGATCTTTATTGTGATTGCAGCGACAGCTGCAGGCTTGTACTGGATGGAACCACTGCCCTTAGATTCGATTTTGATGTTTGTCGGTACCGGCATCATTTTTCTGATCTGCCGTTACTGCAAAATCCACTTTGCCAGCAAAAACCCGACCGGTTTGCTGTATAGATTACTGACCTGGATTCCAATTGCCTTATTGATTGCTTTAGTTTTTATGAATATGCAACAGGGTGAAATCCTGATTCCGGGTGCACAAGGCATTGCCTTTATGGCACTGGCAATTTGTCTGTTTTCACCATTGTCGCTGCTCAATCAGAACTCTCAGGATCCAGAGCCACCACATGCTTGAATTTTGGTATTCGGAACGCTGTAGCCGTCAAATCAAACTCATTGTCATCATCGCGACCTGTATTTTGATTTATGCAGCATCGACTGTGGCCCAGTTAGGTCCGATATTTGTTGGGGTGAGTTTAGCGATTGGAATTGTTGTGCATTTACTGCACCATTTCCGCCTAAAAATCTCAAAATCCAATCCCTATGCAAATGGCTTTAGCGCCTTGAGCCGGGTGATTCCCATCATTGCCTTAATTACCCTGTTTGGCTATTTGCCTGAACAGCACCAACAATGGGGCAAATTTGCCTGGGGTCTGCAATGTCTTGGCTTTGCCGCGATTGGATTATTTATCGTTTCAATCTATGAAAGCCGTGCGAAGCGTTTTGAGGACTGATCACTTCGCAGTATTTTCTTAGAAGTAAGTTTCCAGACGATAGTAACTATAAGTCACGTTTTTATTGCGATAAACCGCATGATCTCGCTGTTTGAAATCCGATACCCAGGCACTACCTGAATAAGCCGCGATATGTCCATATTTATGTCCCTGAGTACGGTCAATAATATAGATATCGCCTTTTTTCGGCCGATCAAAAGAAGCATTAATTTTCTTATAGCCCAGCTGCATCAGGGTACTTCCCCAATCTGCCGCTGCGACTGGATGGTTCACAATTTTCGCACCAGAGGATTGCAGACCGACACGAATACTGCGCGCACATTTCTGTGTACTGGTATTTCGGGTAATGCCTTGCAGATAACTGGTAAATTTCTCGATATTGATACGATGGCCATTGCTTACGCCTGAAGCATTACGGACAGTGGCTTTGTGGGATGACTTTTTAGGTCTTTGCTCCGATTGGGAACGCACCATGATATTCGCTTGGACAGGAGCATATACTTCGCTCATGTTTACTTGATGATCATAGATCATGCCTTACCAACCGCTCCTCGCCTGTAATTTAGGCTTTCATATTGTTAACAAGCCGAGAATACTAGTCGTTTAAATGTTATCTTTCACATTAAAAATGTAAATAAATTTGTCTATTTTTGCGGCATTCAAATTAAGCCGTTCTTTCTAATACAGTTACAAAACCCATCATCTTTGCAAAAAAAATGTAAAGCAAAGCCAACTTCGATGCCTTGCAAAGCTTTTTTAGCCTGAACTATACAAAATGAGTCCTTATCTTTTTCTACTCAAACGTGTGGATTTAATCTGTAGCTCGGCCATTTTCAGATAACATTTCACCACATGATTACATCATTTTAAGCTTTACCGCCTGTATTACACTGATGCGGCATTTTTAAACCTTGAACTAAACTTTAAATATTGAACTAAACAGAGAAGAAAAATGAGTCAGACTTTAAGTACCGTTTCAAATTTTAATTTAGAACAATATTTAAGTACCTGGTATGACATTGCACACTTGCCGATGAAGCGCCAACCTGAAGACAGCACCGATATTTCTGCGGTATAGAGCTTGAATGAAAATGGCAAGGTGGATGAAGCCATTGCTGAAGCGATCATTGTCGATGCAGAACATGCCAAGCTTGAAATCAGATTTTTACCTGAAGGCTTGCATGGGATCCCGTTTACCAAGGGCGATTATTGGGTCTTAAAAATCGATCCGGATTATCAGACGGCACTCGTGGGCGAGCCGAATAAAGAATATTTATGGTGATTACATCGCGACACCAGTCTGGACGAAGCGACTCAACGCGAATATTTAAGTTATGCAGCACCCTTAGGTTATGATCTGTCTGATCTGATTCATACCGTCCATACGGGCCATAAAACCGCTTAAACTGCAATCAAAAGACCTCTATCAGGAGGTCTTTTTTATTCTCAATTTGGGCGATGAAAGCTCATCAAAAAATGCTATGATGTGCGCAATTTAAATTGTCCCTTTCGACAGAAAATTGATTATAAAATAATCCGTTCTGCTGTTAAAACGGCAATTTTCAACAGATTCAAATAGAGAGAACTATGCGCCAATATCTTGACCTTTTACAACATATCCTCGACAACGGCGGCGATAAAGGCGACCGTACCGGTACAGGTACACGTTCGGTATTTGGTCATCAGATGCGCTTTGATCTTTCCCAAGGTTTTCCTTTACTCACCACCAAAAAAGTTCATTTCCGTTCTATCGTGATTGAACTGTTGTGGTTCCTGAAAGGTGATACCAATGTTCAGTATTTAAAAGACAATAAAGTCTCGATTTGGGATGAATGGGCGACCGCAGAACAGACTGCACGTTTTGGCCGTCCTGAAGGCGAACTGGGTCCAGTTTACGGCCATCAATGGCGTAATTTTGGGGCCAGCAAGAATGCAGACAATAGCTATAATCAGGACGGTTTTGACCAGATCAAATGGTTGATCAATGAAATTAAAACTAATCCGAATTCGCGTCGTCTGATCGTGTCCGGCTGGAACCCGAATGAAGCGGGTCAGGTCGCCTTACCCCCTTGCCATACCCTGTTCCAGTTTTTTGTGCACAATGGCAAATTGTCTTGTCAGTTGTATCAGCGCAGTGCCGATGTATTTTTGGGTGTACCATTTAATATTGCCAGCTATGCTTTGTTGACGCATATGATCGCGCAAGTCTGTGATCTGGAGGTTGGTGACTTTGTCTGGACTGGTGGCGATACCCACTTGTACAGCAATCATTTTGAACAGGCACAATTACAGCTCAGCCGTGAGCCACTCGGCCTTTGTCAATTAAAACTAAATCCCGAGATTAAAGACCTGTTCGATTTCAAATTTGAAGATATCGAAATTGTCGGTTATGAATCTCATCCAGGAATTAAAGCCCCTGTCGCTGTTTAATTTTCTTTATTATAAAGTTCCCCCTCCTCCTAGGAGAGGGCTAGGAAGAGGTTTTTTACCACGCGTGAATCGCCACCTCCTTTCAAAATATATTCCTAGCCCTAAAGCATGAAGGCAATCAATATAGATTTTTAACCTTTCTTTCGTACCAGTAAAAAATTACACGAAGGACTTTGGGCTTGATAAGAAGGATTCAATACATGTCATTTCAATATTTAGAAGTTGTACACGTCGTTGCCATGGATCAGCAGCGTTGTATCGGCAAGGGCAATGACCTACCTTGGCATATCTCTGCCGACCTGAAACACTTCAAGGAAATCACCCAAGGCGGTGTGGTGGTGATGGGTCGCAAGACACTAGAATCGATGGGACGTACCTTGCCTAAACGGGTGAATTGGGTCATTACCCGTGATCCAGACTGGGCATTTGCAGGCACCAAAGTCGCTTATAGCATTGAAGATGCGCTGAGTCAGGCCGTTGCAGATGTAAAGGCTTCAGAAAAACCCGAAACCATTTTCATCATTGGTGGCGGTGAAATCTTTAAACAGACCATGAATATTACAGACCGTCTAGAACTGACGCATGTCGAACTGGATGTACAGGGCGATGCCTATTATCCAGAGATTCCAGCGGAATTTAAAAAGGTCGCCGCCGAGCAACATATCGACGACAAAACCGGCATTGCTTTTGAGTTCGCAACCTACAGAAAATAAAACCTATTTCTCATGAAAAAGTGATGATGCAGGGACGCGAATATATTTCCAGGCACTGGAGTCTGTGGCTGCTGGGCAGTCTGTTTACTTTATTCGTCATTCTGTCGAGTTTGTGGCTCAGCCTGATGCTTTGGGTGCATCAACCTATTGGAAAAATCGGCAGCTTGATGCTGATTGGACTCTGGCTGACCTTTGCACTGGTCGTTCTCGGGATTTATTTCACCCGGCATCTGATCTCCCGCCAAGTGGATAGCGTTCTTTATCTTCTGGCCTTTTTATTCTGTCTGCTGGGATATTTCAGTCTGGAAGCGCGTCAGGATCGAGAGTGGAATCCTGAGGTTTCCCAGCTTCTGCATTATGAGCAGCAAGGCGATCAGGTTACCTTACACAATATCCGCAACTTTGACTGGCAGGCCGATGGTCGCTATATCGAACGCTGGGAAAGCCGCAGTTTTGATCTGAATCAGATTACTGGCGTGAACATCATTACTTCCTACTGGATGGGGCCTAAAATTGCCCATACCCTGGTCAGCTTCGATTTTGCCAATCAAAAGCCACTCACCTTCTCGATTGAAATTCGCAAGGAAAAGAATGAAGAGTTTTCAGCGATTGGTGGCTTTTTCCGAAAATATGAACTGAGTCTGGTCGCATCGGATGAAAAGGATATTGTCTATACCCGTAGCAATGTCCGTGGTGAACAGGTCTATTTTTTCCCAGTCAAAATGCCGCAAGCTCAGGCTAAAGCGCTATTCAAGGAATATCTGCGTCAGGCCGATGAACTGGCCCAAAAGCCAAAATGGTACAATACCCTGACCAGTAATTGCACCACACTAGTCTTTGATATGGTTCAGGCGATATCGCAACAACAGCTACCCTCAGATTACCGGTTGCTTGCCTCCGGCTATTTACCGAATTATCTCTATGATCTTAAAGTACTGGAACAGTCTTGGGATATGCACACCTGGTATCAACGGGCACATGTCAATCCACGGGTAGAACGCACC
Organism: Acinetobacter lwoffii; assembly: GCF_024129115.1. Taxonomy (GTDB): domain Bacteria; phylum Pseudomonadota; class Gammaproteobacteria; order Pseudomonadales; family Moraxellaceae; genus Acinetobacter; species Acinetobacter lwoffii_T. The sequence continues at coordinate 178,476 of NZ_JAMXXO010000002.1, forward strand.
GCTAATCTCTCCAGTCAGGACTATTCACGCCTGATCCGGCAGGGCCTACCAAAACCCGACATGCAATAACTGTGTAGCAAATCCACTTCAATAAAGATACAAAATCAACTGGAACCTTGATCATTTTTTTGTTTATATACAAACAGCTAGTCAATGATCAGAGTATCTCTCATGCTAAAAAAATTAACTGCAATCGCGATTCTAGGCTCGGTTTTAACGGTCATGGGCTGCGAAACTGTACCCAATACAGCCACGACACAAACCGCGAATCATTTACAACTTTTGCAAAATCGTATCTGGATTGCAACCCAGATTGGCAATACTGAAATCAAGACGGTGCCAACCGCACGCAATGTTCCGAGTCTGCAATTTGATGCCAGTACCCAGCGCGTTTCAGGTTCAGATAGCTGTAACCGGATTATGGGCAGCTACACAGCAGCAAAAGACACGCTGACCCTGAGCCAGATGGCCACTACCCGTATGGCCTGTATGAACAACGATCAGCTTGATCAGAAATTTAATGAAGCTTTAGCCAAAGTGACTCATTATCAAGTGTTTGGTAAAACCTTAAAATTACTGGATCGCCATGGAAATCTCTTGATCCAGCTGGAAAGTGCTGTTCAGCCGCGTTAATACTTCCCTACAAAAAGCCTGTATGGACAGGCTTTTTTATCTTTCATACTGATGAGCTGGAATTTAACCATCAGCCCGATTGAGTTATTTAATTGAATGAGGAATCAACCATGCAACAGGCACTTTTCGGTGGGGGATGCTTTTGGTGTACTGAAGCCGTATTTTTACAGATTCAGGGAGTTCAGCAAGTCGTCAGCGGTTACGCAGGTGGGCACACAACTCAGCCAAACTATGATGATGTCTGTGGTGGCAATACCGGCCATGCCGAAGTCATTCTGATCGATTTCGATGAAAACCAGATTAACTATAACCAATTGCTCGATGTCTTTTTTGCGACCCATGATCCAACCACATTAAACCGTCAAGGCAATGATGTCGGCACCCAGTATCGTTCTGTGATTTATTATCTGAATGATGAACAGCAGCAACAGGCGCAGCAGGCGATGGATGCCCTGAAAGCCGATGGCATCAATGTGGTAACTGAACTGAGCCCTGCCCCGACTTTCTATCCGGCGGAAGACTATCATCAAAACTTCTTTGCCAAGAACCCGACCCAGGGCTATTGCAATTTTGCCATTCCGCCAAAATTGAATAAATTACGCAGCAAATTTACGACCCTATTAAAAACCCATTAAGATTCACGAAAAATGGGCATAAAAAAAGCGACTGCAATCAGTCGCTTTTTTTATTATCTAAATCTTAGTTATCGGTTGCAAAAGCAATATCGCTGAGTCCGGCTCCACTCGCACGCGACATGACTTGCGCCACCGAGTCATAACGTGATTCTTTATCCGCTTTCAACACAATAGTCGGCTGACGTTCAGCTTGGCCCGCTTCATTAAAACGGGTTTCAAGCTGCTCTAGCGTCAGTACATCGCCATTCCAAGCAATGTCACCTTCGGCATTGATGCTGATCGTGACATTTTCAGGCGGCAGATCGATAATCTCCGCAGTAGTTTGTGGCAAGGTTAATGGAATTGATGGGTTCGCAACGGTCGCTGTCACCAGAAAGATGATCATCAATACCAACATAATGTCGATGAGGGGAATGAGGTTCATCTCATTCATGCCTACATCGTTGTCTTCACCCAGTTGAAAAGCCATTAAGCTTGACCTCCCACGAAACTCTGTTGTGTTACTTTTTCATCAGACTTTTTTGCAGCAGATTCCTGTTGCAGCATAGTATCAATCAGCAGACCATGTGCCTGATCTTGTAACTCGTGTGCCAAACCACGATTAGCACGGACACAGATGTTATAAGCCAGTACCGCAGGAATCGCGACTGCCAGACCTAAGCCAGTCATAATCAATGCTTCACCGACTGGGGTTGCCACTTGTGCCAGACCAGCCTGACCACTTTTACCAACAGCAACCAACGCATGGAAGATGCCCCATACTGTACCGAACAAACCGACAAATGGTGAAATTGAGGCAATCGTACCCAGAACTGATACACCTTTTTCGGCATTGGCTTTTTCTGCTGAAATCTGGCGTAACAGTGCCTGTTCTGCCACTGCCTTACGCTGTTCAAAGCCCAAAGGAGCCAGTTTGGTTTTCAGTTGTTCCAATGCTTTAGATAACTGAGCATAGGCAATCTGTTTCAGCTGGCGAGTGCCCATCAAACGCAGCACAAAAATGGTCCATGTCGCGATCGACATTGCCAATAACACGAAATACAGCGTTTTACTGACTGCATCAGCGTGTTGCCAATAAACTGAAAAGTTCATATTCGAACTCCTAATGGGTGAGCCGTTATTTAACCTGAAAATCGAAAGGCTGTTCCACGCGTGTTGGATAAGCCACACCATTTTCAACATATTTGGTGAGTTGTGCACGACGTACCGCTGCTTCTACTTTGCGCGTTACCGCCGGGCTACAACTTGAATTTCGTGCAGTTGCAGAGACTACTTTACCCTGCTCATTCGCTGAAACATCTACTACCAGTGAACAGGCTGATTTTAATTCACCTGCAGAGAGTGAGACTTTTGGTGAACGCTGCCAGGACACGCCCCCACCAATCGATACACTTTTCGGGGATGGCGGCGCAGCAGGTGCTGGCGGTGTCACAGGCGCAGGTGGCGCGACCGGAGCAGGTGCCGGTTTAATTTTAGTTTCAGTGACCACTGTCGGTACAACCGGACTTGGGGTTGGTTTTGCTTCAACTGGTGGTGCTTTAACCACTTTTGGCGCTTCAGCCTTTTTCACCTGCTCGATTTTTTCTACTTTTTTCGGTGGTGGTGGCAGCGGTTTATCGACAATTTTGACTTCTTTAGGCTTAGGCGGCTCTTTTTGTGGCTCGGCCTTCGGCTTTGACGGTAAAGGTTTTGGCGCTTCCTGGAGTTTTACAAAGCGCACTTTTAAGGGTTGCTTATCAATGGGTGTCAGCTCAGGTGCTTTCATCTGGCTGATCGCATATAACACACCCACATGCCCAATCAGTACAGCCGCCACGATAGAGATGACTTTCTTTTTCATCTGATTTGGCGGTGTAGGCATTTGGGGCGCAGCAACTTGACTCATTAAATCTATTACCTTGAAGAGATGATGTGGAACAAACTATCAAGCTCATCGGTTAGCACAATTAAAGTATGCCAATAATAAATGAGAAGTGTTTTCATTTGCAACCGCTAATCCTTCCTTTGACTGACTTTTTTTGCATCAAAACAAAAAAGGCACACTAAAAGTATGCCTTTTTAAAACTCAATGCAAGTCTTATTGGAACACGACAGTCTTGTTACCATCGACAATAATACGGTCTTCCAAATGCCATTTTACCGCACGGGCCAATACATTACGTTCCACATCCTGACCGAGTTCACGTAACTGCTCAACGGTAAAGTCATGGTTCACGCGCTCCACATCCTGCTCGATGATCGGACCTTGATCCAGATCAGCAGTCACATAGTGTGCAGTTGCACCAATCAGCTTCACGCCTTTTTCATAGGCCTGTTTGTACGGATTGGCACCTACGAAAGCTGGCAGGAAAGAATGGTGAATGTTGATCACTTTCATTTCCCACTTGCTGACAAATTCTTCATCCAGAATCTGCATATAACGCGCCAGCACCAACAGGTCATTGCCCTGCATCAACTGGTCGATTTCTGCATAAGCTTCAGGTTTGTTGTCTTTGGTCACCGGCACAACTTCGAATGGAATGCCAAAGTTTTCAACTGCTTCGCGTAAAGTCTCGTGATTCGACACCACTTTGGTAATTTCACAAGGTAGGCCACCACGCGCATGACGCCATAACAGCTCAAGCAAGGCATGATCGACTTTAGACACCAGAATACCGACTTTTTTCACGTCACTGACCAGAGCCAGACGCCATTGCATGCCATAGCGTTCTGCCACATTCGCTGCAAAAGTCTGGGTAATACTTTCTTTGCGACTTTGAAGATTATCTAATTCAAATTCAACGCGCATGAAGTAACGTCCGCCCTGCGCTGCTGTCGCATATTGGTCAAGCGCAGTAATGTTGGCACCTTGATGATACAAGAAGCTCGAAACAGCCTGCACGATGCCCGGCTTGTCTTCACAAGTAATCAATAAACGTGCGGTGTTAGCAGTCGTCATATTCATGTTGGTTTAAGTCACTAATCAGTTAAATTAAAAAATAAGCCGAGTATTCTAGCGCGTTTCTTGGATATTCTGAATAGTTTGTTCAGATTCAGAATCTTTAGACGACGACAGGCTGGCAAAAAGTTCCGAAGAACCCAAACTATTCAATAAACCTTCATAGGTTTGACGACTTTCACCACGTAAATACGCCCCTTCCAGGAATACCATCTGGCGCAGTGCCTGCCAGACCCATTTTTCTTCCAGGGTATTGGAATCGGTCAGATGACCTGACATATACAGGAAATTGGTCCAGTTGGTCAGTACAATCCACAGGTTAATGATCAGTGCTTCAATTTCTGAATCGGTCATGTCCATCAGGCCTGCATTGACAAAGCCCTTATAGATTTTCTGGCCCTGCTGCATGACCTGCCCGGCAAAGCGTGGATACATCTTGCGAAAATCTTCGTTATTTTCTACCAGATGATAGACATCACGATGCAGGAAACGGTAAGCCCATAACTGGCTGCTCAGTACCTGAAAATAATGCACCTTGTCATTGGCATCCAGCGCACGGTCATCCGGCAGCGCCAGCATTTCCAGGGTCTGGTGCTGGTACTGTTCCATCAATTCTTTAATAATTTCATTTTTATTGCGGAAATGATAATACAGGTTACCCGGGCTCATGCCGAGTTCAGCCGCAATGTGATTGGTGGTTACCGATCGTTCGCCACGCTCGTTAAACAGCTGCAAACTGAGCTGCAAGATACGCTCTTTAGTTTTTAAGGTTTTGGTTTGGGACATCCTAAAATAACCATTCAGTTCATGCATTAGCAGGCTAACACACAAAGTCACTTGACTAATTAGAGTATTTGCTCTAAAAATTAATTAATCGATTTTTGAATAATGGTAGTGCGGCATGAACAGTCACACAAAAACAACATCAATGACACCACATTTTTTTGATAGCCAATATCTGAATGAAGTCTTGGCGCAACAAAAACACGCTTACTTACACTACCCTCTGCCGACTGCAAAGGAACGTATCGATCGTTTAGCTCGACTTAAGCGTATCTTAGTTAAGTATCAAGATCAATTTGCTGATGCAATTAATCAGGACTATGGTAACCGTTCAATCGGGGAAACCAAGATTGGTGAACTGCTCACCTGTCTGGAACATATCAAATATTACAGCAAAAACCTGACCCGGTGGATGAAACCCTCCAAGCGTCATGTCGGCATTATTCATCAGCCGGCTAAAGCCTGGGTACAATATCAGCCTTTAGGCGTGGTTGGGATTATCGCACCATGGAACTATCCGCTGTTGTTGTCGATTGGCCCCCTGATTTGCGCACTGGCGGCCGGCAACCATGCCATGATCAAAATTTCCAGTGCATCCGCTGCCTTTGGTGAAGTTTTAGAAAAAGCTTTGGCTGAAGCCTTCCCTAAAGAATTGGTCGCTGTGGTGAATGGTGGCGGTGTGATTTCAGATGCTTTCTGTCGTTTGCCTTTCGATAAACTGATTTTCACCGGCTCAACTGCAGTCGGTAAAACCGTCATGGCAGCCGCTGCCGAAAATCTGGTGCCGGTGATTCTGGAACTGGGCGGTAAATCGCCAGTACTGGTGCATCCATCGATTGATCTGCGCGATGTCGCGCAGCGGATTGCGGTGGGCAAACTCTGGAATGCCGGTCAGACCTGTGTAGCGCCAGACTATATGTTCCTGCCTCTCGGAAAAACTGCCGAGTTCATTGATCACTTTAAAGCCTGTGTCGAAAGCATGTATCCGGATATCACCCATAATCAGGATTACACCTCGATTATTAATGTCAAACAATATAACCGTCTGCAAGGCTATCTGGATGATGCGCGTGAACAGGGTGCGCAAGTCATTGAAATTAATCCGCGTAGTGAAAACTCGGCTGATCTGCGCAAGATTGCACCGACCATCGTGACCAATGTCACCCCGATGATGCAGATCATGCAGCATGAAATCTTTGGCCCACTGTTACCGATCATGGAATATGATCAAATTGACGATGTCATCGACTTTATTAATAGCCGTCCACGTCCACTTGCTTTATACTACTTCGACTTTGATCAGGCGCGTGCCGATTATGTCGCACAGCGTACCCATTCAGGGCATTTCGGGCAAAATACGGTACTGACCCATGTTGCGCAGGACGATCTACCATTTGGGGGTGTCGGTGCATCAGGTATGGGTAAATACCATGGCCCAGAAGGCTTCTTCAGTTTGTCGCATGAACGCTCAGTAATGTCGAATCCAAAGCTGTACAGCTTGAAATACATTCTGCCACCGTTCAATAAACCGATTCACAAGCTGATTTCGAAGACACTTCTCCGCTAAATGATCAAGGCATGAGCTATCGATATAGTTCGTGCCGCGTTTTGACGAAAATCGCTTGTCTTTTAAGCGCATTTTTGATATAAAACGCCCCTTGAATGATTTCAATCCGTTTATTTTTGACTGGCCATACAGATTTGCTGTTGGCTAAATCAATGGAGTTACACCATGTCTAAGGTTTGCCAAGTTACCGGCAAGCGTCCAGTCGTTGGTAACAACGTCTCACACGCCAACAACAAAACTAAGCGCCGGTTCGAGCCGAACCTGCACCACCACCGTTTCTGGTTAGAAAGCGAAAAACGTTTTGTACGTCTTCGTTTAACCACTAAAGGTATGCGTATTATCGACAAATTGGGCATTGAAAAGGTTGTTGCTGACCTACGTGCTCAAGGTCAAAAGATCTAAGGAGTCTGAACCATGCGTGATAAAATTCGCTTAGTTTCTTCAGCTGGTACAGGTTATTTCTATACCACGACTAAGAACAAACGTACTATGCCGGAAAAAATGGAAATCAAAAAATTTGATCCAAAAATCCGTCAACACGTAATCTTCAAAGAAGCTAAAATCAAATAATTTTAGTTTCTTTAAAAAAACGACCTTTGCGGGTCGTTTTTTTTGCACTTTTTTTATCCGACTTGATAAACTTTCTGCATGTTTTGGCACTTTTTGTGCTTATTTCCCAGCAAACCTAGCTAAAGGAGTATTTAGTGCCACATGACGTAGAGCTCATTATATTACTGGCTGTTGGTTTTGGCTTAGCTTTGGTCTTTGGCTATCTCGCTGCACGGCTACGTCTCCCCCCTTTGATCGGCTATCTCATTGCCGGCATTCTGATTAGTCCCCACACGCCCGGTGTGGTCGGTGATATTCATCTGGCCAACCAGTTGGCAGAATTAGGCGTCATGTTCCTGATGTTTGGCGTCGGAATGCATTTTTCCCTAAACGATCTGATGCAGGTACGCCGGATTGCCCTGCCTGGTGCGATTTTACAGATTGCAGTTGCCACCTTGCTCGGAATCGGAGTTTCGATGCTGTGGGGCTGGAGCTTTGGTTCAGCGCTGGTCTTCGGCCTAAGCCTGTCCTGTGCCAGTACCGTGGTTCTACTCAAAGCCCTTGGTGATCGTGGCCTGCTCGATTCGATCAATGGCCGGATTGCTGTTGGCTGGTTGCTGGTCGAAGATCTGGTTATGGTCTTGGCGCTGGTACTGTTACCTGCCACTGCGGTACTTTTAGGTGGGCAGGCGCTGGAAGGCGCAAGCGATGAGAATATCTGGCTTACCTTAGGGATTACCTTACTTAAAGTCGCAGGCTTTATTGCCTTCATGCTGATTATTGGTAAACGCTTGATTCCGATGATCATACAGGTGGTGGCACGTCTGGGTTCACGTGAGCTGTTTACCTTAACAGTGGTGGCTGCTGCCGTCTCGATTGCCTTTGGTGCCTATAAGATCTTTGGCGTGTCGATGGCACTGGGTGCTTTCTTTGCCGGGATGGTGGTGAAAGAATCTGATTTCAGTCATCGTGCCGAAGAAGAAACCTTGCCACTGCGTGAAATTTTCTCGATTTTATTCTTTGTCTCCGTCGGCATGCTGTTTGATCCGCGCATCCTGCTGGAACAGCCTTTACATGTACTGGCCGTGGTCGGGATTATCATGATTGGTAAAACTATTGCCGCGATGGCACTGGTGCTGTTCTTCCGTTATCCGATCAATACCGCTTTGACCGTCGGTGCTTCTCTGGCACAGATTGGTGAGTTCTCCTTTATTTTGGCTGCACTCGGTGTTTCGCTCAATCTGCTTTCGCTGGAAGGTCAAAACCTGATTCTGGCAGGTGCCTTAATTTCGATTACGCTTAACTCCTTTATCTTTTCCGCGATTGAGCCGGTACAGAAATGGATTCGGGAACGCTCTACTCTGGCCCGCTTACTGGAACGCAGTGGTGACCCTTTGGCAATGTTGCCGGATGAAGTCTCACAGGATTACCTGCGCGATCAGGTGGTCATTATTGGCCATGGTGAGGTGGGACGTCGCATTACCCGCTCATTGATGGAAGAAAACATCAAGGTGGTGATTGCCGAAGAAAACCGTGATATCGTCGAAAACCTACGTGAGAAAGGCATTGCTGCGGTTTCTGGTATAGCCACTGAAGCCGGAGTACTGATTCAGGCACATATTCAGCATGCGCGCTTACTGGTCATTTCGCCTATGGATATCATCGATATTCATAAAATTGTCGACATTGCCAAGACCTTGAATCCACAAATTCAGGTACTGGTCTGTGCAGAAAGCAAGGAAGAAGCTGAAGCCATTCGTCGGGATAATATCGGTGCGGTTTATTATGCCAAAGAAGAAATGGCAAAAAATATGAGCAATCATATTTTGAACCAGATTGAGATCGCGCATCAGCATACGCCTTCTCATTAAAGTTTTTCTTTTAATCAACACCAAATAAAAAAGTTGTCGGATCTGGCAACTTTTTTATGGACATCAATATATCTCCGAGCCAAAGATTTTATTAACTCACTGGCTTCAGACTGCTCATGACCCAAATTTTAAAATAATGATTTTTCATCTTCATTTTAAATGAACGTCTTTGTGATACTTAAAATCTGCCTAATTTAATAACCTATAAAACTCAAAAAGCACACCAATAGTAGTGTGCTTTCTAAATAAATTTCAACAATTAACTCATATACTTTGGTTCTTCATCCACAACTTCAGCCTGCCACTCATTGACCTGCTGTTCCAGCAAACCATAGAGTGCTGCCTGAATCATCTGTTGCGCAATCACGGGCGTCTGCTCTCCAAGTAGAGCTTTCACCTCATCATTAAATTGAATCATGACCAAAGGCTGTTTATGTGAGCCTGCATTGCGTAGAGCCAACGCGCCACCTTCAAGTTGAACGAGTTCTAAAATCGCGTCTTGATTACCAAATAAATCTTTCAACTGTTCTATAGACATATATCCTCCATGTTCAACATGGTGGCAAAGCGCCGGGTGCACTTTGCATCATTAGAGTAATTGATATAGGGTTAAAAATTGCAATTTCAAGTACAGCCGATCCGATTAAAATTCAATCATCTCATTACGAAAACCATCAATTAATTGCGTCAGGTCACGATGCCACTCCCTCAATATAGCAGTATCAGGTAACCATGCTTGTGGAGACTGTGTGACTTTAATGATGAGATTTGAGGAGGTTTCGTCTTCAGGTTCTGGGGTACTTGGTTCGGGCGCATACTGGCACAGACGATAAGCACGTTTCAGTTCCGCAATGAAACCGCTCTTGGACAAATGTTGCAATACCGCCACTTCTGGCAAAATCTGGCCTTTGGCCGCCATCAGTTCTTCGATCGATTTTAGCGTCGGATGAGGATCATTCAGGCGATAGTAACGCACCAGTTCCTGTAAAAATGCTAACAAAGCACCATGCAAATGAAACACAGTTGCTTCACGTTGTGCCTGAGCCTGTTGTACATGTTCGGTTTGCTCTGCTTGCTGGCAGGATAGACGGGCGAAATACAGTTTTTGATTGGTACGGTCCGCATGATAGCGAGCAACACGGGTCATCGAGATTTCCTAAGGTTTAAAACAAATTTTGGCTTTTATAAAGTAAAAGGTTCGCCTGCATTTCGCAATCAAAAGATGTTCGGACTGAATCCATCCAGCACTGAAATTCAGAGCATTGAGCTGATTGAACAGCTACGGCAATGCTAAATTTCGACCATAAAAAAGGAGCCTATCAAGTGCTCCTTTTTTGAGTTTAAGCCTGAGGCTTATCTTCTGCGGCTTTCACGCGGATCCCATGTCCGTGCAGGCGTAAAGTGTTCAGGCCTTTAATGGCTTTGACTGCTTCACGGCCATGTGGCATTTCTACAAAAGCAAAACCTTTTGATTTGCCTGTTGCTGCATCAAGCACCAAAGTACAGGTCTCCACTGTGCCATATTCCTGGAACAGTTTCAGCAATTCGGCTTCTGTGACCGTACGTTCTAAATTACGAACTAAAATTTTCATCTTACAACCTTAAGAAGATAGGCAAAAAATATCAAAAAGCACGCGCCTACTCTACTTTTTGCATGAAACAACTTTGCTATAGTTTAATCGAGATCAATCCCAAAATCTAAATTAATCGACTTGCGTTCAATCAGGGCACTTTTTACCGTTTGCTGCCGGGTCTTGTAATGGGTTTCTGTGGTGCATAAATGCCGGGTGAGATCATTCAGGAAATAACTTTCGACTTTACGCCCCTGCTCATCGACCGTTTCCCGCGCCCAATGATTCAGGTTCTGTTTGGTCAGAATTAATTCATTTTTTGCCCGGGTCAACGCCACATACAGCACACGACGTTCTTCTTCGACATCATCAAAATCACCTTGAGCACGCGCATGCGGATAATTCCCCGGCGTCACATTGGCTACATAACAGACATTTTGCTCGGTGCCTTTGGCCGAGTGAATGGTGATTAAGGTCACCACATCATGATCCGACTGGCGCTCGATTTCCGAGATTGACACCGGATCCAGTACATATTCCTCTAAAAACTCACTCAGCTGCGAATGCTTGGAGGCCAGCTGTTTGACCAGTTCAAAATCACTCTGGCGACGTGGCCAATCCTTTTTATAGTTTTCCGCCAACTGCGATTCAATCGCCTGAATCGCAAGACCGACACAGGCTTGCACTTCGCCTTTGAGCACACTCATCTGCTGCATGATCAGAATGGTTTCTAATGGTATCTTGCCAAATTTTTCCAAATTATCTGCAATAGCTTCCATTTCCGGTTCAGCCAATAACTGCTGCGATAGCTTACTGGCACCCACATCACCAACACCATTCCACAGGGTCAAGAAACGCATCCAGGCGATATCATCCAGCGGATTGGCGACTACGCGCAGCATGCTGAGCAAATCTTTGACATGCGCCGTTTCCAGCAGCTTCATGCCACCAATAAAGCGATACGGCACATTAGCCGCGATACAGGCTGCCTCAATATGCCGTGCGGCAAAACTGGAACGAACCAGCACCATATGCTCGCCCCACTTACTACCTTGCAGATAATGACGCTCTTTAATATCAATCGCGATCCATTTGGCTTCATCAAACTCATTCGGGAAAATATGCATGCGCGGCTTTACACCTTCTCCGCGATACGCTTCCAGACGTTTGTCATATTTGATTTCAGACTGATCGAGCAGCCAGTTGGACAGATCCAGAATTTCCTGGGTCGAGCGGTAGTTTTTTTCTAATTTAAAAATCTGCGCATCTGGCACACGCTCTTTGAAATGGTGAATATTTTCAAAGTCTGCACCACGAAAACCATAAATCGACTGCGCATCATCACCGACACAGAACAGGCTAATCTGGTCTTTCAGTGGCTCCAGCAAAGCCCATTGCAATGGATTGGTATCCTGCATTTCATCGACTAGCATATGCCGGCAGATCGAAGCGACATAGTCGACCAGACCTTCGGACTGTGCCAGCGCCGTGGCAACTACCGCCAGAATATCGTCATAGTCCAGAAAGCTGCGCGCCTGCTTACGTGCTTCGTATTCTTTCATGATTTCGGCAATCTGGTCTTTGAGAGCCAGATATTCCGGCATCTGTTTTTCCAGTGCCAGACTAAGTTTTTGCCGGGTATTCCGTGCAAAAGAATACAGGTCACATAGTTCCTGAGGCTTAGGTAAATGATTGGGGTTTTTCTTGTCATCACGACCGCGAATCAGGCGAAACATCATCAGCTGGTCATCACGATCAATAATCGAAAACTGTTCAAGGCCAAAAGCTTTCGGAATACGGCGCAGCAGATACATACAGAAGGTATGAAAGGTCGAGGCTCGCAGCCCCTTGGCTTGTCCACCGAGTGCCAGTTCGACACGCGCCACAATTTCACTGGCTGCCCGGCGGGTAAAGGTCAGAATCTGAATCTGGTTGGCAGGCACGCCCTGTTCAATCAAGTAAGCTGCGCGTGCCACGATGGTTTTGGTTTTGCCACAACCTGCCCCGGCCAGCACCAAACTGTGTTTTGCTTCTGTAGTCGCTGCTTGCTTTTGTTGGGGATTTAATTCATCAATCAGGGTGGCTAAACTCATTTTCACTTATCATTTTGTGGATGTATGTAGTTTAACAGATCGCTTCCAGAATTATGGCTTTTCAGTTGCCCTGACACTGTCTCCAATTTTATTTCCTGATTTGATATTAGCTAACGACAGGGCGTGCTGGATTACAGGAGAGAGAAATACTTTCACTCTGTCAAAAGATTTTTAACTATCTCAGCGACAGCTTTCTCCAAGTTCATTTCTGCATTATTTAAGGCTTCCTCTAAAGGACAATCTGGCGGATTAATCCCAACAATCTGGCTAAATCCTGACTCAAACAAATCCTCAATCCCTTCACCGACTAGACCCGCAAAAGCAATCACCGGTTTATTGAAGTGTTTTGCAACCTGCGCCACACCAAATGGCGTTTTGCCAAATTTGGTTTGAAAATCAATTTTACCTTCCCCGGTAAACACATGATCTGCTTGCGCTATTTTCTCATTCAGTTGAACCTGTTCAATCATCAGCTCTACACCTGATCGAATGGAAGCAGCAGTGAATGCCATTAAACCAAAACCCAATCCACCGGCAGCGCCCGCACCTGCCACATGACGATAATCACAGCCAATCTGCTGAGCAACCACATCGGCGAAATGACAGAGGTTTTGATCCAACTGCTTGACCATTTCAGGCGTTGCACCTTTTTGTGGTCCAAAGATTATCGATGCACCATTTGGTCCACACAGTGGATTGTTGACATCCGATGCAAAGATTATTTCAGTATCTGCTAAACGTGGATCAAGTTCGGATAAATCCATTGATTTGACCAGATCTAAGTTTCCACCACAGACCTGAATTGACTCACTCTTATAATTTAGAAACCGCACACCCAGTGCTTGCGCCATACCAGCACCTGCATCATTGGTAATACTGCCACCGAGCCCAATGATGATTTTTTTCACATCCAAATCCAATGCTTGTTTGATCATTTCTCCTGTACCATAGGTCGAAGTAAGCATCGGGTTACGCTGTGAAGGTTTCAATAAATGAATGCCATTGGCCTTGGCCATTTCAATCACGGCAGTCTGGCTTGCATCAACCAAACCCCAATAGGTCTGAATACGTTGCTCAGATAATGGCCCGGTCACTTCACATGCAATACTTTCCCCCTTCAAGCTTGAAATCAGTGCATCGACCGTGCCTTCACCGCCATCAGCCATTGGCACATGAATAATATTGGCATCCGGAATGACGTTCTGAATACCGCGTTGCATGGCCTGACAAGCCTGCGCAGCAGACATGCTTTCTTTAAACGAGTCAGGAGCAAGCACAAAGGTGAGCGGCATGGTGTGATCTTTTATCCACAAATGAAGTCTAAATTGTGGATAAATCCAGCACTATCCACAAGTCTTTATTTCCAGCCCAGTTCAATTGCAGTTATCTCATTAATCAAGGTTTGATTTAAAGATTCTGGCATTTTACTGGTGGTTTGAGACAGTGGAATATGTCCTGCCATCAGCTCCGCCTTGGTTTGCGGAAATAAGGGTTGCTGATCTGGAAATGCATAACCCAGCGGATAAATCGGTTGACCTGTCGCTAAATCATATTTATCCGAAGCGCCAAAGGCATGCAGCAATTCATGGACCAAGACAATTTTATTCTGTTCAGTTTGTTGTTTGGATGCAAATAGATTTATCGAACCAATCCGGCCTTTTTGCAAGGCAGTGGAATGTTTCAATTGCTTGGTCTGCACAGGATCATAGTAATTTAAAAATAAAGTCACATTAGCTGAAGGGTCTGAACTCTGTCGCTGTTTCCAAGCATAGAACCGGAATTTTAAACTCCATAAAACTGTATCGATGAGCGAGTCTTGCTCAGGGACTTTGGGTGATAGAACTTGAAGCTCACGGCCTAAATTAAAATAAAAATAAGTCGGCTGTCCACGATACTGCTGAGCTGCTTTTTCCAGATATTCCCGTGCTCCATTCAGGTCCTGAGCTGACAGTTGCTGGATATATTGCTGTGTGGTCGGTAATCCATCGGCATTAATCGGATGCAGCAACACAATAATCGGCTTTGACCAGTTCTGGTTTTGATCACGATAGGCATTGACCGCGACAATCAATAAGATGATTAATAAAATCAGAATCCGAATCTTTTTCCACATATCGATTACACACTCTGCTTTTTCATTTTTCTTAAATACATCTGACTCATTTCTATTTTTGTTTCAAATAAATTTAAAGTTTTTATTAATCCTGACAATTTGGCTCTACCATAGTTACGAGAGTCAAAATCAGGCTTTACTGCACTGATATACTGCCCGACCATCCCTAAATTCGCCCATCCATTATCATCTGCATTATCTTTTACAGCTTTATAAATTAAGTTAAGCGTAGCTCGATCCATCCCTTCAGGTAACTGAATTTCCTTTTGCGCAGATATAGTTTTTTGTCCATTAGTCTTGATAATCTCCGAAACTTTTTTATCTATTGATCCTGTTTCTTCACCATCCTCATTATTTTTAATTTCACTATCTACAAGTAAGTTTTCGATATAAATGAACTTGTCACAGGCTTTCTTAAATGCTTCAGGAGTAGCTTTTTTGCCAAAGCCATACACTGTTAGACCATTTTCACGAATACGTGAAGCTAAGGGCGTGAAATCGCTATCGCTGGATACGATACAAAATCCATCTAATGCACCTGCATAAAGTAAATCCATAGCATCAATGATCAGGATCATATCCGTCGCATCTTTACCCTTGGTATAAGCGAATTGTTGTACCGGAGTGATGGCATGAGGAAGGAGTACATCTCGCCATTTCTTTAAAGTTTCGCTGCTCCAGTCCCCATACACACGTTTGACACTGGCAATTCCATATTTCGCAACTTCCTCCAATACCGATGAAATCGCGTTGATAGAAGAATTATCCGCATCGATTAATACAGCGAACTTTTTTGTCTGAATATCCACATCCACCCCAAGATATTATTTTTAATTTTTTATATACATGATTCTGACATAAAAAATGCCGACTTTCGTCAGCATTTTTTTGAATCTTAGAGTTTAGGCTTCAACCCATTTTCCGTCCTGATAAACCAGAGACCATTTGGTTTGCTTGCCTTCTGCAGTTTCCGAACCAATATATTGTGACTGGTTCTTACGGCTAAATTTTACCAGAGTTGGATTCCCTTCCGGGTCCACATCAGGTGCCTGCAAGATAAACTGATACTTTGGATCAAGCTGGTCGGCAACAGAACGAATCTCGGCCACTTTCGGTGCACGGGTTTCACGCACTTTCGGGAACTTGCTTGCCGCCAGGAATAAACCGGCTGCACCGTCACGCAGTACAAAGAAATCGTCATGCTTGGCAGAACGTAAATGCTCCATCTTGATCGGATCCACACGTGGAGGCGCAGGCTGACCGCTCTTTAAGACTTTACGGGTATTGTCACAGCTGGTACAGGCAAAATACGGACCAAAACGACCCGTCTTCAGCTGCATTTCACCATCACACTTGTCGCATGGGATACTCGGGCCATCATAGCCTTTAATTTTGAACTCACCTTCTTCAAGTTCAAAACCACTACAGTCCGGGTTATTCCCACAGATATGCAGTTTACGGCCGCCATCAATCACATAGCTGTCCATGGCAGTTTCACAGATCGGACAACGCTTCTTCGACATCAAGTCAGCAGTTTCCGCAGCCTCATCATCAGATAATGCAGCCAGAGACTCAACTGGTGTCAGGTTCAAGGTTCCTTTACAACGCTCTTTCGGCGGTAGGTTATAGCCTGAACAACCCAAGAATACGCCTGTGGTTCCGGTACGAATCTGCATTGGACGGTCACATTCTTTACAGTGTACTGCATCCACTTCTACAGGCTGATTGCGGCGCATACCGTTCTCACCCTGCGCCGTAGTCAAACGTTGCTTAAAATCGCCATAGAAGCTGTCTAATAACTCTTTCCAGTTACGCTCACCATCTGCTACTTTATCCAGCTGACCTTCAAGATCTGCGGTAAAGGCATAGTTCATCAGATTACTAAAATTTTCATCCAGACGATCGGTAACGATCTCACCCATCTTCTCGGCATAGAGACGACGGTTATCCAGTTTCACATAACCACGATCCTGAATCGTCGAAATAATCGCTGCATAGGTCGATGGACGGCCAATGCCTTTTTTCTCGAGTTCTTTGACCAGTGAGGCTTCGGTAAAACGTGCTGGTGGTTTAGTGAAATGTTGAGATGGATCAAGTTTCTCAAGTTTAAGGACTTCACCGACTTTGACCGCAGGCAATAAAATATCGTCATCAGCTTTATTGGCACCACGCACGCGAGTAAAACCATCAAAGACCAAGGTACGACCTTTGGCTTTCAGCTCTACACCATTAGCATCCACTAAAATGGTAGAAGACAAATATTCTGCCGGAGTCATCTGACAGGCAACAAACTGGCGCCAGATCAAGTCATAGAGGCGCTGTGCATCACGCTCAACACCCACTAGGCTGTCGCCTTTTAAGCCAACCATAGATGGACGAATGGCTTCATGCGCTTCTTGCGCACCGGCTTTATTGCCATAACGGTTCGGCTTGGCAGGCAAATATTTCTCGCCAAACTCCGATTCGATATGGCCACGCACCATATTCACCGCATCATCACTCAAGAATGTCGAGTCGGTACGCATATAGGTAATGAAACCGGCTTCATACAGGCGCTGCGCCAGCATCATGGTTTTCTTCACAGAAAAACCGAGACGGGTACTGGCTGCCTGTTGTAGCGTTGACGTGATATACGGCGCACTTGGATTAACCTTGGTTGGCTTATCTTCACGTGCAGAAACCGTATAATCAGCATCTTTGATCAGGTTTAATAAGGCATCAGTTTCGGCTTTGTTGCGCAGCTTGAGCGTCTTGCCATTTTGCTTGACTGCTTCGAGACGAATATCATCTTTTTTCGATTTGGTATCGGCAAACACCTGCCAGTATTCCTCAGGAATGAAGGCACGAATTTCACGTTCACGCTCGACTACCAGCTTCACCGCAACCGACTGTACACGACCGGCCGACAGACCACGGGCAATCTTTTCCCAAAGCAATGGCGAAATCATAAAGCCCACGACACGATCCAGGAAACGGCGTGCCTGCTGTGCATTGACTTTATTGGTATCCAGACGTGACGGATGCTTAAAGGCATCCTGAATCGCGTTTTTGGTAATTTCGTTGAAGACCACACGCTGATAACGCGAATCATCACCACCGATGACTTCTTTTAAATGCCAGGCAATCGCCTCTCCTTCCCTGTCCATATCCGTTGCCAGATAGACTTCATCGACTTGCGATGCCAGTTTTTTCAGTTCGGCAACCACATGTTCTTTGCCAGGAAGGACTTCGTATTTGGCTTTCCAGTCATGTTCCGGATCGACACCCATGCGGTTAATCAACGCATTCTGTGATTTTTCAGCTTTTTCTGCATCCGTCAGTTTGGTACGTGTCGCCGGTTTTTTCTCTGTCGATTTTGCAGAACCGCCTGTCGGCAAGTCACGCACATGACCCACTGATGATTTTACGATGTAGTTCGGACCAAGGTACTTATTGATTGTTTTCGCTTTTGCAGGCGACTCCACAATCACTAGGGCACGCTTGCTTCCAGCGTCGGGAGACTTCGCTGTGCTGCTTTTTGATGTGGACCGAGGAGCGTTCGCCATAATTAACCGTTAATCCTGTTTATTTCTAAATTAAAGTTCAGCCAAAGCGTGTAACAGCGCTTTGATGTCGTCGAGTTGGGTCGCTCTTAAATCAGCTTCTTCATCCCAATACACGCCGACACAGTTGGCCTGCATATCAATAGCATAAATGCCTTTTAATGCAATGGGAAAATCTTTAAATTTCTCATCACCCTGCACGATTTCGAGTTTATTATCGACAACACGGGCGCGCATCAAGGGCAAACGTGCATCTGGCATCAGCACACTGTAGTATGCGACCATACTGGCACGACTTTCAGTCGCCTTCGGGATTTTGGTCCAGTCCGGTGCCACCACCAGACGTGGATGCAAACCCATTTTACGGGCTTTATCACGCATCAGCCCCAAGGCTTTTTCTCGGGGACTTACACGTAACCCGAAAATCGACCCTATGACGAAAATGATGATGACCACCGTCACCCAGATTCCAGTGTTTTCCATAGTTCAACCTTTATGTTCTATTATTAGAGTTGCATAAGCACAATATAAAACGCAAGTTTGCACGATAAAATTAATTCAGGAACATTTCATGACTATATAAAATTTCGTGACCATTCCAGTAAATATAACCTTTCTCGATCAGCTCTTTCAGCAGCAAGCGAATGTCCGATTTTGGAAATAACTGTTCCAGTAAATCACGCAGCTCATAAATGTCTTTGGGTTTATCGCCCTGCAATTCACGCAGTTTACGCGCCACTTCCAGTTGTACCGGATCGATCCGGCCAAAGTTCTTGAACAGGTCTTGCTGTGCCGACTGGATTGGTGACTTGAGTATTTCAGATTCAACTGGAGCTTCATCTACCTTCATTTGGGAAATAACCTGATCCAGTTTAGGATTTTTAACCGGGCTTTGTTCATCCAGATTGAGTTGCAGCCATTGTTTCAGGACTTTTTTACGGAAACTGATCTGCTCATCATAGCGTTTGACAATTTTCAGGTTAATCAACATGCCGACCACATGCTGAGCTTTCACTGGCATCACTTGCAGAATATTCGCCACTGAATTTTTTAAGGTTTCAACCGTATTCGGTTTGCCACTCATTTTCCCTAACGCATCACAGTATTTTTTCACCAACTGCAAGGCGGGTTTGTTCTTGATGGCGTCCAGACTCGGAAGATGATTTTTAGGCTGATCTGTTGGAATGCTTGTCTCATCAGACTGAATCTGAATCAGGTGACACGGAATATCAGAAGCCTGCAGCATCTGCTGCAACATCTCGCAGCTGTCCATCGCCGAGATCAATTCAACCTCGGTTTCTGGCTCCAGTAGCGCCATAAGCTGACCGACAATGACTGCATACTCATATTCTTTTTGTGGCGATTCAGGCGTGTCCAGCACCACCACCTGACCACTGCTAATCCAGCCGGCAAGCTCGGTTAAGTCCTCTAAGGAGAATTCAAATTTTCCGGCACAGCTAAACAGATATAAAGTCGAATAGTGCGCCACAATCTCACGCATTAACTTGGCTGTGGGGAAATTATTTTCGAGGTCGAGTAGAATAACTTTTGGGTGCATGGGACGCAATTCCGGAATGTACCTGAGAGCCGGTATTAGAGTAGGAAGTGAGTGAAAGGTCAAATAATTTTAGGACTGAATGGGTGCAGGCCTGTTTCGGCAGAGAGCTAAACTGCATTTTATGAAATGCCGGCAAGAAATCTGTTTGTAAGCGTGAATGTTTGTTTTCAACAGGAAAATTCTTTTGCACTTGATCATCACGCTACGCTTTATTACTTTTATATGCGGATTTAATGCAATTTAAAAGCCAATTCAAAAAAATAATATTTCTCTTTTTAACATCTTATCGATTGGCTCATTTTTATTTTTCAATAAAAAACCCTTAGATCAGCTAAGGGTTGTTGTTGATTAAATCATTGGTTGCAAATTAATAATGCGGTGGGCGATCTGCAACCGGATCAAATTCTGCAATGCCTTCAGACAGATCTGAAGACTCAACACGTTGATATAACAGCGTCATTTGCTTTTTCAGATCAGCAATTTCCAGGGTCTGTTTGGCCACCTGATCATTCAACTGTTCAACTAAATCGTCTAAAAATGCAATTCGCACTTGCAAATCTTCAATGGGTGCGGAAAATGACGCCTGATCATTTAGATTTTGTTGTTTAGTCATTTAAAGTCCTCATTGGGGATTTCAGGAAACATTATGGCCTATATTACCCTTAGGGATGTCCAACTTGCGTTTGGTGGACCCGCCCTGCTCGACGGCGCGAATTTTAACTTGGAACGCGGCGAACGAGTGTGTTTGATTGGCCGTAATGGTGAGGGTAAGTCTACCTTACTTAAGCTGATTGAAGGAAGTTTACTGCCTGACAACGGCGAAGTTTCATTACAAAACGGCATTACTATTTCCATGCTGGCGCAAGATGTACCGATGGATTCAGGTAAAGTGGCTGATATCGTGGCAGATGGTGCCGGTGAAGCATCGGAAGTTTTGCGTGCTTATCATGCTGCCAGTGAAGCCTGTGTACTCGGTGACATGGACGCCTGTGATCGTATGGGCAACCTGCAACACAAAATGGATCAGCTGGATGGCTGGGCGCTGGAAACCAAAGTCAATTCGATTTTAAGCAAAATGGGCCTGGACCCGGATGCAGATCTTGCCGATTTATCTGGTGGTCGTAAGCGTCGTGTACTACTGGCACGTGCTTTACTTACCCAACCCGATGTGCTGTTACTGGACGAACCGACTAACCATTTAGACGTTGAAAGTATCGAATGGCTGGAAAAATTCCTGCTCGATCAAAATAATTTGACCCTATTGTTCATTTCGCATGACCGTGCCTTTGTCGATAGCATTGCTACCCGTATTGTTGAACTGGATCGTGGTCAACTGCGTAGTTATGAAGGTAACTATTCACGTTATCTAGACCTGAAAGCCCAGCAAATGGAAGCTGAAGAAAAGCAAAATGCGCTGTTCGATAAAAAGCTGGCTGAGGAAGAAGTCTGGATCCGTCAAGGGATTAAAGCCCGTCGTACCCGTAACGAAGGTCGTGTCCGTGCCCTAAAAGCATTACGTGAAGAATCTAGAGCACGTCGTTCGCAACAAGGTAAAGTGACGATGGCGACTCAGGATGCCAACCGTTCCGGCAAACTGGTGTTTGAAATTGAGAACCTGAGTGTGAAATTCGGTGACAATGCACCGATCATCAACAACTTCTCTGCACTTGTCCTCCGTGGCGACCGTATCGGTCTGGTCGGTGATAACGGTGTCGGTAAAACTACCCTCATTAAAGCCATTCTGGGCGAGCTAGAACATGGCGGTACGGTGAAGACCGGTACGCAGTTAGAAGTGGCCTATTTCGACCAGCTCCGTAATGCGCTGGATCTGGAAAAATCTGTTAAAGATAACGTCTCAGAAGGTTCTGACCACGTGGATGTGAATGGTAACCGTCGTCATATCTATAGTTATTTACAAGATTTCCTGTTTTCGCCAGAACGTGCCCGTACACCAGTCAAAGCTTTGTCAGGTGGTGAGCGCAACCGTATCCTGCTAGCGAAACTGTTGCTGAAACCATCGAACCTGATTGTGATGGATGAGCCAACCAACGACCTGGATATGGTGACTTTAGAGTTACTGGAAGAGATGCTGGGTGGCTACAAAGGCACCCTGCTGTTGATCTCGCATGACCGTGCCTTTATGGACAACGTGGTAACATCCACTTGGGTCTTTGATGGTAAGGGCAATATTGACGAATATGTTGGCGGTTATCAGGATTATCTTGAACAACGTCCGGATCAAACCGTGGTTGACCAAAAAAGTGCCGTGAAAAAAGCCATAGCCAAAGCAGAAGCCGAGGCGGCACCGGTCGCTGCCAAAAAAGTTAAGCTTAGCTACAAGGACCAGCGTGCACTCGAGCAACTTCCTGCTGAAATGGAAGCACTGGAAAAAGAGCAGGCCGAGATCAACGCACAACTGGCTGATGGCTCTTTATTTGTGACTGATTCCGATAAAGCATTGAAACTTTCTAACCGTTTATCCGAAATTGATGAGCTGTTACTGGAAAAATTAGAGCGTTGGGAAGAACTGGACAACCTAAGTAACGGCTAAATATTCCCCGAGCTTTTACTAAAGCATCTGTATTCGTACAGATGCTTTTTTATTTCAATAATCTTCTCTGTTAGACTGCATTTAATCTTTTGGCCCTAAATTGTTTTATGAGTACTCAGCCTGCATATCAACCCGGTGAATTTCAATGGTCATTCCTGTTACCTCAATATTGGGGCAAATGGCTAGGCATTATTTTCCTGATGATTCTGGCGATCTTACCTTGGGCCATTCAGCATCGTCTGGCGTCCCTGCTGGGCCACCTTTCTTTTAAATACTTGAAATCACGCCGTGAAACCACGCTGCGTAATCTGGAAGTCTGCTTTCCCGAATGGTCTGAAAAGCAGGTACAGGACAATGCCCGTCAGGTATTTATCGATCAAATGCTGGGGGTGTTTGAGACGCTGAATGCCTGGTACAGTCCGAAATGGTTTCAGGGCCGCGTCAGTATTGAAGGCTTGGAACATATTCAGAAGACACAAGCCGCAGGCCAAGGCATGCTGTTATTAGGCACGCATTCAACTTTGCTCGATGCGGGTGGTTATCTTTGCGCACAATATTTTGAACCGGATGTAGTCTATCGTCCGCAGAATAATCCACTTTTGGACATGCTGATTTACCGTTGTCGCGCCACAATTTATGCCAATCAGATTGACCATGATGATATGCGCGGTCTGGTACGTAACCTGAAAAATGGCCATGCGATCTGGTACAGTCCGGATCAGGATTATGGTTTAAAACAAGGCGTGATGGCACCATTTTTTGGTGTGCCTGCGGCGACTGTAACCGCACATCGTCGTTTACTAAAAATGACCAAAGCGGCTGCAATTCCTTTATATTTCTATCGTCATGGCGATATTAATAATCCGCGCTACCATGTGCTGATTGAACCAGCACTGGAAAATTTTCCTGGTGAAAATGAAGTCGAAGATGCCACCCGCGTGAATCTGGTAATCGAGCAGCAGTTACGCATTGCACCGACCCAATATATGTGGTTCCACCGCCGTTTTAAGACTCGCCCTGAAGGTTATAAATCAATTTACTAAATCAATTTGATCACGGAATTTGAAGGGCTATAGCTTAAAATCATGTTTAAGTAATTGAAATAATTTAACCCGAGCTCTACATCCTGTAAAACTCGGGTTAATGAGGTTGTGCTTTCACATATTATAATTCGTTCTGCTTTTTTGTGATGTCCCTTTCAGCATCATATCCATGATGTTTTCATTCAGCTTCGTCTTCCTTATGAGAATATCCTTTCTCGACTCCCTGTGCTGATAAACCTAGAATACCCAGATTACTAACCCCTGCCCATTCGCAAGAAGCGGAAACTGTTGTAAGCAATATCGTACACTTTTCTTCTAAAAAGCTAAGAGATTTTGCCTCCTTCTTTATATGCCATAGCAACTTCATCAGTGACTATTTTTTCCTCTTTCTCTGCTTTCTGAATGCCTTCTTCAATAGCTTTTTGTGCTTCTTGCTCATCTTCATCAGTTTGTTCTAATTCTTCCTGAATATGCTCGAATACCCGACCGGTTTGTAAAACCAGAAAGACCGGAAAATGGTCAGAGCCTACATGCGGTAAACGTTCCATATGTACCAAGGCAAAATCGGTACTGTGAAAGACGTGATCCAGCGACCAGCGAAAAAAAGGATAATCTGCGTGAAAAGTATTCACATAATGACGCCCTACCCGCGGATCTAGCAGCCCACTAATGCGTTGAAATAGGCGTGTGGTACGTGACCAGGCCACGTCATTCAGATCGCCCATGACGATACAGCTTTCATCCAGATCCTTAATCTGATCACCGACAATCAGCAGTTCAGCATCACGCAAGGTAGAATCCTTGGCCTCGGTCGGGCTGGGTGGTTTGGGATGCAGACAGTAGAGCTGTACTGGCTGTCCCGAGCGTAAAATCACTGTAGTATGAATTGAGGGAATTTCGTCACTCAGAATAAATTTAACCTCAGTTTCACTCAATTCGAGCTTGCTATATAGATGCATGCCATACAGATTATCCAAAGGCACAGGCACGCGATAAGGATAATCAGCTTCAATCACCGAGAGTGCATTTTGCCAGTTTTGATCGGTTTCCAGAGTCAAAACCAGATCTGGCTGATGAATCTGGATCTGCTCGATCAGTAAATGATATTTAGTATTGGTAGTAAGTACATTGGAAACGATCAGGGAAATCTGACGTTGCGGATCCAGCTGATCCTGCTTGACCTGCTTGACCTGTTTTTTCCAGATAAAGGTATAGGGCAATACCATTTTCAGCTGATAGGCCAAAGCTGCCATCAGACCGACAAAAAGCAGCTGATTCAACCAGTTCCAGGGGTGCTCCAGAACCAAGAACAGCACAAAGGCGATAAAGCCTAATACCAGAATTTGTAAGCGTGGAAAATCCGCACCTCGAATCCACCATTCATCGCGTGGTATCAGTGACCAAAAACTTAACCAAATGACAATGATTGCCAGAATTTGGATAACCCATATCATAAACTGCGCTCTTAATTAAGTTATTATTTTTTCTAAAAGAAAAATGAAGTTATCAATTTTGTATGTATCATAAAGCAGATATTTCGCTCAAGAATATTGATGTTTTGATTGTGTAGCTCTTGCAGTTGAGTCCCTTTTTGGTACACTCGAATCCCTTTTGATTTTTTAACGCACCGAGGCAAAGTGACATGAAAGTAGGTCTGGTCGGTTGGCGCGGGATGGTCGGTTCCGTCCTTATGCAACGTATGGTTGAAGAGAATGATTTTGCTCATTTTAAGCCATTCTATTTCTCTACCAGTAATGCAGGCGGTGAAGCGCCGGCATTTGGCGGTAAGACCGCCCCAGCACTTATGGATGCATCAGACATTAACAGTCTGAAGCAAATGGATGTCATTATTACCTGTCAAGGTGGCGACTATACCTCTGAAGTTTTCCCGAAACTGAAAGCTGAAGGCTGGAATGGTTACTGGATTGATGCAGCATCGACCTTACGTATGGATGATGAAGCCATCATCGTACTTGATCCGGTCAACATGCATGTGATCAAAGATGGTCTGGTCAAAGGCACCAAGACTTTTGTCGGCGGTAACTGTACAGTTTCCTTGATGCTGATGGGCTTGGGCGGTCTATTCCAGAACAATCTGGTGGAATGGGCAACTTCAATGACGTATCAGGCCGCTTCAGGTGCAGGCGCGCAAAACATGCGTGAACTGATCAATGGTATGGGATATTTATATAACAATACCAAAGAGTTGCTTGATGATCCGCGTTCTCCAATTCTGGATATCGACTCTAGAATTGCTGAATTACAACGTGGTGAAGGCTTCCCGTCTGCAAACTTTGGTGTGCCTTTGGCTGGTTCACTCATTCCTTATATCGACAAGCAACTGGAAAGCGGCCAGTCGAAAGAAGAATGGAAAGGTCAGGTTGAAACCAACAAGATTCTGGGCAACCAGCAGATCGTGCCAATTGATGGTCACTGCGTGCGTATTGGTGCCATGCGTTGTCACTCTCAGGCATTAACCCTGAAATTGAAAAAAGATGTACCTTTGGATGAAATCGAAGACATCATTGCACGTGCCAATGACTGGTCTAAAGTGGTTCCAAATACTCGTGAAGCATCCATGACTGATCTGACGCCTGTTGCTGTAACAGGTACTTTAAGCGTTCCAGTCGGCCGTCTGCGCAAGCTGAATATGGGTAAAGAATATCTGGGTGCGTTCACTGTAGGTGACCAGTTGCTTTGGGGTGCGGCCGAGCCGTTACGCCGTATGCTGCGTATTCTGATTGATTATAAAAATGCCTAATATCCTTTGGATATAAAGCCAAAAGCCGATCTTTATTGATCGGCTTTTTTATGTAACTATTGCGTAAGTATTTTACAAAAAACAAACATCCCGTTAATCTATAATTTTCGCTATGCGATAATGACTGAGCTCACGATTAAGATGACTGTATATAACAAATTAAAGCTTGCCATTTTAGCCATTGTCGCTTCACAAAACATTTATGCGATTAATGTAGATCCGGTTCAGATTCAGTCTGCCCCTGGGGAATTACTCTATGCAGAAATGACTTTTCGGCAGTCTGATATGAGTTTGCCGATTGAAGTCAGTCTGGCTTCACCTGCAGATTTAATGTCAATTGGTGCATCACATCAACCGCCTGGTCATCTGAACTTTTTTACCCGGCGTAGCAATAATGGTACCGGGGTCATTACTATTACTTCTTCTCGCCCCATAACAGAACGCGAACTGAATATTATTGTTAAAATCAAGGAAGGCAATGCCGCACGTCTGCAGCATATTCATACCAATTTAAGACCTAAAACAGATTTATTACAGGCCAGTCTCAAACAGAATGAACGCCCGCTTGCACCCGTTGTCGTCGTCAGTGAAAAAGATATTGCACTTAACTTACCCGTAAGTAGCCATTACAGTACAGCAGCTCCTACAGCCTTAAATAAACCAGCGGGTCTAGAAAAGCCGTTGGCATTGCAACGCACAGCACCACCAACATTATCGAATACGTCCATTCCTAAAACTAAAATTGCACCAGTTGTAATGACATCAAGTCCAGCAATTCAGGCTCAAGTGATTGCACCTGTAGTTAAAAACGAGGTGGTAACTGCACCCGATACTCAAGCCCCCGTTAAAACTGCAGCGGTGCTTTCAGATTCAGTAAAGACCTCACAAACAACTCTTGCATCACCGGCTCCTGCAGCAGCTTCGACTACAAACAAACCGGCTAGTCCAATGCTAGCAAATCAAAGCGCATCAGCGCAAAATAAAGCAGATGTGCAGAAAGCTTTAGAGTCCCGTTCTGATCATCAAACTGCCTCCAGTGATCCATTGGTGAAGAAATTCACTGAGGAGCAAGCCAGAAAATCCACTGGATCAGCCAATCCGGTGAAAACGCCGGCTCCAGTGACTAAAAAAGCTCAACCAGTCAAAGCAACTCCAAATCAGACTCCACCTACTTATGTGGTCCAATCCAATGAGTCACTGTGGGGGATTGCATCACGAATTGCCGAACAGCAGCAGCGCCCGGTCAGTGAAGTCATGCAGCAAATCAAAAAAGACAATGAGCATGCTTTTATCGGAGGAAATGCCAATCGTCTACGCAAGGGTGCTGCATTGAACTTAAATACAACTCATCCTGCACCTGCGCCCATTAAAGTTTCTGCAGCACCTCAGACAGAGCGACCGTCTAAGCCTGCTGGCAAAACTAAATACCGTTTGAATCAGGCAGAAATGAGCCTGGTTGCTGAGAACCAGCGCGATTCCGGTCAAGTTTCTGCAAACCAGAACACAGAACGCAATCAAACATCAAAGGAATTGTCATTAAAAGTTATGACAGCCCGAGAAAAAACCGTTAAATTACAGAGAAACGTAACTGAATTAGAATTGGCACTCAATCAGAAGGATCACAGAATTCAGTTATTAAATGCGCGTCTGGCCCAGCTACAACAACAGCTCAAAGCCCAACAAGCAGATAAGAAGCCAATTAATTAAAAAGTTACACATGACGATTTATTGGGATAGGCGAACTTAAACTACTCTATCCCCAAGGGGTAAAACATGCTGATTTATGTGATTCCATTAGTGATATTGATCATCGTATTAATTGTCTTTAAAAAACGACAAGATGCTCAAGAATCAGATAAAGCAAAAACTAAAACGGTAAAAGCAAAAAAACCTGGTTCTGCGTCAAAAGCTGCCCCACAAAGAACCAAGGTGGTGGAGCCAGTCGGGGTCACAAAAAAATCAGCAACGCCATTATCAGCAGACACACGTAAGAAAATTGAGGGCCTGATTCAGGAACGTAATTTTTTTGCGGCCGAAGCACAGATTAATCAGGCACTGAATCGGGATAATTCCCAGCATGAACTCTATCTGTTGTTATTGGATATTCACATCTTACAAAAAGATGAGTTTGCGATTTCACAGCTGCTTAACCATATCCGTTCTTTGCATTTAGATGAGATTCTGGTACAAGCTGAAGCAAAACAGCGTGAATTTGAAAAATCTTCATCTGCTGTACAAGATACTATTGATTTTCCAAGTGCCCAGCCTAAAACTTCTTCTGCGCAGGAAGCTGCTTCAACTTCAGATGCCTTTGCCGATCTGGTTGCACCGGCCCCTTCAAATGAACTGGCATTTGAACAATTGCAGCAGGACTTTCAATCAAGCAAGCCGGCCCCTGTTGCAGAACCTGTAGCAGATATTCAGCCACTTGAATTTAATTTTGAACCAAAGACTACCCCAGTAGAAACACCAAAAGCTGAAGAGGCTCCTGTACCTACTGCTCCTTCTGTAGATTTTGAATTTCAAACTACATCTACAGATATTCAAACTACAGCAGTAACAGAAACGGCACCTGTCTTAGACTTTAAACTGGATTTGGAACAGCCTGCTCCAGTAGAAACAGCGCCAACTGTGACTGAAGAAATCAAGCCTCTCGATTTTTCATTCTCGCTTGACACGCCTGTACCAGCAGCTGAAAAAACTGCGGTGCCAGCGACTGAGTTTGATCTGTCCAGTTTGACAGCTGCAGCACCTGTGGCAGAGCCGGCTGCACAAACTAATCTATCCGGACTGGATTTCAAATTAGATCATTTGGAAACCACGCCAGAAGCGCCTGCCGCGACAGTGATGAGTTTCGATCTTCCTGCTACGCCAGCTCAGGCAGCGATAGACCAGCATGATCCACTCGTGCAATCTTTCCCGGAATTACTGGATGTTAATGAAGCAAGTCTCAATCTTGATCTTGCTCAGCAATATATCCAACTCGGTGCCTATGCCGCTGCCCGTGAAATTATTGCCGAGCGAGAAGCTGAATATACTCTTGAACAACAGCAACGCGCAGAGCAATTACTGAATCAAATCGCATCTTGATGCATTTCGATTTACACTAAAGCAGTCAATAATTGGCTGCTTTTTTTATGATAAAAAATATTGCATTAATTTATATGGGTGGCACATTCGGCTGCGTGGGAGATCCTCTCGCACCGATGCCTGCTGATTTATTTATTCCAAAGCTCGAACAGATACTTGCAGAGCAGTATTTCGTCGAATGCCATCATGCACCCGCCATTAAGGACAGTAGTGCCTGTACAGCAACCGACTGGTTGCAACTGGTACAGTTTATTCAGCAATTGCAATCGCGGCAGATCCAGCATTTTGTGATTATTCACGGTACAGATACGCTGAGTTATGCCAGTGCAGTACTGGCACATTTTATTAGAAACTCGGCGCATGTAGTACTGACCGGTAGCCAATATCCGCTGCTGAATGCTCAAGGCAATGAACAGCGTGAATTTAGCGATGCCCTGGATAACCTGAAATTTGCACTAGATTCCGTCAACGAATGTAGCGCCGGGGTCTATCTGGCGTTCCATCATCAGCTGCTACATGCGCAAACTGCACTGAAACAGCATACTACTGAGTTAAATGCCTTTTCCGGTCTTGAGGCCAATATTGCAATCCAAACCAGTCAAGCGTGTTATCAGATCAAAGCTGAAGATATTACGAAAGCGACTGAATTCAACTGCATGAGCATCATGATGCAGCCAGTTGATCTGACCCAGCAGCTGAATAACCTGAACAACCTCTTGGCTCGACCACCACATTTTTTATTTCTGCAAGGTTTTGGCACTGGCAACCTGGCGGTCAGTGACGCCATGATTGCACTCATTGATCAACTCTATGAGCAGGGCTGTATTTCCGTCTTGACCACCCAAGTGCCTTTTGGTGCGACGGATCAGCGCTATGCTATTGCCGAATGGGTCAATCATTGCAAAATTTTGCTGAATGAAAGTTATGGACATGCGGATCTGTATGCAAAAGCTCTAAAAATGTATTTACAATACGACACTGTAGAGCAATGGCATCGTCATTGGTACGATCAATAAGGTTTTGAGGTCATTATGCAGCGTTTTGCGGTGGGAATTGAGTTTTGTGGGATGCATTATCGAGGATGGCAGACTCAACAGCCGGGAGTTGCAAGCGTACAGGAAACCATTGAGAAGGTTCTGAGCAAAGTTGCCGATCAACCGATTAGCCTGCATGGTGCTGGTCGTACGGATGCGGGTGTCCATGCCACCAATATGGTGGCACATTTTGATACGGATGCCGTGCGTTCTGAACGTGGCTGGCTGATGGGCTGCAATAGCCAACTCCCTAAAGACATCTCGATCCAGTGGATCAAAGAAATGGATCACAGCTTCCATGCCCGTTTTAAGGCACAGGCGCGCCGCTATCGCTATGTGGTCTACAACCACCCTGTACGCCCGGCATTGCTGCATAAACAGGTCACCCATGTCTATGCACCGCTTGATGTTGAACAGATGATATACGCCGCGAAAAAGTTTGAAGGCACGCATAACTTTGAAAGCTTCCGCGCCGCAGCCTGTCAGTCCAATCAGCCCGTTCGTCATGTCAGCCATTGCCGCCTGATTCAGCATGGTCAGTATCTGGTACTGGATATTCAGGCCGATGGCTTTCTGCACCATATGGTGCGCAATATCATGGGATGTTTATTGGAAATTGGTCAGGGCATGTATGCTGCCGATCATATTGATACTATCTTCGCTGCCGAAGACCGTAAAGCTGCTGGCGTGACCGCACCTGCAGATGGTTTGTATTTTATTCATGCTGATTATCCGGCGCAGTTTGAATTACCTGAATTACCCTTAGGTCCGCACTGGCTGAATATGCCGGAATAGTTTTTAAATTTTTTAGAATATTTACCTCCCCTAACCCCTCCTAAAAGGAGGGGAATTCCTCCCTTTTTTAAAGAGAGGTTAGGAGGGATTTTTAACGCTGCTTCCGCTTCCGATATTCCACTGGCGTTTCATTGGTCCAGCGTTTAAAGGCACGATAGAAGGTACTTGGCTCGGAAAAACCGGTCAGATAGACAATCCGCTCGACGCTCTCATTGGTACTCGCCAGCAAACGCTTGGCCAGACGACAGCGATAATCCGAGAGAATCTGCTGAAAGCTGGTATGTGCCTCACTCAGTTGTGTTCTCAAACGGCGTGGCGTGATGTTCAGCTGGGCTGCCACAGTTTCTAGCGTGGTTTCGCCACTCTCCAAAGTAGAGCCGATTGCACGACGTACTTCACCGACCAGATCATATCTTGCCAGTTCCTGTAGCTTTTCAATGGCCAGTTGCTCATGCAGCTGCAACAGCTCAGGTTCAGCCTGCCACAGCGGATATTCCAGGATAGTCGGATCGAAATACAAACGAGTTTCTTTCTGACCTAGACTGACCGGACACTCATAAACCCGGAAGTATTCATCATCAGGTGCCCCTTTATAAAAATTAAAATCGATATAAATCGGCTCAAAACGCCCTTCGGTAATAAATTTAAAGAAACGCAGTACACCTGACATAGCACATTCAGTAAAATGACGATTGACCAGACTCTCAGCAAAAGGCTGTTCACCATTGGTTAAATAGCAGCGATCATCTTCAATCACTAATTTGGCAGCAAAGGCATCGCTGATCAGTCGCTGATAAGCCAAAGCACGTTTCAGTCCCTCACCAAAATTTTCAGATGAAACAAACAGGTGTTCAATGACCTGACCACGATAAAGTGGCAGGTGCTCACCCAGATGCAATCCAATGTCTGGGTCCTTGCTGACTTCCTCTGCCGCCACCCAAAAGGCATATTGGGCACTCAGCGGGGTACGGTCATTGGCTTCCACCTGATTTAAAGCCACTCCTGCTTTGGTCAAAAGTTCTTCTGTTGGCAACCCCGCACGACGAATCGCCTGATAGCCTAAACGCAATACGACTGATGCATCCGTTAGCTGACTCACTCAAAAGCCTTCCTTGTATGTACTTCATTTATACTTAAAAAGATTAATTTTAGATTAACTGTGATTGACCAAACTGACAACAGAAACAGGTGTCTTTTTAGTTAAAAAAATTATCGTGACAGTTCGCCTATTTTACTGGCAGATGATCAGTCTAACGCCCGTTTCGTCTTGTATTTTGCAAAAAAATTGACTATAATTTGCGCCTTTCCAATTTATTCATTCAGGTAGGCTATGGCCAATAAAGAGGAACTCATCGAGTTCGAAGGCGTTGTCACCGAGACGCTTCCTAATACTATGTTCCGTGTACGTTTAGAGAACGGTCACGAAGTGATTGCCCACATCTCTGGTAAAATGCGTAAACACTATATCCGTATTTTAACGGGCGACAGTGTGAAGGTTGAAATGACACCTTATGATTTGACTAAAGGTCGTATCACATATCGTGCACGCTAAGTTTTAGCGCAAGCAAAAGCCACTTTTAGTGGCTTTTTTATTACTTGAATTATTTATCAATCAGTAAAATAATTTGACTCAGGCCTATAAATTCACGACTATTCATTGAATTAAAAACAACATGTATAAAAATAATAAATATGAAATGCTTACCCCTACTTTCCAGCTTGTTTCTCGTTGCGTGCGTTACCGGCGGCAATCAGCATCTGCATCAGTCTCTACAACCTTATGTGGGTCAAACTGCAGCACAGGTTCGTAGCCAGCTTGATCTTCGCGCAATGGGATTCAAGACCTCCCAGCAACCGATTCAAACCGCAGAATCTCTCAGCTACACTATTTTTCGGGATATGAATATTCCGATGGGCACGCCGAATATTAGTCAGAGTATCTCGATCGGTGCACCAATGCCGATGCCCTCAAATGGTGGTTATAACATTGAGATGAAATGCCAAATCTGGTTTGACCTAAAAGATGAAATTGTTCAAGCCATCCGCTATACCGGTAGAGCTTGCTAAGCTGTACTCATCGAGTTCAAAGCCTGTATCTAATTAAATCAGGGATCAACCTCACCACGCTAAACTTCTACCGTGTATCAAATCACAACAGTATTTTTGCATGGAATGCGCTTACACTCATTTTATTTGGTGTGAGGACAACTCATGAAGTTCACACTGATTTTAGCATGCTGCACAGCCTTGGGTTTGCTTAGTGCATGCACCACCACCTTCTCAACGACTGCACAGCGTGATGCCTATTTACAACAGTTCATTGGGCAAAGCAGCCAACTGATCGATCAAACTCTGGATCTAAAACGTTTAGGTTACCAGCAGATCAGTGGGCCTGAACGCAGCGCCAAGCAATTAAGCTATGTGGTACAACGCCCCATTACCATTCCTTTGCCTGTAGCGCAGTTTCCTGCCACAGGGACAGGCACTGTACCTATTCCCGTGTCAGTAAGCCCTGCCGGCGGCTATGACGTCAAATTACAATGTAAAATTACCTTCTTACTCAAAGATAATATTGCGACCGCGGTACGTACCACAGGCCGAACCTGTTAAGCCGTTTAAGCTTTGAAATTTCTATCATAAAAAAACGCAGCTCAAGGCTGCGTTTTTTGAATCGAAACAGGCTTAGTTCAATGCAGCAACGACTGCTTGACCCATTTCAACCGTACCGACTTTTTGCATGCCTTCAGATATGATATCTGCCGTACGCAAGCCTTGATCCAAGACCTGACCTACTGCATCTTCAATGGCTTTAGCAGCGGCTTCTTCACGGAAGGTATAACGCAGCATCATCGCCACCGAAAGAATCGTTGCTAATGGATTTGCAAGGTTTTGACCCGCGATATCTGGTGCAGAACCATGACAAGGCTCATACATGCCTTTGCCATTTTCATCCAGAGATGCCGATGGCAACATGCCGATTGAACCGGTCAACATCGCAGCTTCATCAGACAGGATGTCACCGAACAGGTTAGAAGTGACAATCACGTCAAACTGCTTCGGTGCACGCACCAGTTGCATCGCAGCATTGTCGACATACATATGTGACAAATTAATTTCAGGATATTCGGCATCTTTCAGCGCAGTCACTGTCTGTTTCCACAGCTCAGTTACTTCAAGCACGTTAGCTTTATCCACTGAACACACTTTACCACCGCGCAAGTTGGCCATTTCAAAAGCGACTTTAGCGATACGCTTGATCTCAGACTCTGAATAAACGTCGGTGTTGTAGCCTTGCTTCTCACCATTTTCCAGTTCACGGATACCACGTGGCTGACCGAAGTAAATACCACCCGTTAATTCACGCACAATCAGAATATCCAGACCCGCCACGATTTCAGGTTTTAAGCTTGAAGCATCAGCCAGTTGCGGATAAAGAATCGCTGGGCGCAAGTTAGCAAACAGGTTCAGTTCGCTACGCAATTTCAATAAACCACGTTCTGGACGGATTGAACGCTCAATCGTATCCCATTTTGGACCACCCACGGCACCGAGTAGAATCGCATCGGCTTTTTTAGCCTGCTCAGACGTTACGTCTGGATATGGTGAACCGTGAGCATCAATGGCCGCACCACCGAGTAAACCCTGCTCCCACGTCAAATCAAGATTAAATTTTTCATTTACACGAGTCAGCACCTGCTCTGCCGCTTTGACAATTTCAGGACCGATACCGTCACCAGCTAAAATCAAAATTTGTTTAGACATGAGATTTTCCGTTTAAAACGTCAGATTCAGACCTGACAGAGGTTAAATTTTCTTTTCTACAAACTCTGCAATCCCGGTGACTGCATTATAGGGTTTGCAAAAACGACGAATGGTTTTTTGCTCTTGTACCAGATCTACGCAAAGCGGATCCGGTGCCGAAGCATTTAATAAACTGCTGCTACGCGCACTACGGTCACGGAACATTTTTAAGCTATAGCGGTTATTGGCCTGAAAACGATGGAATACATGTAAAGTTTCCGCTTTATCCTTACTGATCGGATAGAAACGCACGACCAGTTCATGCTGTCCTGCCGGCACGGATAAATAAATCGGATTGGCCTGATTTAAATTTTTGGCCTGCAAGCGCACCAGTTTCTGCTTCAGCGCCTCATCACTGATGCGGCCATTGTCGGCGTTGACAATAATGGTCTGATTGAAGCGTTCGAACTGGCAATCTGGCGTCCCTGTACAGTAGATCAGGGCATTTCTTTTGCTCTCAGTATTTTCTTTGGCATGTTTGAGTTTCATCGTGTCGATGCTTTGACATGCAGTCAACAGCACCGATACTGAACTTAAAGCAAGCCACTGTTTCCAATAATTCGCCATAATGTCTGTCTTACCCAATCAAAAAACTCAATAATCTTCCGATATTAGCAAGGGCATCGCAGTCATGCCATGACAATTTTTACTGATTTATCCATGAATTTCGGCAAATACCCAAGGACGCGATTGTTTGGTTTTTTCTTCATAGGCACGAATATCATCCGCCACCTGCAAAGTTAAGCCAATATCATCCAGACCATTTAACAGGCAATGCTTGCGAAATGGATCGACTTCGAACTTAAAGCTTTCACCTGTAGGGGTGCGAACTTCTTGTGCCTGCAAGTCAATGGTCAGTTGATAGCCTTCATCTGCCGCACATTCCTTAAATAACTGCTCAACAATATCTTCAGCCAAAATCACGGGCAACATACCGTTTTTAAAACAGTTATTAAAGAAAATATCAGCAAAGCTTGGCGCAATAACAGTACGAAAACCGTATTCACTCAAAGCCCACGGCGCATGTTCACGGCTAGAACCACATCCAAAGTTGGCACGTGAAATTAAAATAGACGCACCCTGATAACGTGGCTGGTTCAAGACAAAGTCCGGATTGATCGGACGAACTGAATTGTCCTGCCCTGGATAACCTTCATCCAAGTAACGCAATTCATCAAATAAATTTTCACCAAAACCGGTACGTTTGATCGATTTCAAAAACTGTTTTGGAATAATTAAATCTGTATCGACATTGGCACGGTCTAAAGGTGCAACGATACCTTGTTCAACGGTATAAGCTTTCATGTCTGTGCTCCTACGTACCAATTAAAATGAACGGACATCAACAAAGTGACCTGCGATCGCAGCAGCGGCTGCCATGGCTGGACTCACCAAATGAGTACGACCGCCATTGCCCTGACGACCTTCAAAGTTACGGTTCGAAGTCGAGGCACAATGCTCGCCCGGCTGCAACTTGTCGGCATTCATCGCCAGACACATTGAACAACCTGGTTCACGCCATTCAAAGCCCGCTTCGACAAACACCTTGTCCAAGCCTTCCGCTTCTGCCTGAGCTTTGACCAGACCAGAACCCGGAACCACCATCGCCTGTTTGATTGAAGATGCGACTTTGCGACCTTTGATCACTTCGGCTGCAGCACGGATATCTTCAATACGCGAATTGGTGCACGAACCGATAAAGACACGATCCAGTTGAATCTCAGCCAAGGCCTGACCGGCATTTAAGCCCATATATTGATAAGCACGGTTCCAGTCATTGCGTTGTACATCGTCTTTGGCTTGTTCTAAAGTTGGTACTGCTTGAGACACTGGAATGACCATCTCAGGAGAAGTTCCCCAAGACACTTGCGGCTCAATTTCTTCACCTTGCAACACGACCACCGTATCAAAATATGCACATTCATCCGAATGCAATGTATTCCAGTACGCTACCGCCTGATCCCACTGTTCCGCAGTTGGCGCATAAGGACGACCTTTAACATACTCGATGGTTTTGTCATCCACAGCAACCATACCCACGCGTGCACCGGCTTCGATCGCCATATTACACACGGTCATACGACCTTCAATCGACATGTCACGGAAGACCTGACCGCCAAATTCAATCGCGTGACCAGTACCGCCTGCGGTACCAATCTTGCCAATAATGGCTAAGACCACATCTTTCGGTGTCACACCCTGGCCTAATTTGCCATCAACGCGTACCAACATGTTTTTCATCTTCTTTTGAACCAGGCATTGGGTCGCCAATACATGTTCAACTTCGGATGTCCCGATCCCGTGCGCCAAACAGCCAAAAGCACCGTGTGTTGCAGTATGCGAGTCACCACACACCACCGTCATGCCCGGTAAGGTCAAGCCTTGCTCCGGCCCGACCACATGCGCGATGCCCTGACGGATATCATTAATATCAAATTCAACAATATTAAAGGTCTTGCAGTTGTCATCCAAGGTTTGCACCTGGATGCGCGAGGTTTCATCTTCAATTCCGGCAACACCCTGCTCACGCTCTTTTTTTGAGGTCGGTACGTTATGATCCGGTGTGGCAATATTCGCGCTTAAACGCCATGGCTGGCGCCCGGCCAGTTGCAAACCTTCAAAGGCCTGTGGAGAAGTCACTTCATGTAATAAGTGACGGTCGATGTACAGTAAGGCAGAACCATCATCACGTTGCGTTACTAAATGGTCGTCCCACAATTTATCATATAATGTTTTTGCTGTTTGGGTTGCGCCTGCCATGTCGATGTACTCCACTGGACTGGGTAAATTCTTTCTCTGATTTTGATTATATCGCTGCAATCACATAAATCTAATTTATCATTTTTATCAGTTAAAAAACTTTTTGGAATCTTTTAAAAGCTGAATCAAATCATGCTTTAGCTCTATTTCCATAAATCTAATTTTCCGATTAATTTATAAAAAATATTCGCTTTTACAAATCAAATGAGAATTATTATTATTTCTTCATCGACAGAGATTATTTTTAAGGAACTTCGACATGGCACATATTCAACGCTTTGTAGACAACAACCAGCGCATGTTCAAAAAGACCTTCAGCTACTACATTATGCATATTACAGTAGCGATGATTGTGGGTTACTTGGTGACTGGCAGTTTGACCATGGCCATTGCCTTAAGTTTATTAGAGCCAACGGTACAGGCAGTGGCTTTCTTCTTCCATGAAAAAATCTGGGAGCGTAATAACCAACAGCAGAATGAGGACATTACCGTCTAAACTCTTCAGTCGAGGTTCCTGATGAAAGACTGCCTTTATAGGTGGTCTTTTTTAGTTTTTAAAATGCCAAGGCTTTGAAAATGTATAGTAATTCAGCACTGCAACATAGATGAGCTAATTTTACTTTGATTTATTCTTAAAATATAACAATAATAGATTTACACATAAAAATTCTTTATAGGTGATTAAGATGAATCTCGCAGCCTTTGAAGCCTTCGTGAAAGTCATGGAAACCGGTTCGATTTCTCTGGCCGCAGATCAGCTCTTCATTACCCAGCCTGCTGTCACCAAACGTATTCACAGTCTGGAAGAATACTTTGGGGTCAAGCTGTTTGAATCTGCCGGACGTGGCGTACAGGCCACCCACGCGGCGCATTCGCTGTTGCCTAAAGTGAAAAACTGGCTGAATGAACTCGGTGATATTCATTATACCTTGAGCCATGAACAGGGTCAGGTACAGGGCAAACTAAAAATTGGTACCAGCCATCATATCGGCCTGCATCATCTGCCGAGTCATTTGCGCCGTTATGTCCAGGAATATCCGGACGTGACTCTAGATGTGCATTTTGTTGATTCCGAGCAGGCGCATGAACAGGTAATTGCCGGCGATCTTGAACTGGCATTTTTAACCTTGCCGCCCCGTGGTGATGCGCGTCTGAATTACGTGACCATCTGGAATGATCCTCTGGTCTTTGTGGTGGCACCGTTTCATCCGCTGGCGCAGCAAAAAAGTCTGTGTCTGGAAGATTTGCTCGACTACCCGAGCCTGTTGCCCTCTTCACAGACCTATACCTCGCAGATTACTTTGGCCGAATTTGAAAAACAGGGTATTAAACCGAAAGTCAGTATGAGCAATAATCCGCTGGAATCGATCCGGATGCTGGTATCGATTGGTTTGGGTTGGTCGGTATTGCCAAAAACTCTGGTCAATCATGACCTGCACCAACTGGATATTAATCTGGAAATGAACCGTCGTTTGGGCATGGTCTGGCATCCTGGCCGTACTCAGTCCAAAGCGGCACAGACCCTAGTTCAGCTCATGCAAGGCGTATCCCTGTCTATTTAAGCTGTTCCTGAACATGCTGCATCCAAAACGGTGCAGCATTTTGTTACCTAAATACACCCCATCTGGCGATATCTTTCGAGTATTTTTAAGACAATTCCATTTCTTTGCAATGCAAAGGAATGCTTAAAATTATTCGATGGAGCCTGACGGATGCAGCTCGATTCTCCCCTAAAATCCCACTCTCAAGATAAAACCAATACAAGCAGCCTATGGCTTTCGGCCAAACCGATGCTGCTGCCCACGCCGGCACTTGATTTTGCCGATGAACAGACTGCCCGACACGGCCTGCGCGAATATTTCCTGAATACCTTTGACACCTATGAGCAACTGTTTGAATGTCTCAAGCATGAAGATGCTTTTTTCATCAAGCCCATTACTTTACGTCATCCGCTAATTTTTTATTTTGCGCATACCGCCACTTTTTTTGTCAATAAACTGCTGCTCAGCAAGCTAATTAGCGAACGCCTGAATCCGCATTTTGAAAGTATCTTCGCGATTGGTGTGGACGAGATGAGTTGGGACGATCTGGATGAAGTGCACTATGACTGGCCTACCGTGCAGGAAGTCCGTGATTATAGGCATCAAGTGCGTGCCCTGATCCTGAACATCCTTGAACATGCTCCGCTGACTCTGCCCTTAAACTGGCAAAACCCCTGGTGGACCATCATCATGGGCATTGAGCATGAACGGATTCATCTGGAAACTTCTTCCGTGCTGATCCGCCAGCATGCTCTGGAACATGTACGCCAGCATCCGCAGTGGCGCGCCAATATCATTACTGGCATGGCTCCGGATAATCACTTGCTGGAGGTACCTGACGGCAAGGTGCTTTTACAGAAAGATTTTAACCATCCATTTTATGGCTGGGACAATGAATACGGCCGGCATGAAGCCGAGGTTGCAGCTTTTGCAGCCTCCAAATATCTGGTATCGAATCAGGAATTTCTGGCCTTTGTCGAAGCTGATGGCTATCAGACCGAACACTACTGGAGTGAAGAAGGTCTAGGCTGGCTGCAATTTTCACAAGCTGCTCATCCCTGTTTCTGGCGCAAAACTGAATTAGGCTGGTCACTGCGATTGATGCTGGAAGAAGTGCCGATGCCTTGGGACTGGCCGGTAGAAGTGAATTATCATGAAGCCAAGGCTTTTTGTCAGTGGAAATCGCAACAGCTGGGAAAAACCATTCGCTTGCCGACTGAAGATGAATGGTATCGCCTGTATGCCGTTTCAGACCTGGATCCAGATTTACAAAGTCCTGAACAGGCCAATATCGAGTTGAAATACGGCACCAGCTCCTGTCCGGTGGATCATTTCAAGCAGGGTGATTTTTACGATATTCAAGGCAATGTCTGGCAGTGGACTGAAACCCCGATCTATCCATTTCAGGGTTTTCAGGTGCATCCATTTTATGATGATTTCAGTACACCGACCTTTGACGGTCGCCATAACCTGATGAAAGGTGGCTCCTGGATTTCGGCGGGCAATGAAGCTTTATATAGTTCCCGCTACGCCTTCAGACGGCATTTCTTTCAGCACGCTGGTTTTCGCTACGTCGCTTCTGATCAAGCATTGCAACATTTCCCTTCGCATTATGAAAGCGACCAGCTGGTCTCCCAATATCTGGAATTCCAGTATGGTATCGAATATTTTGGTATCGCTAATTTTGCCAAAACACTGGTCGATCTGGCACAACCCTATTTTCAGCAAACGCCGTGCCATCGTGCCTTAGATATTGGCTGTGCTACCGGCCGCGCCAGCTTTGAACTGGCACGCTCTTTTGATCAGGTAACCGGTTTGGACTTTTCGGCACGCTTTATCCAGCAAGCAGTTTATTTGGCTCAAGGCCATAGGGTACGTTATCAGCTGCCACTAGAAGGTGAATTAAGCGAAGAAAAAAGCTGTTCACTTGAAGATGTCGCTTTGGATCAGGTTGCGTCGAAAACGGAATTTTTTCAGGCCGATGCCTGCAACCTGAAAGCACATTTTAGCGGCTATGATTTTATTCTGGCAGCGAACCTGATTGACCGGCTGCATCATCCGAGAGATTTTTTGGCGCAGATTCATGAGCGTATGAATATAGGCGGCATTTTAATGCTGAGTTCGCCTTATACGTGGCTGGAAGAACATACGGCACGTAGTGAATGGCTGGGCGGTTTTCAGCAGGATGGGGAAAACATCACGACCTTGACTGGTATTTCCAACATTTTAACCCAGCACTTTGAATTGGTGGCCGAACCCCAAGATGTGCCTTTTGTGATTCGGGAAACGGCCAGAAAGTATCAACACACGCTGTCACAAGTCACGATCTGGAAACGTGTTCGCTAAAGGTAAGGTGATGGCCTAAAAAAAGCCAATCATACGATTGGCTTTATATCTTATCCTTCACTGGTTGAATTTTCATGTAAGGATTCATTGAGTTGATCTACCACAATCGCCCATTCGCCATCAGAGGCTATTTTCTCGCTTAAAAATTGACGTTGTGCCTCTGACCAATACGGCGCATCCAGTAAAGTCAGATCTTTATGCAATTGATGCTCGTGAATAAATGTTTCAATACCTTCTGCACTGGCATCCAAGCCAAGCTGCTGGAACAGATGTGTCATACGCGGTCGAACGTGAGTCATATCTCATACCTCAGAATCTACTATTGTTATCATGTCCTGTTTTTTGAGCATAGCATGTCTGATTCAGCCGGACTGTGAAAAAACATTAATATTCAAATGAGGCAAATAAAAAGCACAACCGAAGTTGTACTTAATAATCACATCAATGAGTTCGGAGTGATTAGATCGACCAGTCCTGTATTTCCCAGCCTTGTTCTTGGGCTAGAGTTTCCAAGCGATCATCCGGATTCACTGCAATCGCATGATCCGCATATTCCAGCAAGAAACGGTCATTAATCGAATCTGAATAGGCCCAAGACTCGGTTACATTGCGACCCTCCAGCCATTGTTCCAGACGCACCAGCTTGCCTTGCTGATAGCACGCTGTATTGATGACTTTACCAGTATATTTCCCATCAATGACTTCAGCATTGGTGGCAATAATTTCAGTAATTCCGAATTCACGAAAAATGGGGGCGGTAATAAAGTCTGAAGTCGCGGTAATCCCCACTAAGGTATGCCCTGCTTCATGGTGGCGCCCAATGGCTTTAAAACCTTCAGGACGCATTTGTGGACGAATGACTTTTTGCATGAACAGTTGATGTAATTCAATCAAATAATCATTGTCATGTTGGGTTAGAAACTGGAACACAAATTCATTATAGGCATAAGGATCCAGCTCACCTTTTTTATAATCGTCATAGAACTTGTCATTCATGGCGCGATGCTGAACTGGATCGACCAGGCCCTCACTGACCAAAAACTCTCCCCAAGAATGATCCGAATCCGTGTTTAACAAGGTGTGATCGAGATCAAATAGCGCCAATTTCATGAAAATACTCGTTAAAACTGAAATTTAAGAAAAAAATTGTAAATCTATCTCCGCTAGTCGATAGAAATTCGTTAAGATCATAGCAATTTTAACATTTTTAAACTTTGCTTTTTTCGAGTTGGATAACGAAATAATGCTCCCCGATGGCAAAGGCATAAATTAAACAATTTTTAGGTAGCCAAATGATCGACTCTGAAGGTTTCCGACCGAATGTCGGGATCATTTTGGCAAACGATGCTGGACAAGTTTTATGGGCAAAACGCATTGGTCATAATGCATGGCAATTTCCACAAGGCGGGATCCAATATGGAGAAACCCCTGAGCAGGCACTCTATCGTGAGCTGAGAGAAGAAGTTGGCTTATTGCCCGAACACGTCCAGATAGTCGCGCAAACCAAAGGCTGGTTGCGCTATCGTTTGCCGCATCGATACATTCGTACGGACTCTGATCCGGTCTGTATCGGTCAAAAACAAAAGTGGTTTTTACTCAAACTCACGGCCCCCGTTCAGCATATTCAATTGAATCTGTCTGATCCGCCCGAATTTGATCAATGGCAATGGGTCAGTTATTGGTACCCACTCGGTCAAGTCGTGAATTTCAAACGTGATGTTTACCGCAAAGCCTTGGTGGAGTTGTGTCAGCAACTGCCCCAGCAAAAACCTTAAAAAATCGCATAAATAATGCAGATTTTTTACGCGGCTATTGTTATAAATAAACTTCATTACTGAAATTCTGAATAGACGGAGCAGAC
Organism: Acinetobacter lwoffii; assembly: GCF_024129115.1. Classification (GTDB taxonomy): domain Bacteria; phylum Pseudomonadota; class Gammaproteobacteria; order Pseudomonadales; family Moraxellaceae; genus Acinetobacter; species Acinetobacter lwoffii_T. Next base: position 221,912 of record NZ_JAMXXO010000002.1, read on the forward strand.
CTTATGTCGAATATGCAACTGGACACCTTGAGACGTATTGTTCAGGAGATCAATGCGTCCACCAGTTTGCATGAATCACTCGACATTATGGTCAAGCATGTGGCCGAGGCCATGCAGGTTGATGTCTGCTCGATCTACCTCCTCGATGAACGCAATCAGCGTTATCTGCTCATGGCGTCTAAAGGCCTGAATGCAGAATCTGTCGGCCATGTGTCTTTGCAGACCGGCGAAGGTCTGGTGGGCCTGGTTGGACAGCGTGAGGAAATTGTCAATCTGGACAATGCCCCTAAACACGAGCGCTTCCTGTTTTTACCTGAAACCGGTGAGGAAATTTATAACTCCTTCCTCGGTGTGCCAGTGATGTATCGCCGTAAGGTGATGGGTGTGCTGGTGGTTCAGAACAAAGAATCACAGGACTTTTCTGAAGCTGCTGAATCCTTTCTGGTGACACTCTGTGCGCAGCTTTCTGGCGTCATCGCCCATGCCCATGCCGTCGGCAATATCGATGTATTCCGTAAGCCAAGCAACCTGCCCGCCTATAAAACCTTTCAGGGAGTTTCTGGCTCCGGTGGTATTGCCTTAGGTCGTGCAGTGATTCTCTATCCGCCAGCAGATCTTGCCGCAGTCCCTGACCGTGAAGCGGATGACATTAGCGAAGAACTGGAGCTATTAGATAACGCCCTGAATTCAGTCCGCGAAGAAATTCAGTCGCTAGATGACAAAATGCAGGATGCGTTGATGGCCGAGGAACGCGCACTGTTTAGCGTGTTTTTGCGTATGCTGGATGAAAATGCCCTGCCTTCAGAAATCAAGGCCTTTATTCGTGAAGGTCACTGGGCACAAGGCGCCGTGCGAATTGTCATTGACAATCATGTGGCACAATTTTCCCAGATGGAAGATGATTATTTACGTGAGCGAGTGGCGGACTTAAAAGATCTGGGTCGCCGCATTCTGGCACGTTTACAGGAAGCCGATGCCAGTCACCGTGAATTGACCGATGAAAGTATTCTGATTGGTGAGGAAATATCGACGGCTGCACTGGTTGAACTGCCCGTGGATAAAATTGCCGCGATTGTCACTACCGAAGGCGCCATGAACTCGCATATGGTGATCGTGGCGCGTGCCCTTGGCATTCCCACCGTAGTCGGTGTAACCGAACTGCCAATCAATACCCTCGATGATGTGGAGATGATTGTCGATGCGCATCAGGGTCGGGTCTTTATTAATCCGCCACGTCGCCTGCGCAGTCGCTATAAAGAAATTCAAAAAGAAGAAGAACAGATTGCCAAAGATTTGCGTCAGTACGAAACCAAAGATGCAATTACCCCGGATGGCATCGCCGTAAAACTGTACGTCAACACCGGCCTGATGATTGATGTGGTGCGTGGCGTGCAGCGCGGTGCCAAAGGTGTCGGTTTATACCGTTCTGAAATTCCGTTTATGCTGCGTGACCGCTTCCCGGGCGAGGAAGAACAACGTGCGATTTATCGTCAGCAACTCAGTCATTTTGCCAATAAACCGGTGGTGATGCGAACGCTGGACATTGGTGCAGACAAAGACCTGCCGTATTTCTCGATTGAAGAAGAAAATTCGGCACTCGGCTGGCGTGGCATTCGTTTTACCCTGGATCATCCGGAAATTTTTTCTTCACAGATTCGCGCCATGCTCAAAGCCAGTATCGGACTGAATAACCTGCATATTCTGCTGCCGATGGTGACCAGTGTCAGCGAGGTCGAGGAAGCGCTCTATCTGCTGGAACGTGATCATGCGGCGATTCAGGAAGAAGAACAGGTCAAGGTAAACAAGCCTAAACTCGGTATTATGGTGGAAGTTCCCAGCGTACTATATCAGATTGATGAATTTTCCGAACTGGTCGATTTCTTCTCGGTCGGCTCCAACGATCTGACCCAATATCTGTTGGCCGTCGACCGTAATAATCCACGGGTGGCCAATGTCTATTCACACCTGCACCCTGCAGTAATGCGTGCCTTGACCCGTCTGGTTCAGGACTGTCATCGCAATGAAAAACCGGTCAGTATCTGCGGTGAAATGGCGGGTGATCCACTGTCTGCCGTTTTACTCATGGCCATGGGCTTTAATACCCTGTCGATGAGTTCAAGTAATATTTTGCGGGTACGTAAAACCATTTGTCATGTTCCGATGAGTGATGCACAGGAATTGCTGCAACATGTGTTAAAAATGGACAATCCACTCATGGTAAAAAGCTGGCTAGAATATTATTTCAGAACCCATGGTTTAGGGGATATGGTGAAATCAGCATCACGTATGGTGAGTGCCTAATACGGGACTTTTTCCAGTCCCTCGACAGTGGTAGAGGTGGTTATGGAATTTCTGGTCATCCTGTTCATGATTGTTGCGGTGTTTTATGTGGTCATTCTTGCACCAGCTTTGGCTGCCCGCAAAGAAGCTCATAATTCCGGTTCATCTTATATACGCCCTGCCAGCAATCGAGCAACGAGCTATGCCGATCGGCCTAAAATGACTCCATTATTGGGCATTGAAATTTCGGCATCGCAACGGCGGCGTTTAGGCAGAGATGACCCCTCCGTCATTGCCGCCAGACTCTATCACCAGCAAAAAGATCAATTTGCCAGTTTTCAGCAGGCCAGACCACAGCCTCACTCCCCTCACCACAACGCGCCAGTGCAAAGCAGACTCAATAAATTCTTTAATGACTTAATTGCGGATGAATCGACAACGCCATCCCGGCATCCGAATCAATATTCGCAAACTCGTAATAACCGGCCTGTCGCCCCGCTCTCTCCAGTTAAAACCAATCCTAAGCAGCCCCCACGTCGTCCCCAGCCACCTTACAGACCTTAAGCAGCCATTAAAAAAGGGCGATCTTCCATGGAATATCGCCCTTGTCTGTGCTTGTTGTAGCCACGTTTTGAATTTTTCTTTCGATCTACAAAAACCTGGCTTTTGTTGACTTCATGCATGTGTTTTGCCACAAAATTGTGGATCACTACCTGCTCGGCTGTTTTTTTCTTGGCCATCTTGCTCTCTATATAATTTGGAGGAAGGAGTGAGATAATTATAGGGCCGACTGACTAATTTTCAAGCATATTTGCCAATGCTTTTTCAAAAATAAAGCCCATTTAGCCAGGATTTTCTATATGCAAAAATGGGAGTTATAGCCAGAAAACACCCTTATTTCATTCATTATTTTTATGGGTTTCTTCAGCCCAACAAAACTCGATTAAAAAAACGTTTAAAATAAATCAGTTATAAAATTTATTTTAAACAATACTATTCACTTATTATTTTTATCCTTTGATAAAAACATATTATCGACTTAGATATTGTTATTTTCGTTTAATCCCATTCATTATTCGAGTTATTCAAAATATATAGAATTTGATATTGTCACAGAGTGGAAAACCCGTTACTTTTTAAGAGTAACCATTTAATTTTCAACATTTTAAACTTTATTAAATTTAAAAATATTTTTTGAGTGAGCTCACTCAATTATACCCTGAATTCCGTTTTGTGCTGTAACACCCTTTATTTAAAGATATTGTAAATATAGCGAAACCTGATCTGATTAGCATATATCTCAATATTTTATGAATACTAGGTAAACGACATAAGATATTCAAAACTTGGAGAGGAAAGATGAGCCAAGATTTTAAAAAATGCCCTGTCACCCACCTGACCACTGAAGCTGGTGCCCCTGTGGTCGACAACCAGAACAGTATGACGGCAGGTGCGCGCGGACCTTTACTTGCCCAGGATTTATGGCTGAATGAAAAACTGGCCAACTTTGTCCGCGAAGTGATTCCAGAGCGTCGTATGCATGCCAAAGGTTCAGGTGCTTTTGGTACCTTTACCGTGACCAATGATATTACCCAATATAGCCGCGCTAAAATTTTCTCTGAAGTCGGCAAAAAAACCGAAATGTTTGCCCGTTTCTCAACAGTGGCGGGTGAACGTGGTGCGGCCGATGCGGAACGCGATATTCGCGGTTTTGCCTTAAAATTCTATACTGAAGAAGGCAACTGGGATCTGGTCGGCAATAACACCCCGGTGTTTTTCCTGCGGGATGCGCGCAAGTTCCCTGACCTGAATAAAGCAGTCAAACGCGACCCGAAAACCAACAAGCGCAGCGCCACCAATAACTGGGATTTCTGGACACTGTTGCCTGAAGCTTTGCATCAAGTGACCATTGTCATGTCCGACCGCGGGATTCCGACCGGTTACCGTCATATGCATGGTTTTGGCAGTCACACCTTCAGTTTTATCAATGCCAAAAATGAACGCTTCTGGGTAAAATTCCATATGCGTACCCAGCAAGGCATCCAGAACCTGACCGATGCTGAAGCTGCAGACTTGATCGCCAAAGACCGTGAAAGCAGCCAGACCGACCTGTTTGATGCCATCGAACGTGGTGACTATCCAAAATGGAAAATGTACGTTCAGATCATGCCGGAACTGGAAGCCGAAACAGTGCCTTATCATCCATTTGACCTGACCAAAGTCTGGCCAAAGGGCGATTATCCACTGATTGAAGTCGGTGAATTCGAACTGAACCGCAATCCGGAAAACTATTTCCAGGATGTAGAACAGGCAGCCTTTGCACCAAGTAATCTTGTACCGGGCATCAGCTACTCACCGGACCGTATGTTACAGGCACGTTTAGTGAACTATGCCGACGCAGCGCGTTACCGTGTTGGCGTGAATCATTCACAGGTTCCAGTCAATGCTGCACGTTGTCCTGTACATTCGAACCGCCGTGATGGTCAAGGCCGCATGGATGGCAACTATGGTTCATTGCCACATTACGAGCCGAACAGTTTTAGCCAGTGGCAGGAACAACCGGAATTCAGAGAGCCTCCACTGAAAATCACCGGTGATGCCGATTTCTGGGATTTCCGTGAAGATGACAATGATTACTTCAGCCAGCCACGCGCCCTGTTCAACCTGATGAATGACCAGCAGAAACAGGCTCTGTTTAATAACACGGCCGGAGCGATGGGTGATGCGCTAGATTTCATCAAATACCGTCACATCCGCAACTGTTATAGCTGTGATCCAGCCTACGGCGAAGGCGTAGCACAAGCACTCGGCATGACTGTAGCAGATGCCCAAGCAGCACGTGAAACTGATCCAGCCAAAGGTTTGCCTAGCTTTCTCTAAGCCAGTTTAGACATGTACAAAAACCACCTTCGGGTGGTTTTTTATTGCGGCATCAAGCACTATAGAAGCAAGTCAGCACAAGAAGAAATACAACAATGCATCCGAATATTAAAGACATCATTCAACAACACGACATCATTGTATTTGATGCTGTTTGCGTAATCTGCAATGGCTGGACACGGTTTCTGATTAAATACGATAAAAAGATTCAGTTTAAACTGGTTTCCGCCCAATCGCCTTTAGGTACAGCTCTGCTCGAACATTATCAGATGCCCACTGAACATTACACCACGATGCTCGTCATTCAAGATGGCACACTCTATACCGAATCGACTGCCTTGCTGAAAGTACTGCAGCATCTCGGTTTTCCTTTTAATTTAATGAGCGCAGGTTATTTGGTTCCGCGTTTTATCCGCGACTTTCTGTATCGTGTGATTGCTTTAAATCGTTACAAGCTATTTGGTAAAACCGAGTATTGCCTGATTCCATCCAGCGAAAATAAACGCCATTTTCTGGAAGAAGCTGTTCGTGAATCCTAAACCTGTATTCCTACAACCACTGCGTACTATCCAGCTGACTTTGGTCATACTATGGCTCTATCAGGGACTCATTCCAAAAATTCTGTTCCAATCACCCGCTGAAATTAGCATTTGGCAAAATATGGGTTTTGAGCTGGCACTGGCCAAAGTCTTGGTTGGACTTTCCGGAGGATGTGAAATGCTATTTGGCTTATGCTTTCTGAAATGGAACCGGTCCATACTCTTGCATGGGTTGAATATTATCGGACTTGCTGGATTACTACTGCTGATTGCATTCACAGCCCCGTTGCAACTTACTGCAGCATTCAATCCTGTGGTGATGAATACCGCCATGCTGATGCTTTCTGTAGTGGCCATTCAACTCATCCAACAGGAACAGAGTAAAATATTTAAACAATAATTCGTTTGCCTTCACGTATGCAATAAAACGGATTAATCAACTTGGAAGAATGCTTGATGATCTCATGCAACTCATGTTCCGGCGCATCCCGGTCTTCATCCGTGAGCTGAAAAGTACGGTAATGAATCGCCAGTGAACATTTGGCCTGCAAGTCATGATGGGCATGAAAGGCATCTTCCGGATTCATATGGATCGCGCGCATCAGTTCACGCGGTTCATACGCTCCTATCGGGAGTAAGGCAATTCGCGGTGCACCCAGACGTTTACGAATTTCTTTAAAATGTGAGGCGTAGCCACTATCTCCGGCAAAAAAACAATGTTCCTTGCCATGTAATAAAGAAAATCCTCCCCAAAGTGCACAGTTCTGATCGCGCATGCCGCGCCCTGAGGCATGTTGAGCCGGCGTATAGACAATCCGGATCTCTTCAAAAAAGGCACTTTCCCACCAGTCCATTTCATGCACGGTATAATGTTCTGGCAAATACCAGGCATTACCCAGACCAGTATAAATAGGCATCTCAAAAGTGTTGTGCAGCCATTCCAGACTAGCCAGATCCATATGATCATAATGGTTATGGCTGAGCAGTACGGCATCAATCTGAGGTAACTCATCCAGAGCAATGCCAGCCGGAATGACCCGCTGCGGCCCTGTGGAAGCCGATGGACTGGCATATTCAGCCCAAACCGGATCAGTCAGGAAGTTATAGGGGCCGATCTGAATTAATGTGGTGGCGTGACCAATAAACCAGACTTGCCAGTCATCCAGAGCTGCATCTGGACGCTGCTGTGGCAATGCGCGCGGACGAGAAAAAAACTCGGCACGCTCTTCGTCAAGATTGACATTCCAGGTCTTGGATTTTCGGGTAATGAGCCATTTGTATAAATCAAAGCGACCGCGCGATAGAGAAGCATGCTCAAGATTACGAAACTGTTTTCCGTCGAAATGATCTGAATGCAGATACTCAAACACTGGCTTAGACCAGAGATGTTTCCAACTGGATTCCGTGATTAACTGGAATTTTTTAGTTTTGAGAAGATCTTGCATAAACATCCACTATTTATTATTCGCTATATGCAAGACAACAACCTCTTGAAATGGTCAAGCGGTGCATCTTTTAATGAGCATACAAACTAAAAACAGGCACACTGCAACATAGTATGAAATCCGTCACAGAAAATCATGTATGTTTTTGTTATTTTTAGCAAAAAAATGGCATTTCATCGGCCTTATGGCTGGCTGAAGTCTGGGATTATCTAGAAAAATATTGCTCTTGTCCTTCTGTCTAAAAATACAAAATGATACTCAATATTTATAAGCCCATGCTGACAAAAGCATGTCTGCCCATTGATGATTTTATGATGAAATTCGCCATACCTCAGTATCATCACATCAATTGTGCGAGAAAGGCAAGTTGAGATCAAAATACCAACCTCAAGCATTTTTTAGATCTTTATACACGACCTTGAGTTCGTTCCAGCCATACGGCCTTGGTTTGCGGCTTCACAAATAAAGCAATAATTTCCGGGTGCAGCTGTTTAATCTGCGCTTCGATCCGGTTGACACAGGCTTCAATTTCATCAGAAGTTAAATCATCTTTAAATTCCAGACTCAATGATGCAATGACTTGCTGAGCGCCCATCTGCTCAGTCAATACCCCATTGGCACTGAAAACTGCCGCATCCTGTTGAGCAATGTTCAATACATCTTCACGCAGTTTTGGATCTGCCGTTTCACCCAGTAACAAACCTTTGGTTTCACGTGCCAGAAACCAGGCAGAAACCGCCAGAACAATACCAATTAAAATCGATGCGGCACCGTCTAATTCAGGAATATTCAGTTGATGCGCCAGAAAGATACCGACCAGAGCAATCACCAAGCCAAACAGGGCGGCAGTATCTTCAAATAACACGGTAAAGGTCGTTGGATCTTTACTGTGTCGAAATGCTTCAAAATATCCCAGATTTCCCTTTTGTTTACGAAAAGTTTTTAAAGCCACTGACCATGAAAATCCTTCAAAAAGAATCGCCAGACCTAGCACAATATAATTGATCAATGGATCCTGCATGACTTCAGGCTGAAGAATATGCTGTATCCCCTGATAGATGGATACAATCGCACCCAACGCAAAAACCATCAGTGCCACAATAAAGGCCCAAAAATACAGTTCACGCCCATAACCAAAAGGATGTTTGGCATTTGCAGGTTTTTCTGATTTTTTCATCCCATACAGCAGTAAAATTTCATTCAAGGTATCCACTACGGAATGAATTGCTTCACTGAACATGGCAGAACTATTGGTTATATAGGACGCAACAAATTTCACCAGCGCAATCGCCAGATTACCAAACAGGGCTGCATAGACTACGATTTTATTGGATTCAGACATCCTGACACTGTCCTAAATAAGCTTGTGCAAGCTTGAATGATTTATGTATCAAAATCTTAATCATTTATTATTGAAAGTGGTTTTACAAATTGTTGCTTAGTCGTGATCTCTCCCGCTACTGAATCCCTCTACTTTCTACTAAAATAATTAAAGGGCTTTCGCCCTTTTGATTTTTACAGTTTTAACGCTTGGAAAAATACTGCTCACGCCACTCTTTCCAGAAATACATGATGATCCCGAACATCACCACGGCAATTCCCGCAAAAGCATGACTGCTGATAATTTCATGATTTAAGGTTGCTCCCAATACCAGAGCGATCACCGGCGTCATCACATTACTCAATGAAACGGTCGAAGCATTTAGACGGCGAATCAGCCAGAAATAACACAGCATTGCCACAATCGAAGACATGATCATGGTAAATACAAAACCGATCATTACCTGTGTGCTAGGCAACTGAGTCGGCATATGTTGCCAGATAAACGGCACTAAAATGACTGAACCAGCCGCGGAGACCAGCAATGACCCCGTCGCTTGCGACATCGGACTCAAGGGTGCACTAATCTGTTTAACCCAGAAGATTGAGCTGATATAAGACACCATACTGATCAGCATCAGTACCACACCCCAAGGATTAATCTTGCTGTCTGCCGAGTCGGCAAAAACAAAACATAAACCGGCGACGGCCACTGCCATGCCGAGCCATTGCAGCCAGATCAGTTTATGGGTTTTTAAAATCACATGACCGATTAAACCGGCGATCAGCGGTGAAAAACCAAAAATTAGCGCCATCAAACCTGAGGTCAGATAATTGGCCGCCAGATAAATAAACAGCTGCGCACCGATTAAATTCAAACTGCCTGCCAGATAACTTTTCATTGAAGTGCGGTCAAAAGGCAGCGGGTCGCGCATGATCTTCAGCAGGAACAACGCAATAATCGAGGCACCAAAATAGCGAATGATCAGCACCCACATCGGGTGAATCTCGGCCACGCTCCAGACAATCGCCAGTGGCGTTGCCGCCCAGATCAGCACCAATAAAGCGTAAATACTTGCCGTGACCGGCAATGAAGATGAAGAACTCATAAGTCTCCTAAACGAGGCCAAGAAGTTCTGGATCAGCAACTTCAAAAATAGCGTATAGCGAATTCATGCTGAGATGAAGTTTTAATTTTTGATAAATTCATCAAGTTTCGTGCATAAAAAACAGACCTATGCAAAACATAGGTCTGTCCCAAGATATCTCAATACGACTTAAGCAATTTTGCGTAAGTCTTGCGCGATATCTAAATGTTTTTCAACATCAAACGCCGTATTTTTGCTGATCATTTTTTTCAAATGACGCATTTCTTTGGCTGCATTCACGGTAATCCCGCCAACGATCTGACCATCAGTCACACCGTACATCACGAATGAATTGTCTGCACCTTTGGCTGCATCCATTTCACCACGGATATGCCATTCAGCTGCGGCCATATCGCCGACAAACTGGAAGTTGATATTCAGCTGATCCGTCCAGAACCAGGCCGGATTGGCTTTCGGATGTTCCACACCCATCACGTGACGCGCGAAGATGCCTGCCTGAAGGTTGGCATTTTCCCAGGTTTCCACACGGCGGTGATTGCCACAGTCACGTAACTGGGTCGCAACATCGCCCGCTGCATAAATATCAGCATTCGAGGTTTGGCAGTGTTCATTCACTTTGATCGCAACATCAACATCCAGACCTACATCTAGCGCAAGCTGTGCATTTGGCACGATTCCGATTCCGTAAACTACAGCATCAGCACGCAGTTCTTCACCGCCTTCCAGCGTTACCACGACTTCTTCACCATCTAAACGGCAATCTGTAATCTTGGTTTCAAGACGCACATCGACCTGGTTTTGACGATGCTGCTCTAGCAGGAATTCGCTCAGGATTTGTGGTGAACAACGACCCATAACCATCGGACCCATTTCGATCACAGTCACCTGACAGTCTTTGTAACGTGCAGATGATGCCAACTCAAGACCAATCACGCCACCACCGATCAGGATGATACGGCGACCGGCTTGAAGTACAGGCACCAGTGCCTGTGAATCTTCCAAGTTACGCAGGGTATAGACGTGTTTGCCCAAAGCATCGAAATTAGGCAAACGGCGCGCGGCACCACCTGTTGCAAGCAAGAGCTTGTCGTAAGCAACAACATCACCGTTCAGGAGTTCAACCGTTTTCGCTTCGGCATTAATTTTCGCTACGCCATTGCCGCGAATCGTTTCTACGCCTAAATCTGCCAGTTTCTGTTCCGACAGGATTTCGATCTTGGTTTCTTCAGGTTTTAGAATCACATCTTTAGACAACGGTGGACGCTCATAAGGAAGATGGCTTTCATCACCAATTAAGGTAATTTTGCCTTCATACTTGTTGCCACGAAGTTCTAAAATTGCGCTCGCACCTGCCTGGCCAGCACCCACGATCACGATGTTGTTTACGTTGCTCATTTTCTTAACCTTTTAACTCTGCAGATACGATACCAAAGCCGGCAATCCATTCGCTGATGTCTTCATAGCAATGCGTGGTCATTTCATACTCACCGACTTCATGTAATGCAGCAAAAGCAGCCATCCAGGAACGGACTTCCTGACCGCCACGACCGCCATCACGACGGATCTCAGCTTCCGTCATGGCTTCTAATGTTGCAAAATCAGCATTCTTGAAGGTTTCCAGCAGGGCAATATCCCATTCAGCATTCAAAGGCACGGCAACTGACGTATCCCCTGCTGCCAGCTTTTGACCCACTGCAATAATTTTGGATTGACGTGCATGACGTGCTTCAGGCGTTGGATAACGGCCTGCAATCAGGAACTCTTCCACTTCTGGTGGTACAGCACCCATTTGCGGTGTAGGTGGATCATGTGACAGACCACCGGTACCTAAAACAAGCACACGCTCGTTTTCAAGGTTTAAAGACTTGATGTATTGACCCACAGCACGGCCTAAAGCGATGGTACGCTTGGTAGTTGGCATCGGTGCTGCAGCGCCATTAATAAAAATTGGAATCGTTGGATAACGGTCAAGTTTACCTTCACACAGGAAATGTAAGGGCTGAGTCACGCCATGATCCGCCTGCATACGGTATGAGTAGGCAACATCTACGCCTTCATCCAGTACACGTCGAACCAGATCTAATGCCTTGTCTTCAGGTACATCAATATGGTCATTGTCCTTGCCATAATCCCAGTCACCTGCGGCTTTGGCACGAATACCCACGCAGAAACTTGGCATCAGGTCATAGAAGAAACCATTAAAATGGTCAGGACCAAAAGTGATGATCAGGGTTGGGTCGTAAGCTTTTACTTCAGCAGAGAGTCTTTCAAAAGCAGCACGAACTTTTTGCTCTTTTGATTGATCTTGAGGTGAAGCAAATTCCATTAAAGGACTGTGCGATGCACAAATAAGTTTAACGGCCATGAGAGACTCCTAGAAGGAAAGCAGCCCTGAGAGAAGAGGCTGCCGGTAAGTCCATTTGAATGAGACTAGATGTTTATTCGTCAAAGAAACCTGCACGTGGCTGACGTAGGCCACGAATACCCAAACCGCATTCTGCATTGATCAGAACACCAGTCAGAGGACGGTTATTTTGACGAGATGCCAAGAGCACGTATGAGCCGGTCATATCTTCCGGTTCAGGCAAGAAATTCAGTGGCATGCTACGTGCAATTTTCTCAGGATCACGTGCATCGAGCAGGCCCACATTTTCCTGACCGAGCGATGCCGCGCCTTTGATATTCACATTCATACCTGACGGCGCAACCGCGTTCACTCGTACTTTAGGCGCAAGCTCATAAGCCAATTCTTTCATAATCCCGACACCCGCATGCTTAGATGCAGTATATACAGGGCCTCCGCCAGCGGAGTACAGTGCCGAATTAGACAAAGTAAATATGATAGAACCTTCAGAAGCGATCAATGCATCCAGTGCAGCCTTCGCACCAAGGATCAGAGATTTGGTATTAATCCCCATAATCTCGTCAAAGGCTTTCTCCAGCTGCTCACCAGAGGTATTGACGATATCGGCATAGTGATCCCAGATACCGGCATTACCAACGAAACAATCGAGTTTACCGAAACGTTCCACAGTTGCTTGAACTGCACGAACGTTATCTGCATAGCTGGCTACATCACCTTCGATCGCAAGAACTTTTCCACCGAAGTGTTCATTTAATGCATCTACTTTAGCTTTTGAACGTTGAAGAACAGCGACTTGCGCACCTTCCTCAATAAAACGTTCTACCAAAGCCCAGCCTAAGCCTGAACCACCACCAGTAATAAGTGCAACTTCGCCTTGTAGCCAACCCATGCTTACTCTCCTGCCATCTCTACAAACAATTGACCATCTTCAACAATCACTGGGAATGTTTTGATTGGATCAGTTGCAGGTAAACACAATGCTTCACCTGTTTTTAAACAGAAACGTGCTGAATGCAATGGACATTCAACAGTACCGTCATCTTCAAGGTAACCTTCAGACATTGACGCATTACCATGACTGCATTTATCGTTCATAGCGAAGAATTCACCGCCATTGTTAAATACAGCCAGCGCTTCGATACCGTTTACGCCACAATCTACTTTTAACGCTTCGCCTTCGTCTAATTCGTCAACTTGGCAAACAAAAATCTTATTCATTAGAAGAACACACTCAGGTTATGTGAGCTATATGTCGCTTGATCAAGCGTGATCTTACGGTTGAAGATCTGGAAGCCGAGGCCGCCTTCAACTTTACGGATCTTGTCATGACGTTTACCGCAGTAAATGACAATGTCTTTCTCTTTTTGCGTACGATATAGCAAATAGGTTACGTACACGTCGTATTCGCCTTCAACTTCAGTTGGCTCTACGATCACGTTGCTCACCATGTGGGTGGTACGTGATGGAGGCTCTTCAGCCCAAGCCATACCGGTTTCCAGACGTGCTACACGACGTTCTAAAAGGTCTTTCGAATCGTTAAACACCCAAGTGGTAGGTGGTTCAACTGAACGACGACGGTCACGGGTTTGTGCGTTTGGCGTGGTACGTAGCGTGTAAGAAATATCTTCAGCTAACGTATCCAACCATTCGCGGAATTTCCAATCGTCTAGCAATTTTGCTTCGCGATACAGGAACTGACTAATTTGGTGATGAAGTTCTAAGCTGATTTGACTCATTTCATAAGCTCCTTCTCATATTCGTCAGCTGCTTTTTCTACGTCTTCCCATTTTTCATGGATCAATAAATCTGCCCAGCGGCGGTACATACCACGTGCTGCAGTTTCAGAGAAAATGTAGTTGGTGATACCCGGGATACCATCTTCACGTACTTTTTCGTTGCCTTTACCCATTTCCATAATGAGTTTGTTTTGACGCGCTTTATAACCACGTAAAACTTTTTGGATCTCGATCCAGTTTTCAGAGTCATCTTGCTCCAGGAAACCGGCTGGACCAAAGGCACGCGTTGCAGAACGCTCAAATGCTTCTTTCACTTCTTGAGATGCTTCAGCATCAGCAATACAGAATGCCCACACTTCAGTTTTGTTTGGACCACGTGGGTGCCATACGCGAAGTGTTGCAGTACCGTTCAACCAAGACAAAGTTGGGAACATGGTGTTGTGCCCTGCAAGACGCAGTGCACGAGTCTCGCCTAGGCGCTCTTTAACTTCGTCGTAAGTTTCACGGAAGTAGTTGGCAACTTCACCGTCAACCCATACGTTTGCATCTGGTTTTTCAGTAAAGAAGAAGCCTGAACCGTGACCACGTGAACCGTATTGGATCGCGTCTTTAGCCGTTTCCCAAACTGGACGAGCAGTTTGCGCAGCACCTAATTTCTTAGATGATTCGTCGTCTGGTTTCGCACCCAATACTTGGATCGCAGAAGCGTGAGAGAACAAGGCGTGGTATTGGTCAGATGCAAACTGTTCCGCTGCAAACTTCCAGTTACACTCGATTTCCCACTTATGTACACCACCAATGATTTCCGTACCACCTGGACGACGGTCAACAACGCCATCTAAGTACCACGCGATATCGCCCATGTATTCTTCAAGATCAGGCGTGGTTTCATCCCAACAAGCGAATACCAAGCCTTTGTAAGACTTCACACGATTCACTTCAACCAGACCCCATTGCTCTTTACATGCACCATGCGGATAAGCACGATCTTCCAGCGGGATATCTTTTAAAGAACCGTCAATGCCGTATGACCAGCCGTGGTACGGGCAAGTAAATGCACGGGTATTACCACAGTCAGCGAAGCTTACACGCATAGAGCGGTGACGACACTGGTTTAAAAATGCTTTGATTGAGCCATCTTTTTGACGTGCCACAATGATTGGATCTTCACCCATGTAGGTGTTGAAGAAATCACCAGCCTTAGGAATTTGGCTTTCATGGCAAAGGAATAACCAAGTACGACCGAAAACACGTTCGAGTTCTAATTCGTAAATGTCAGGATCTGTATAAATAGATGGCGTAATACGTCCATTTTGTGCATCGACTAAAGCATCGATTTCGCGCACATCAATTTTTCCACTCATGAAAAGCTCTCCTGTGACCTATCTTTGGCACAAAGTAATAGACTCAACTTTTCAACGATGATGGATTTGACAGCGTTTTTCGGGAAATATTTTTTTTGTTTCAATTAAGAGCTTAAAGCAATTATTAAGCACGTGAATTTTTATATTAAAACATCTATTAATCCCGCCAGAGCATTTAGTTTATGAATGGGAAAATAATCTTCACGACATAGTTGTTTATAGATTATACTTTGAGGAAATTATAGTAAGACATTTTTTGGATTACTCTTTGGGTTGATGACATGGAATTACGACACCTTCGCTACTTTATCACCGTTGCTGAAGAGCTCAATTTTAGTAAGGCAGCACTTAAACTTTATACGGCTCAACCCTCACTTAGCCAGCAAATCAAAGACCTGGAAGAAGATGTCGGGGTAAAGCTACTCAACCGAACCAAACGTAAAGTAGAGCTGACCGAAGAAGGTACCGTATTCCTGGAACAGGCTCGTCTCACCTTGGCACAGGCGGACAAAGCGGTTGCCATGGCACGTCAGGTGTCACAGGCCAAACAGCAAATGCTCCGCATCGGTTTTGTACCGGTGGCCGAGATGAAAATCTTCCCGTATATCTTGCCAAATCTACGTGTACAGAACCCGGATTTAAAAATTGAACTGCTCAGCCTGAACAATAATGAGCAAATGCGTTTGTTAAAAAAAGGCGATCTGGATCTGACATTTACTCGTCATAATTTCAATAGTGATGAAATTGAAAGCCAGTTCGTGATTCGTGAACCGCTAATTTTTCTTCTGCCTAAAGATCACCCTTTAGCAAAATACGAAAGAATTTCTGTTAAGGCATTGAATAGTATTGATTTTATTATCCCATCAGCAGAGCAGTCCTTGACCCTAAACCAGGCGATTCTGGACTTTGCCAAAGCCAACGGCATTGAATTCAATATTGTGCAAAAGGCCGATAATATTTTATTTAATATCAACTCGATCGGAATGGGCTTGGGCTGTACCATTTTGCCTGGCTATATTGCACCACTGACTATGGATAATACCGTGATTCGTCCGCTGGACGTGGAATTGCCCTATTTAGACCTGTATGTCAGCTACCATAAAAACAATAAATCCTATGCCGTCAGCAAATTTCTTGAACTTTTGACTCGTGTGTTCTATCTGGATATTAACCGTAGCGAACAAAATTAATTCTATTCCTTTCCTGCATTAAGCACATGCCATTCAACTTTTGATAGGCATGTGCTTTTTTTATTTTATTATTTTATGCTTAAGAATTCGTTTTTAATTCTATTTTGTGATAAAGAATCTATTTCTAGCGTTTAAATTTGTCACTTGACCTCGACCAAAATTGTGTATTTTTAGCTCTAAATGTGCTGCATTTACCACTTAAGTCTAATAAAATTTAATTCGGATTTTTCTCAGTTTAAATAGCTCAAACCTATAAAAATTATTAGATTTTTAGATTTATCCAAATAAATGAGAATCAAACTCACTTAGGTACGCTACCTTAAATATTCCCGATATAAAAAAGGATGACCGAAGCCATCCTTTTTAAAACTACATCGAGCTTATTTTACGCCGTGTACAGCCAAGTAGTTTTTGATCACAGTGTTGAACTCATCTGCTTTTTCAACTTGAGACCAGTGACCGCATTGGCTGAAGATATGTGCATCAGCATTTGGCACGATGTTCAGGATGTCCCAAGTACGAGAAACCGGAATCACCACGTCTTGCGTACCATGAATCAATAGTACAGGCACAGTAATGTCTTTCATTTTTTCGAAGTCTAATGGGAATTCGAAACGGTCACGGTCACGTGCGCCAACCACATCCATTAAACGATTTGATGCATAGTCATTTGCAGCAGAAGCAAAACGTACTTTTACCAGTTCATCAGTAATCAGGTCTTTGTTTACGACAAACATAGAAAGGGTTTTCTTGATTCCTTCTTCTGTAAGAACTGGGTTTGCGTGAGCTTTAAGTGCAGCTGTCTGTTTCGCACCGCCCGTACCCATAGACACGATACCCAAAATACGATCTGGATAATCCAATGCCATCTGGAATGCTAACCAGCCACCCAGAGAGTTACCGACCAACCAGGTTTTTTCGATACCCAAAGCGTCTAGCGTACGAATCGCATGATCTACCCAGGCACGGATACCATATTCAGTACCCGGCGCAACCACAGTTTGGCCATAACCAACGGTATCAATCGCGATACAACGCGCCTGCTCGCCAATTTGTGGCAGGTTTAACCACCAGTTTGCCGCGGCCGATACACCTGTACCTGAACCGTGTAAAAATAGAATAGGCGTACCTTCACCAATTTCGTGGTAATGGGTCAACTCGCCTTCAGCGGTTTCAATCCATTTGTCTTCTAAGCCAAAGAATGGATCTGTTTGATAGTCAGGGATTTGAACAGTGCTCATATTGCTTCCTCTTACAGTCTTTCGCTTGCGTGTCCCTCTATTTTCAAGAATTCGACGTCAAGTTGACTCATTAAAATGACTTGTGTACACCCTTATATTAACCGCTCAACCGCAGCAAACTGATACAAAATTACGATTGCACCCAACAAAATAGATATAATTTAAGTGTTTGTTTTATATATTTTTTTATAAATTAAACCCTACATAAACTAAGGTTTTAACTGCATTCTTAAACCAAAAAGCAGCCAGAAGACTGACTGCTTTTAAAATATAGGGGTATTAGAATTTATGGGTATAAGTGGTGGCGACACGGTATTCTTGCAGGTCTGGTTTTGCTGGATTGGCAAAATTCACATCAATATACATCGCCTGTACACCCAAACCTTTTAATTTACCTTCTGGCACAGTGTAGTTCACGATGGCATTCACTTCATCCGTATTGAAGTTCTGACCTTGATACGCCCCAGTACCTTTCTGATCATAACCTTTGAAATATACGGCTGTTGCGTTTAGGCCTTTTGCACCCATTTCAGAGAAGTCATAGCCATAAGAAACACTCCATGACTTTTCTTCTGGTGCGGTAAAGGTCGCTACCCCCCAGTTCGCCAGATAAGGCTGTGGCACCCAGCCACCCAATGTCGGGAATGCGCTATCACTAAACATTTGCTGGTAACCCACACCTACGCTATGTGCACCATGATTCACTTTTGCGGCGACAGACACAGCCTGGTTATCGATCTCACCATACAGCTTGTCACCTGACTCCGAGTTATCGAAGTAACGAATATGGCTATCTAATTTGGTTTTTTCACCAAGCGCAGTTTTGTAATTGACACCTAGATAATGCTGTTGATAAATGTCTTGAACATCGGCATACCAGTAGCTCGCACCTACTTCTTTAGTGAGTTGGTGATCTACACCCGCAATCCACATGCCATCAGCTTCAGCACCCGTATCATAGAAACTTGGTGGAGCAAATTTAGTTAAATCACGGAACTGGTTGTCATAACGGTTATTAATGCCATCAATATAAGCCAGAGTCAGTTTAGTATCTTTAAGGTCTTTAGACTCTAACCAGGCACCACTATAAGTCGTCAATAACTGACGCGATGGATCGAATACCAAGACTGGAGATACCGGCAATAACTCACCGACTTTCAGTTCAGTTTGTGACACTTTGGCTTTTAAGGTCGCGCCGACTTTACCGAAATGGTCTTTTGACTCTTTGCCATCGTGCGGTAAAACCCAGTCCGGATTTTTATCACGGCCATTGAGTTTGACTGCATGTTGCACCAGTACATCAGCACCAACCTGCACACCACCACCGATATCGTGATAACCGGACTTGGCATCCAGAGTCACCCCTTGTGACCAAGAACCCCAGTTACGTGATGAATAGTCATCTTGATACTGACGGTCTAGATAAAAGTTTTTAAATTTGAGTTGAACATTGCTGTCGTCAATAAAGTCTGCATTCGTTGCAGTTGTCCCTAAAGTTGCTGTCGCAGCAAGCATTGCAATCCATAAATTGTGACGACGCATGATGAGTTCCCCATTCAGCTAATAAAATCCATGCAGCCATCATGCGCAAGTCGGTTTAAATAAAAAATCCGACCACAGTATTAAACTTTTGCTCTTTTAGCTCTGCATATTCCGGGCCCAGATTTAAGCACTCAATCTCTTAGATTTTAAACCGATTAATGAAAATAAAAATTTGACCAGATATTTAATTCAAATTTCTGTTTCCTTTATTAATAAGTGCAATTTTTTTAAAAACTTTAAGATAATATTTTTTATTTATCGTTTTTATGTTTAAGGAAAAAATTAAACTGAAATAATCTTCACATAACACTATAACTAAAATATCTGAGATCAGAGTTTTAATATATTATTAAATCTACTTAATAATAAAAAAGCATCCAAATCGGATGCTTTTTTATTAGCCTTATTTTAATACGAATGCATTAAAAATTAAGCTTGTAACTCGCGCGCTTTAGACATGGTTAATGCCAGGTCTTCAATCATGTCTTCCTGACCACCTACCGTACCACGGCGACCCAGTTCCATCAGGATTTCACGTGCAGATACGCCATATTTCGCTTCAGCGCGTTTAGCAAACAACAGGAATGAAGAGTAAACACCCGCATAACCTAAAGTAGCCGCATCACGGTCTGCACGAATTGGGTTGTGCATCATTGGAATCACTAGATCTTCAGCAACATCTTGTACTTTGAACAAGTCAACGCCAGTGTCCATACCCATACGGTTTGCCACAGCGATAAACAGTTCAAGTGGCGTATTACCTGCGCCAGCACCCAAACCTGCAGATGCCAAGTCAACACGTACTGCACCTGCCTGAACCGCAGCAACAGTATTCGATACACCCATACCTAAGTTGTGATGACCGTGGAAACCAAGCTCAATGCTTGGGTCCAAGTGTTGACGTAAGTGACCTACGCGATCAATAACGTCTTGAGGAAGCATATAACCTGCTGAATCTGTCACATAGATACAGTTTGCACCGTAAGACACCATCTTGTTTGCTTCTTCAAGCAATTTTTCAGGTGTTGCCATGTGCGCAAGCATCAAGAAGCCCACAGTGTCCATGTCTAGTTTACGTGCAGCGGTGATGTGCTGTTCAGAACAATCCGCTTCAGTACAATGCGTCGCCACACGAATAGTAGAAACACCAATTTCATGTGCCATTTTCAAATGGTCAACCGTACCGATACCAGGAAGAAGCAATGCAGAAATTTTTGCATTTTTCATACGTGGCACAACAGCAGACAAATATTCTTCATCTGTTGCAGCAGCAAAACCGTAGTTCACTGATGAACCGCCCAGGCCGTCACCGTGCGTTACTTCAATTAAAGGTACGCCTGCATCATCAAGTGCGGTTGAAATTGCAATCATTTGCTCAACAGTCGTTTGATGGCGCTGCGGGTGCATACCATCACGCAAAGTCATATCATGAACAATAATCTTAGACATTTTGGTATTCCTTTAAGCTTCAGCGATGTTGAACACGTGTTCTGCGAACATTTCTGCAGTACGTGCAGCTGCTGCAGTCATAATATCCAGGTTGCCTGCGTATTTCGGCAGGAAGTCACCCAGACCTTCAACTTCCAAGTAAATTGATACACGGTTGCCATCAAATACTGGACCATTTACCAGTTTGTAACCTGGTACGTATTTTTGGACTTCCTTGATCATGGCATGTACAGATTCAGTGATCGCTGCCTGATCCGGCTCACCTTCTACTAGACAGTGAACAGTATCACGCATCATTAGAGGTGGCTCAGCCGGGTTAATGATGATAATCGCTTTACCTTGTTTCGCGCCGCCGACTTTCTCAATGGCACCTGCAGTAGTACGTGTGAATTCATCAATGTTTTTACGCGTTCCCGGACCAACCGACTTAGTCGATACAGTTGCAATGATTTCGCCGTATTCAACAGGTTGAACGCGAGAAACCGCAGCCACCATCGGAATCGTTGCCTGACCGCCACATGTCACCATGTTCACGTTTGGTACTTCGCCCGCTTGTAGTAATGCTTCAAGGTTGACTGGTGGTACACAAAATGGACCAATCGCAGCAGGCGTTAAGTCGATCATCAACACGCCAAGTTCATTCAGCTTGCGGCTGTTTTCAGCATGGACATAAGCAGAAGTTGCGTCGAATGCAATTTTGATGTCATCTTCAAGAATATGAGGAAGCAGACCATCGACACCTTCAGCTGTGGTTTTTAAACCCATTTTTGCAGCACGCGCCAGACCTTCAGAAGTCGGGTCAATCCCCACCATCCAAACAGGCTCTAACCATTCGCTACGTTGTAATTTATAAAGCAAATCAGTACCAATATTCCCTGGACCGATCATTGCACATTTAATCTTTTTCATGAATGTACTCTCTTGGAATCTTGATTATTCAGCTGCGAATGCAGCAGTTACTGAACCAAAGCCTTCAATTTCAACCTTGAATTCATCACCTGGTTGAGCCACAACCATTGGACCTAAGGCACCCGTCAAGATGATGTCGCCTTTTAACAGCGGACGACTACGGCGTACCATTTCATCTGCCAGCCAAACAGCAGCATTCAATGGGTTTGCCAGACATGCTTTACCCACGCCTTGAGAAACGACTTCCTCACCGCGTGTCATCACCATCTTGCAGTTCACAAGATCAAGATTTTCTAATTTAACCGGCTGAGAACCTAAGACAAATGCAGCAGAAGATGCGTTATCCGCCACAGTATCAATCAGGCTAATTTTCCAGTTTTCGATACGGCTATCGACCACTTCAATTGCAGGCAATGCATAATCAGTTGCGCTGATAATGTCTGCATACGTGTGTTTTTCTTTGGTTAAATCCTGGTTAATCACCAATGCGATTTCTGCTTCAACTTTTGGCTGAAGCAGAAGGCCAGCTGGAATTGCTTCACCATCGCCATAAGCCATGTCGGCAAATAACATACCAAAATCCGGCTGATCTACACCCAGTTGCGCTTGAACGACTTTAGACGTCAAACCGATTTTACGACCCACCAGACGGCGACCTTCAGACAAAGCACGCTCGGTATTCACTTCCTGAACGGCATAGGCGATATCTACGTCAGCACTTTCACCGCCAAGTTCCGGGCGAATCGGTGCAATCGCAGTTTGTGATAATTCAGCGCTACGAAGTGCTTGTGCAACTGATTCAACAACAGCAGAATTCGACATCAATGTTTCCTTAAACTGCAAAAATTAGGCTTATGCCGGCATCTAAGAGGGACAGAAAATATGAAAATGATCAGGCTGATCATCCGCATGGACTGCCTTTCTCAGAGCGAGCATAGGAATAAACAGTTTTAGGATGGGAAAAATCCGGCATTTGTGCCAATAGTTATTTTATTTTTTGCTATAGCTATTATCTATAAGAATAATTTATAAAAAATTAAATAAAACAAAATCTTATTGTTTAAAACACATCGTTATTTAGCAAAATAACTGCCATAATATGACCGAATAAAATCAGTACAATTACGACTTTAGACTAAAAGATAAGAACCAGCGCTTAAATCTGCAGCATTCCCCAGCCAATTTAAACCGAGGAAATACTTGTTTTTCATTACAACCAAGATAATGGATTAAACTGCTTGTTTCCATTGGACTTTAGCCAACAATGCGCTATGCAAAGCAGCCACATCATCCACGATACAGACTGGATTAAATTGTGCTAAAAGTTCAGGCGCATGTACGCCATAACTTACGCCAACACTTGGCATGGCAATATTTTTCGCCATTTCCAGATCATAAGACGTATCACCGACCATAATCGCATGATCAGCCTGCACACCGGTTTCTGCCAGAATTTCTTCTAACATGAGTGGATGAGGTTTAGAACGGGTTTCGCTGGCTGCGCGCGTACTCACAAACAGCTCTTCACTGTTCGTCTGTTTTAATACACGATCCAGACCTTTACGGCTTTTCCCTGTGGCTACTGCCAGCTTCACGCCTTGCTGCTGTAAATCTGCGAGCATGTACGCTACGCCTTCAAACCAGGAATCTCCTGATGAGTTGGCAACATAATGATCGGAATAAGCCTGCAAAATATCCTTATGTAATTCTGGTACTGTCGGGAATAAACGCTGTGCAACTTCAGGTAAACCCAGTCCAATAATACTTTTCGCATCTGCATCCGTTAACGGCTGCTGAAACTGCTGTGCGGCAAACTGCAAACTCGCCAAGATTTGACCGACTGAATCAAATAAAGTGCCATCCCAATCGAAAATGACCAATTTTACAGGTGAGTTCATAAAAGATTTCCTAGATTTGATTCAGTCTTGAAGCCCTCTCCTACAAGGAGAAGGAATTTTTCATTCTTAAGCAAATGACTTTAATAAAAGAACCAATAAAGTCGAATTATCAATGAAGTTTTAATTCAACATTACTATTTAATAAGTAACGTTCCCTCTCCTGAACGAGTTTAAAGCACTGCTTTAAACGACGTGCAAGAAGGAGACTTGCTCAGCAGTGCTGCTTAGGGAGAGGATTCTTTCGAAATTTAATCTCCCCTAGCCCTCTTTAAGAAATAGGGGAATTCCCTCCTTTTTCAAAGGAGGGTGAGGGTGGATTAAATTTATTAAAAGAAAAAATAAGTCCTTATTGGGCAGCCGGTTTATCCGCTTTCTGCGCTCTTAACTGCGCCACCAGACTCTGCATATCTTCTGGCAATGGTGCTTCAATTGCTGGATAGCCCGGAATGTCCAGACGCATTGCATGTAAACACAAACGGCGTGGTTTTGGCCCACGATATTCTGTTTCATGACCATACTTTTCATCGCCTACTAGCGGATGACCAATACTCAAACCATGAACACGAATCTGATGGGTACGACCAGAAAGCGGAGATGCATACACCAGTGTGGCATGCATAAAACGTTCCTGCACATTCCACTGGGTTTTAGACTCTTTACCTTCTTTCGGGGACACGCAGACACGACGTTCACCATTGGCCAGCTCGTAACGATGTAAAGGTGCATCAATCAGCTGTTTATCCAGACTGACCTGCCCTTTTACTACAGCGGCATAGGTTTTTTTGATTTTATGTTCACGCAACATATCTTGTAATGTTTTCAACACGCTACGCTTTTTGGAAATCATCACCAGACCGGAAGTATCACGGTCAATCCGGTGAATCAGTTCCAGATACTTTTTACCGGTTGCGGCACGCAAGCCCTCAATCAGGCCATAGGCCACACCGCTACCACCATGCACAGCAATCCCGGAAGGTTTATTCACGACCATCAAACCTTCATCTTCATAAATCACACGGGCCAATAAGCCTTGTGCCACTTTGTCAGAAACCGGTGCAGCAGATTCATCTTTTTGTTCATAGCGAATCGGCGCAACGCGAATCTGGTCACCGATTGCGAGTTTGGTTTCTGCTTTAATG
Organism: Acinetobacter lwoffii; assembly: GCF_024129115.1. Lineage (GTDB taxonomy): Bacteria > Pseudomonadota > Gammaproteobacteria > Pseudomonadales > Moraxellaceae > Acinetobacter > Acinetobacter lwoffii_T. The sequence goes on from NZ_JAMXXO010000002.1 coordinate 246,318, forward strand.
CGTTTTTTATTAACGCGAACCTGGCCTTCACGAATCAGACGATAGATACGGCTTTTTGGCACACCTTTCAGACGACTAAACAGGAAATTATCGATGCGTTGTCCATCTTGATGTTCATCCACTTCAAACCAAGTGACGTTTTGCCATTGTTGCGTAGAATTCATACAGTTACTATGACCCAAAAAATACTAAAATTGATTAAAAACTGATCACTTAGGTTATGCTTTACACAAGAAACATAAGCTTAGCCCATAGGCAGATGATGCAAGGTTTGATATAGTCAGCGCACGGAAACCATCGTTTGTGAGTAAAAGTTGAATCATTTCAGATTTTTCTGAACTTGATTGTTCAATTAAAGACTCACATGATACGGGAAGGTCCCCAAAGAATTATGCCACGCCGAAGGCTTATTATATCGGCAAACAAAGCAAACTGTTGCGTTTAATTGTACCTCAGGTACATAAATCAGTTTGTCTTAAAAAATATGTCGCCAACTTTGTTGGTTTTTAAACGTAAACTGATACACATCAGATTAGTCGCAACCTGAAGACGACTTCAGGCTACAGCGTTGATGCATTGGATCTGCACAGTTTGTAAAGATACGACGACAATTCCGTATCAAGACACTTTCTATAAAGAAGGGATGATCTTCGAGCAATGTGACAGTGAAAGTTACACACATCCAATGCACCGCTCGTCCGCCAGTGAAGCGTTCAGGTGACTTTAATCCGTTTAAAGATTGAAGCCGTATTGCCATCATCAATACGTGAATCAAAAACCGAAGCCCATCTATATTAAATAGAGCTCGGTCATAAAAGACTCAAACCACAATGAAATTCATTGCAGATTTGAGCCATTGATCCGTGATGTGTGATGTTCGCTACGTGTATAGCGATTTTTTGCTGTGTATCACTATAAGGTGTTACACCCATGAAACGTATGTTGATTAATGCAACACATGCCGAAGAAATTCGCGTTGCACTTGTCACTGGTCAGCGTCTTTACGATTTTGATTTAGAAAATCGTACCCGTGAACAAAAAAAATCCAATATCTACAAAGGTCACGTGACTCGCGTTGAACCTTCTTTAGAAGCTGTATTCGTTGAATACGGTGCAGGTCGCCAAGGCTTCCTGTCAATGCGTGAAATCGCAAATTCATATTACAAAGCCGACCCTCGCCAAACTTCAAATATCCGTGAACTGATCACTGAAGGCACCGAACTTCTGGTTCAGGTGGAAAAAGAAGAGCGTGGCAACAAAGGCGCTGCCCTGTCTACTTTTATCTCACTTGCTGGCCGTTATTTGGTATTAATGCCAAACAACCCGAAAGGTGGTGGTATCAGCCGTCAGATTTCTGGTTCAGTGCGTGAAGAACTGAAAGAAATGCTGGCAACACTGAACGTGCCACGTGGTATGAGCGTGATTGTGCGTACTGCCGGGATCGGTCGTTCACAAGAAGAACTGCAACTTGACTTACAGCACTTGCTCGACCTTTGGGCACAAATCCAGAGCACGGCAAGTTCAGGTCCGTCACCAATGTTGGTACATCAGGAAGCGGGCGTGGTGACACGTGCCATTCGTGACTACCTGCGTGATGATGTTGCTGAAATCCTGATTGACTCAGAACAAGCCTATAACGAAGCTTATAACTTCGTAAAAGCGGTGATGCCACGTCAGTTAGAAAAACTGAAAACTTATACCTTAAATGAACCTTTATTCGCGCATTTCGCGATTGAAAGTCAAATTCAAACCGCTTATGAACGTGAAGTAAAATTGCCTTCTGGCGGTTCGATCGTGATCGATCAAACTGAAGCTTTAGTGTCAATTGACATTAACTCAGCCAAATCGACTCGCGGTAGCGATGTTGAAGATACCGCGTTAAATACCAATATTGAAGCGGCAGAAGAAATCGCGCGTCAATTGCGTTTACGTGATATCGGTGGCCTGGTGGTGATCGACTTCATCGACATGACCAAAGATCGTAACCAGCGTATGGTTGAAGCAAAACTTCGTGAGGCCACTCAAAGTGACCGCGCCCGTATTCAGTTCGGTCAATTGTCACGTTTTGGTTTGATGGAAATGAGCCGTCAACGTCTGCGTCCTTCTCTTGAAGAAGCGACTGGCTACGTTTGCCCACGCTGTCATGGTACCGGCATGGTCCGTGATCTTCGTTCTTTATCACTTTCGATTATGCGTAAAGTGGAAGAGATTGCACTGCGTGAACGTCATGGTGAAGTTCAAGTCGAAGTTCCAGTCGAAATCGCGGCTTTCTTATTGAATGAAAAACGTCATACCCTGGTGTATTTGGAACAGACTTCAAATGTACGTGTGACTGTGTTGCCGCATCCGCATCTGGAAACACCGCATTATGAAATCACTTATAATGCCGAAGGCTTTGCACCAACCAGCTATGAACGTACTGAAGCAACACGTTCAAGTGAAAAAGAGTTGGGCTATGAGTCATCTGAATGGCATTTAGAAGAAGAACATACGCATGCTGCTGCTCCAGCGCCTGCTCAACAGCAAAACAACAGCAGAAACAATAAACGCCGTAACCAGCAAAACCAAAATGCACAGCAAGCACCTGTTGCACAACAAGCTCCTGCCCAAGCACAAGTTGCTGCTCCTGCATCTAGCCCATGTGCTTGGTTAGAAAACCTGTTTGTTCAAAAACAGGCAGCGACTGTTGATCAATCGCGTACTGCCAACAATGCAGCTGCAGCGATTGAGCAAATGATCAATGGCGGTGCGGTGAGTCGCGGTCAGTTCGGTCAATTGTCTGCACCGGTGGCACAACCTGCTCCACAGCAAGTGTCTCAACCGGTTGCTCCGGCAAGCAGCAATGCTTACCTGGCACCATCGACTGTAGCGCAAAAACAGGAACGTGATGCTGAAAAACCGGCAGAGCGTGATGAAAGAGCGCCGCGTCATAACAACAAAAAACCACGCAATCCGAAGCACAAAGAACCGCGTGAGCAGGTTCAGTCTGAAGCTTCCGCTCCTCAGCAACATCAGGTGCATGAAGAAGTGGTTCAGGTATCTCGTCAAGAGCAACGTCATGAAGCACGTGAAAACAAGCGTAATTCTCGCCGTCAGCATCACAACGAGCCATCTCAGCAAAATGATGTTCAAAACAATGAACAACAGCCACAACAGGCAATGCCACGTCGTGACCGCCGTAACCAGCCACGTCAGGAACGTCCAAATCGCCACCGCGATCCAAGCGTGCTGAATGAGCAAACTCAACAAGCAGTACCTGCAGTCGTTGAAGCGCCAGCAGTCAATGATAAGCAGCTTCGTGTTGAGTTGGTCGATGCACCCCGTCAAGACGTGATGCCAACAGCTATGGTCGTAAATATTGACCAGGCGAAAAGCGAAATCGTGGCATTGAATGACAATGCTGCAGTTGCAACGCCAGCGGTTGAAGTGACTGCACCGGCAGATGCGCCAGTTGAAGAAGCCGCTGCTGAAAATGTGGTGGAAGCTGCACTGACAGCCCCTGTTGAAGAAGTTGTGCCAGCTGAAGAATCAAGCGCTGAAAAACCACGTGCCAGCAACGATCCGCGTCAGCGTCGTCGTCAGCAGCGTGAAGGACAGCCTCAACAGGCTACAGTTCAGAAGTTGACTCCTTCACAAGTACCAACTTTGGGTCAGTTCACCATTGGTAGCCTGATTCGCCATGTTTATGGTGAAGACTGCTCCGTACTGATTGAACAGTTTGGTTTATTGCCAACCTTCAACCGTGCTCTAGAGAAGTTCACAAAAGAGTACAACGCGAGTCTGGTGGCTGCAGCAACGCCTGCCGCAGAGAAAAAACCGGTCACCCGTGATGTTCAAGTGACGGTAGCCAAGGTTGAAGCGGAGCCGGCTCCAGTTCTGGACCTGACTCCACCAAAACCGGTGTCGGACAAACGTGTCGCAAACGATCCACGTGAGCGTCGCCGTCTGGCTAAACAGGCTGCAGAACAGGCCCTACAACAAGCCAAGCAACAGGCTAAAGTAGAAACAGCTCCGGCAGTTGAAACTGCACCGGAAGCACCTGTAGCAGCAGAAGCGCAAGCAGAGTCTGCTGAAGCAGTGGCAACTGAAACTCCAGTAGCTGTTGAAGAAACCGTAAATGCTCAGCCAGCTGAACAAGCAACTGAAACGACGGCACCATTAGATACAGCTCCTGCAGAAGAGGCGCCAGTCACTGAAGATCAACCTGAAGATGCTGCGCCAGTTGAAGCAAATGCTGAATCACAAGCTTCTGCTACAGAAGCCCAAGATCAGGCCGAAGTAACAACAGAAGACACTGAAGCCAGCGAAGCTGAAAAAGCGGAGAAACAGGCTGCTCGTCCACGTCGTCCACGTGGTCGTCCACCGAAAAAAGCCAATACTGCAACTGAATCATAATTTGCTCAATTGCAATCATATAAAAAAACCTAGTCATTTCGGTGACTAGGTTTTTTTTGCTAGATTTAGTCAGAACAGGTTGATTGCACTAGTGTTTTAACGCTAAAAGATGGATAGCTCGTCTACTGTATATAAATTGAACGTATCGGATACGAAAAATAAATAGGATTCTCATGACCCAAATGAAACCACACGATCTGATTGGGATTGCAGATGTCGCTGCCAAAATCCCGGCTTTCTTGACCAAAGTGCCCAATTTGCTCACTGGTCTAAGACAGGCATATTTACGTACTCCGAACACACCGGCCGGCCTGGGTCTGGCTTTTGAAAAAGCCACCAAGCGTAACCCGGAAGGCATTGCCTTGCGTTTTGAAGAGCAAAGCTATAGCTATGCTGCTCTCAATGCCTGGGCCAACCAGATTGCCCATTTCTATCTATCCTTGGGTGCCAAGAAAGGTGATGTCGTTGCCGTGATGGTCGAGAACCGTCCTGAACTGATTGCCAGTGTAATTGGTCTGGCCAAACTGGGTGTGACGACCGCTTTAGTGAATACCTCTCAAGTCGGCAAGGTGCTGACGCACAGTATCAATCTGGTCAAACCGATTGCCCTGATTGTCGGCGAAGAGTGCCGTCATGCAGTTAACGAGATTCGTAATGACCTGAATATTAGCAGTGACCGCTTACACTGGTTTGCGGATCAAAATACTCAAGCCGATCCGGGTCAGGCACCTGAAGGCTTTATCAACCTGGCTGAAAAAACCGATCTTGCTCCCAAATTCAATCCATCAACCACCCATTCGGTGCAGGGCAAAGACGGACTGTTCTATATTTACACCTCGGGCACCACGGGTCTACCTAAAGCGGTGATCTTTACCAATGGTCGCTGGACGCTGGCTTATGGCACCTATGGGCATGTGCTGAATCTCAATAAAGATGATGTGATGTACTGTACCCTGCCACTTTATCATGCCACAGGCATGGTGGTGTGCTGGTGCGGTGTCATTGCGGGTAGCAGCACCCTGGCTATTCGCCGTAAATTTTCGACCTCTTCTTTCTGGAAGGATGTGCAAAAATTTGATGCCTCTGCGATTGGTTATGTCGGTGAGTTGTGCCGCTATCTGATGGATGCTCCCCCATCTAAACTGGAAAAAGGCCATCGCGTGACCAAGATGATTGGGAATGGGATGCGCCCGAATATCTGGGACAAATTTAAATCCCGTTTTGGCATTCAGGAAGTGCTGGAACTGTATGCCTCCAGTGAAGGTAATGTTGGCTTTAGCAATATTTTCAATTTTGACAACACCGTCGGTTTTTCACCTACCCCCTATGCGATTATTGCCTTTAATAAAGATAAAAATGAGCCGGTACGGGATGCCAAAGGCCATTGCAAACGGGTAAAAAAAGGCGAAACTGGTTTATTAATTGGTAAAATCACCCGCCGCTCACCCTTTGATGGTTATACCGATCCGGAAAAAAACAAGTCAGTCATTATGCAGGATGTATTTACCAAAGGTGATGCTTACTTCAATACCGGAGATCTGGTACGGAATATCGGCTTCCGTCATGCGCAATTTGTCGATCGTCTGGGTGATACTTTCCGTTGGAAAGGTGAAAATGTTTCCACCACTGAAGTTGAAAACATGCTGACTGAGTATGACAAAATCGTTGAAGCGGTGGTGTATGGTGTAGAAATTCCCAATACCAATGGTCGTGCCGGCATGGCCGCGATTACCCTGAAACCCGATGTAGAATTAAATGGTGCAGATTTAGCAGCCATGGCCGCTTGCTTTAAAAAATGCTTGCCGGCTTATGCGGTACCGGTATTTTTACGTATACAACAGCAGATTGAAACTACAGGTACCTTTAAATACCAGAAAAATAAATTGAAAGAGCAAGCATTTGATCCGAGTAAAACCGATGAACGCCTGCTGGTGTTATTGCCAGGTGCAACGGCATATTCGGAGCTCACCGCAGAGATTTTTGCCAATATTCAGGCCTATCAATATCGCTTCTAAGTACTGAAGTTGCCTATTTTTTGTTTAGATAAAGCATAATTGTTGTATTTATAATCAAACATGGGCAACTTTGTTATTTTTTGCTTGCGCTGAAATGAGATCTTGCTACAATACGCTCCATCAAACAAAGTGGTGCTTTAAGCTATTTAGCTTGACTTGCACTGCACATTCAAACCAAGTTTGAATGATGGTTCAGGGTCGTTAGCTCAGCTGGTAGAGCAGCGGACTTTTAATCCGTTGGTCCCGCGTTCGAATCGCGGACGACCCACCACTTATTTGATATTCCTTGATGGGTCGTTAGCTCAGCTGGTAGAGCAGCGGACTTTTAATCCGTTGGTCCCGCGTTCGAATCGCGGACGACCCACCATCTTCCGAAAGGATCACGTAAAAGTACACCACACTCTTGCGTCATAAAAATGGTCATCATTTTTATTCCTCAGGGTCGTTAGCTCAGCTGGTAGAGCAGCGGACTTTTAATCCGTTGGTCCCGCGTTCGAATCGCGGACGACCCACCATTCTTTCCTTAGAATGTTCCTCTGATTTACTTTATGATATTTTAATTAAATTGCGATGTTTTGGTCGTGTATTTCTGCGCCTAGATTTTATGCTCACGCGTTCCCACCACTCGCCTTTATTGTCTAATCTAAATCGTATTTGAATTAAGCTTTCGACCAGATCAGCCGATTTTTATCGGGCATTATTTTTGAATATGAAAGGATGTGTCTTTGACCAGTTCATAGGCTTTTGACGGTGCCGGATAACCGCGATCAAATAATTCCCGGTTGGTTCTTTCCTTTTCACTATAGATTTTTTCCAGATTCATGACTAAGTGATTTGAATCTTTAATCTTATAGTAAAAGCTCGCCCCTTCTTTACGATTCACTACTATATCGGTACGCTCAGGATTGATAAACCAGCGGTCTTTACGGTAGGTGATATTGTGAGCGGTGCTATTTTTGGTATTATCAATAAATACCTTCCCATACTGCAAAATGCTGCGATGCACCGTACCGTCCGGTAGTAAAGTCAAAATAAATTCTGCCTTACCTTCAGTACAGGGCGCAAAGCGGCCATCACAATCGATTTCAGTATGATAGCGGCCAATAAATGCTTTAGCATCCTCTGGCACAGTGCGAGGGTTTAAATCAGCTTCTACCGGAACAGTCGCCTGCCCTGCGACCTGAGTTAAGGATTTGGCGCTGACAGTCACTACATCGGCCTTCGTATTGGCAGTGGAAATTTTAACGCCCTCTTCTGAGGTCGCCTGACCTTCCTGTGCAGGTTTGACTTGCTGCTGGTCGCAAGCCTGGAAAATTACCACACTCCCCAACATCAGGCTACATTTAAAAAAACTGTTTAATGTACAACGTGATACATCCAATTTCATTTTTAACAAACCTAAATAGGAAACATGGCGAGCAAAAAGCACACAGCAAAGCTGCTGAACTTTACACAAGAGTTCAATAGAATTTTCACTATGTTAGTAGCTCTTAGATCTGGTTTTAATCTTTATTAACATTACTTAACGATTTTATTTTTAATCAGCACTTTAAAAAGCTTAAGCAAACTCCATTTCTTTAAGTATGGATCCGTTTTAGGATTCAAACCTATTTTTAATCAGGAGATTTTAATGGCCAATGTTGGTTTATATCGCTCTAACCGCTCAAACATGATTGCAGGTGTGATGGGTGGTATTGCTGAACGTTTTGGTTGGAACGCGAATTTATTACGTCTGATTTTTGTGGTGATTTCAATCATGAGTGCCGCATTCCCGGGTATTTTGGTTTATCTGGTGCTGTGGTTAATCATGCCGAAAAAACAGTACAGAATTGATCATGACAGCGTTCATCAACCTCAGGGCTATCAGAATCCTGTGCGTACAGTAAATCAGGATAAACGCTATTAAGCTGTACGGTCATTTTTAACAAGAGTTCTTAAACCAGTTTCATCGCAGAGCTTCCTCTTTCACCCCGGTTAAATGGGATGAAATTTTGATGCCACGGTAATTTCCCCAAGTTATCGTGGCTTTTTTTTGCCTATATTTTTTTGTTATTTCTTAACTGTATTACAGCTTTTCACTTTCTTTCTCAGTTGAATTCACGATAAGTTCAAGATTCCAATTTTTGAAATGGATTTCACATGACTCAGGCAGAATGGATGATGCTGTGGCTCTGTGCCGTCGCAGCCCTGCTGCATGGTTTAAGCGGCTTTGGCTTTCCTATGATGAGTACGGCTGTTCTGTCCAGCGCATATCCGCTTAGCATCGCGGTTACCCTTGTCATTCTGCCCTGTCTGCTGCTGAATCTGATCATGCTGAATGCTGACCCTGCGCATAGCCTGTTGAATAGTATTGGCTATTATATAAAACGTTATTGGCCATTAATGCTTAGTAGCCTGGTCGGCAGTGTACTCGGGGTCAAGCTATTACTTTGGCTAAATGAGGCTTATTTAAAACTGTTATTGGGTCTGGTAATTATATTTTATGTCTTGGACCAGTTACGGGCACGCCCCTTACAAGTTAGTCCGCATATTTCCAGCATGCTCTGTTTTGGTTTACTGGCCGGCATTATTGGAGGTGCAACCAATGCCATGGCACCTTTTCTGATGATGTATCTGATGAGTTGCCAACTCTCTAAAACAGATATTGTCATTATCAGTAATCTCAATTTCATTGCCGGTAAACTGATCCAGCTGGTTTTACTGTTTCCAATTCTGATCACACTGGAAACCCATCAACAGCATATTCTGATCGGGATCAGCTTATTCGCCCTTGCTGGTGTCTGGATTGGAGGCAAAATACGCCATCGTTTATCTCAGCAGCACTTCAAATGGATTGTCCTGGCTTTACTTCTGGGTTTGGGCTTGTATGCTCTCTGGCAAAGTGCTGGATTATTGCAACAATCTGGTTATAGTATCTTTAAATAGGATATTTTTTAAACAAATCAAAATTACAAATTCAAAGCTGGCATATAAAAATGACGTAAATAAACACCTTGCAAGGAGAGCATATGACTCAGACCAACCTAGCTACCCCGACCAATGCTATGCCCAAAGGACTGCTGAAAGGCTGGATCCTTATTCTTGTCGCAGCCATCGTAGCCTATGGCTTATATCTTTACCTGCCCTATGACCAGAATGCCAATAAAGGACTGGCCCTTTTAGCCTTTATCGGTATCTTATGGCTGACTGAAGCCATTCATATCACGATTACAGCTTTACTCATCCCCGTGATGGCGGTATTGCTGGCCATGCCAATGGCCTCTGGTGAGGAACTGGTTCCGATTACCACACAAGCCGCTTTGGCCACTTTTGCCGATCCTGTCATTTTCCTGTTTTTTGGTGGTTTTGCGCTGGCAACGGCGTTGCATATCCAGAAACTGGACCGGAAAATTGCCATGTGGATCATCTCCATGTCCAGAGGGCATCTGGGTATTTCTGTACTAGCGATTTTTGTGGTGACAGCGCTTCTGTCCATGTGGATTTCCAATACGGCGACTGCTGCCATGATGCTGCCTTTGGCTCTGGGTTTGCTTTCACATCTGGATGTCAGCAAGGATCGTAAAACTTTTGTCTTTATCCTGCTCGGCATTGCCTATTCGGCCAGTATTGGCGGACTGGGCACCATGGTCGGTTCCCCTCCGAATGCCATTGCCGCCAAGGCCCTCGGCTATGATTTTGCCGACTGGATGAAAATCGGCTTGCCGATGATGTTCATTATTCTTCCTGCCATGCTGGTCAGTTTATATCTGGTACTACGTCCAAAACTGAATCATAAAATACAATTTGCGACCGAAGATATTCCTTGGACCAGAACCCGTATAGCCACCATGATCCTCTTTCTTTGTACTGCAATTGCCTGGATTTTCAGTAAAAAATTCACTGAAATTTTTGGTATTTCCCAGCCGGATACCTGGATTGCAATTTCGGCTGCCTGTATGGTTGTGATTCTGGGTACCGCAAGCTGGAAACAGATTGCAGAAAATACTGATTGGGGGGTGTTATATCTATTTGGTGGTGGTCTGACCTTGAGTGCCATTCTAAAGGATTCAGGCAGTTCGCTGGTACTGGGTCAAACTCTGGCCAATGCCTTTGGTGATACCTCCCCGCTGATGATTATTTTTGTAGTCGCTACTTTTATTATCTTCCTGACTGAATTTACCAGTAATACCGCTTCGGCTGCCCTGCTAGTACCAGTATTTGCCGCAATTGCGGATCAGATGGGAATGCCCAAAGAAATTCTGGTGATCGTCATTGGTATTGGTGCTTCATGTGCCTTTATGCTGCCGGTAGCCACCCCACCAAATGCGATTGTTTTTGGAACCGGTCATATCCAGCAAAGCGAAATGATGAAAGTTGGTTTTGTGCTGAATATCATGTGTATCTTTATTATTTCACTGTTTATTTACTGGTTCTTTATTTAATCATTACAGCTCTTAAACATCACACCCTCTACAAAGCACACTCCGGTGTGCTTTGTCGTATCAATCGCCTATATGTTGAATCTTTCTCTCATCGAAAAATAATATGCTTTTAACAATGATAAAGATAAAGTCTTTATATTAAAAACATCAAAAAGTAGCAGATAGATAGTGGACAGGATATTTCACTTAATCTCTCAACCGATCCAGAATTCCCCTTGGAAAATGACATTTAACCTCGCGCTTGCACCTCTGATCATAGCTGTAATTTTATTCCCTTATGCGCTATTTCATGAAGCCAGCTCTGGGATTTTCTCCATTTTCAAGAGCCTGTTTTCAGCGCTTTTTATTAGTTTTTTTGTCTGCCTGACTTACTGGGTGATGGTCTTTCCTTTTCTATTAGTGACTCACCTGCTGCTACGCTATTATCAGCTATTTAATATTATGACGATTTTAATGAGCTGCGTACTGGGAACCCTGATTCTGGCCTATATCTCGCATCCTTCAAGTGAAAATTTTAGTTCCCATTTTTTGTTTCTGCTGTGTTTTTCCCTGCCGATGGCACTATTTTACAGTTTTCTCAGCCGGCAAGCTGGCCAGAGTTGATCACACATGCTCTGTTAAATTCCGTTTTAATTCGGTTTTAAACTTTCATTTTAAAATGATTCAGCTCCTGATTCAGTGCGGCAATCATATCTGCCCGACTGATAATTCCCACCAATTGCTGCTCGCTCACCACCGGAATATAGTTGAACGAACGCTCGACAAAATACGGCACCAGATCTTGAATGGGTTGTAAAGGCTGCACCGTAATTACCTTACGGGTCATGATATGTTTGACCTGATGCTCCCAGCTGCTACGGACATCAGCCGCGCGCTTGAACCATTCCACCACCTGATACATTGCCAGTGTACCGACCAGTTGTTCATCGGCATTAACGACGGGCAGGCTCATCAGGTTCATTTGCTTGAACTTGTCCAATGCGTGCTGGATATCATCATTTTCATGCAGGGTTGCTACATCCTTCGTCATAATATCCTGGCAGCTAAATTCATGTACCGCACGCGCATTGGCGCGGTTTTGTGCCTCCAGAATGATTTTTTGCAGGTCATATTCACTGATATCCAGCAACTCGGTGCGCTGATCCAGCACTTCCTGAATATCCTGCGGTTGGATGGTGACTTTCTGGGTCGGCGTCGGATCCTTGGAACGAGTATTTAGTTGAGCTTGCTGCGGATAATCCTTGCCAATCATCCGGTTAAAGACAATGGCAATTACCATCAGTAAAATTGAATTGAGTAGTACCGGATAAAATACAAAGGCATAACCGAGTTCATGCACCGGCTGGCCGCCCAGCACTGCGGTAATGGCCACGGCGCCACTCGGTGGATGCAGGGAATCTGTGGTCATCATCAGGACAATTGCCAAAGCCACGGCTACACTAAAAGCCTCAGTTGGACTGGCAATTAACAAGGCACAGCTCACGCCAATCACGGCAGCAATGGTGTTGCCGACCAGAATATTCCAGGGCTGCGCCAGAGGGCTGGCCGGCACAGCAAACAGCAATACCGAAGATGCACCCATCGGGGCAATATACCAGGCTTCAAAATCCCCCAGAATCCATAAACTCAACAAGGACGAGACGACCAAACCCAATAGTGCTCCAGCTCCGCAGAGCAGACGGTCTTTAAGTGGCAGGACTTTGAAATTCGGTTTTAAGGTATTGAGCCAGTCGAGATGGGAGTGAAACACAGTGCGCCTGATCTTATTGTTTATAGATTTTGGGCATTATAGAACCAAGCCAGATGAAAGGCATCTGTGTTTTACATCTTTTCATCATTCGCGAACGCAGGCTTTTTAAAACAATATTTCGCTTAGCTTAAAATACTCAACCAGATTTTTTTATAAGGGCTGCGCTATCTCCGCCCACCTCTGGAATGGAAAAAATCCTTTTAAGCCATTTCACTTAGATATCTCTTAGATCACTTTTATTACGGCCTATCATTCATTCAGGTTGAATCAATGGCTGGATTTTTAACAGCTCGACCTCACCATAATAGGTTGAAAATGCCACATCTCCGGCATCGATTCCAGTGCCGATCCGAATGAGATTTTCGACTGGAGCCAAACGGGTCGGATCAAACTGCACCCAGCCACCGTCTAAATAGGCTTCAAAAATGGCATGAAAATCGGGTAAAAACTTTTCAATTTCCACATAACCGACCACCATGCGTGCCGGAATTCCCAAGGCACGGCATAGGGCAATGCCTAAATGGGCAAAGTCACGACATACGCCTGCACGATGCACCAGTACATCTGTGGCAGTGGTAAATTGGTCGGAACTACCAGACACATAAAAAATATTGTTATAAATCCACTGTTCAATCGCCTTGACCCGCGTATAGCCCGGTGTCATCCAGCCAAATGAGCGTTTCGCCATTTCCAGTAATAAATCCGAATTACAATAACGGCTGGCCAATAAATAAGGCAATACTTCATCGGGCAGCTCAGGAATGGCCACTTCTTTCAGACCTTGCTGAAGCTCAAGAGAGAGACTCGGTTGACGAACCACTGTCGCCGTATAATTCAGCTCAAAAGCGTCACAGGGTTCAACCTGTAGCCGAACATGACGGTTTTGATGCTGAGCATCCTGAAATTCATGCCATGCTACGGGCAGATTAAAGCTGAGTTTTTCTTCGAGAATATTCTGATCGGAATGATGTGCTACCTGAAGCATAAAAATAAATTCTGTCGGTTGCACGACCGTGTATTTTAAATGGCATTGAATTTTGTAAGTGGTCATGAAGTTCCTTATTTTTAAGCATTATTATATTACGTGAATATTAAACTAATCCTAGGATCGCAATCGTATGAGATCCGTTGAACTTTATGACTCTCCGCTTAACAGCATGCCATACATCTGATTTATTCCTGATTTTCAGATCAGCCTGTATCGGCCAGTACAGCTAAAATCGCAGTAAGCTTCTAAATGCCGCGTATCCTTTAAGCCTGTTTTATTTTTTTCAGAAAAGTATCCCTACATTAACCCTTTGCCACTCCCCTGCAAAGTCCTTATAATTGAGCACAATTTTTCTCTAATTTTAAGTGGATGACCATGAGTCGCGCCATATCGCATATTGATACCTTCCAAGGCTTAATTCTTGCCTTACAAACTTACTGGGCGGAGCAAGGCTGCGTCATTTTGCAACCTTATGATATGGAAATGGGTGCAGGGACATTCCACACTGCGACTTTCCTTCGTGCGCTGGGTCCTGAAACCTGGAATGCCGCTTATGTTCAACCGTCACGTCGTCCGAAAGATGGTCGTTATGGTGAAAACCCGAACCGTTTGCAACATTATTATCAATTCCAGGTGGTGCTTAAGCCAAACCCGGACAACATCCAGCAGCTTTACCTAGACTCATTAAAAGCGATCGGTATTGATCCTTTAGTTCACGACATTCGTTTCGTAGAAGACAACTGGGAATCTCCAACACTGGGTGCTTGGGGCTTAGGTTGGGAAGTTTGGCTGAATGGTATGGAAGTAACGCAGTTCACTTACTTCCAGCAAGTCGGTGGTGTTGAATGCTACCCAGTGACTGGTGAAATCACGTATGGTCTTGAACGTCTTGCCATGTACTTGCAAGGCGTAGACTCAGTTTACGATCTGGTTTGGACCAAAGGTCAGTTCGGTACCGTGACGTATGGCGATGTATTCCATCAAAATGAAGTGGAACAATCGACCTATAACTTCGAATATGCCAACGTTGAAAAAATGTTTGAATTGTTCGATTTCTATGAAGCTGAAGCAACACGTTTAATTGAAGCGAAACTTCCACTTCCTGCATATGAGCAAGTCGTGAAAGCATCACACAGTTTCAACTTATTGGATGCGCGTGGCGCAATTTCTGTGACTGAACGTCAGCGTTACATTTTACGTGTACGTACCTTGGCACGTTCTATTGCGACCAGCTATGTAGCAGCACGTGCGGAACTTGGTTTCCCAATGGCTGAACCTGCATTACGTGATGAAGTGTTGGCACAATTAAAAGCGCAAGTTGAAGCAGAAGCGAAAGAAGCAAACAAGGAGAGCAAATAATGTCTAAACATACCGTTTTGTTCGAATTGGGTTGTGAAGAACTTCCACCAAAAAGCCTGAAAAAATTACGTGATGCACTACATGCAGAAACCGTTAAAGGCTTAAAAGATGCTGGCTTAGCGTTTGATTCAATCGAAGCCTATGCAGCACCTCGTCGTCTTGCACTTAAAATTGTCAATGTTGATGCTGCACAAGCAGACACACAAAAACGTTTTGACGGCCCTGCCAAACAGGCAGCCTTTGATGCTGAAGGCAACCCAACCAAAGCACTTGAAGGCTTTATGCGTGGTCAAGGCATCACAGTTGATCAAGTATCAACTTTCCAAGCGGGTAAAGTTGAAAAAGTTTGTTATTTGAAAGACGTAAAGGGTCAAAGCCTGGACGTTTTACTGCCACAAATTTTACAAGCAGCTTTAGACAACCTTCCAATTGCAAAACGTATGCGTTCTGCAGCAAGCCGTACTGAATTCGTACGTCCTGTGAAATGGGTGGTGTTGTTAAAAGATAACGATGTGATTGATGCAACCATTCAGGATCACAAAGCAGGTAACATGACGTATGGTCACCGTTTCCACGCACCTGAAGCGATTACTTTAACGCACGCTGACGAATACTTAGCGAAGTTAAAAGCAGCGCATGTTGTGGCTTCATTTGAAGAGCGTCAAGCAATCATTGATGGTCAAGTGAAAGCACTTGCTGATGAAGTCAATGCCATTGCGATTGTCCCTGCTGACCTTCGTGACGAAGTAACAGCCTTAGTTGAATGGCCTGTTGCGCTTCGTGCTAGCTTCGAAGAACGCTTCCTTGCTGTTCCTCAAGAAGCCTTGATCACCACCATGCAGGACAACCAAAAGTACTTCTGCTTAGTGAACGCTGACAATAAACTTCAACCATACTTCATTACTGTGTCAAATATTGAGTCGAAAGACCCGACACAAATTATTGAAGGTAACGAGAAAGTGGTTCGTCCACGTTTGTCTGATGCTGAATTCTTCTTCTTGCAAGATCAAAAGCAACCGCTTGCGTCTCGTAAAGAGAAACTTGCAAACATGGTATTCCAAGCTGAATTGGGTACGCTTTGGAACAAGTCTGAACGTATTGCGAAATTGGCTGTAGCACTTGCGCCTATTACAGGTGCAAAAGCGGAAGATGCTGAAAAAGCGGCGCTTCTTGCAAAATGTGACTTAACCTCTGAACTTGTGGGTGAATTCCCAGAACTTCAAGGGATCGCGGGTACTTACTATGCGCGTCTTGAAGGTGAAAATGCTGAAGTGGCTGAGTCTTTAGGTGAGCAATATCTACCTAAATTCGCGGGTGACGTTTTACCTAAGACGAAGACAGGTACTACGATTGCCCTTGCGGATCGTTTAGACACGCTCACAGGTATTTTCGGTATTGGTCAAGCACCTACAGGTTCTAAAGACCCGTTTGCACTGCGTCGTTCTGCAATTGGTATTTTACGTCTTGTGACTGAAAACGAGCTTGATGTGTCGATTGAAGACCTGATCAAACTTGCACTTGCTGCTTATGGCGATGTATTGAAAGATCACGACAAGACTTTAGCGGATGCGGTTGCATTCCTTGAAGGTCGTTACCGTGCGAAATACGAAGACCAAGGTGTTGCAGTTGATGTGATTCAAGCCGTTCAAGCGCTTTCACCAAAATCTCCGCTTGATTTTGACAAGCGTGTAAATGCGGTAAATCACTTCCGTGCATTGCCTGAAGCTGCTGCGTTGGCTGCTGCCAACAAGCGTGTTGCGAATATCTTAGCGAAAGAAACTGCTCCTGAAGGTGCTGTAGTTGAAGCAAACTTGGTTGAAGATGCTGAAAAAGCATTGTTCGCTGAACTTGCTAAAATTGCGCCTCAAGTTGAGCCGTTATTTGCTGCCAAAGACTACACTGCTGCATTGTCTGCACTTGCTGCACTTCGTGCGCCTGTTGATGCATTCTTTGACGGTGTCATGGTGATGGCGGATGATGCCGACCTGAAAGCAAACCGTTTACGTATGCTTGCACAGCTTCGTGAGTTGTTTACGAAAGTGGCAGATATTTCGGTGTTACAGCACTAAGCCTTAATTGCTTGAAAGTTAAACAAAACCCCGCTATAAGTTAGTGGGGTTTTTAATGAATGAATAAAAAATGCAAGCAAATTACAAATCATATGATTTTGAAAAAAGCCGTGAAAGAATTGATGAAATATTAGACTCTTCAGATAATAATTATCAAGAGAGTAATAAAGTACCTGGTATAGATGATCTAACATACACCAACGGCTATCATATAAATTGCTCTGCTTTATTTATTGATCTACGTGGTTCAAAAGACCTAGCTACTCAACATCAAAAGAAAGTTTTAGCAAAAATATATAGAGCCTATATTTCTGAATTGGTTGCGCTCCTTAACGGTAATCAAAATATCCAGCAAATTTATATTGAAGGTGATTGTGTTTGGGGGGTATTCAATACAGAAACAACTGTCCAAATTAATGAGGTATTTACTACCGCTGCTAAAGCTAATTCACTAATTCATACTTTAAATATAAAACTTAAGAAAAAAAATTATACTCAGCTTAAAGTTGGTATGGGGCTTCATTATGGACAAGCTTTAGTTATAAAAGCTGGCTATAAAGGTAGTGGTATCAATGAAGTTACTTGGATCGGCGAACTAATTGGAAAAACAGCTCACTATTGCAATAATGCAAACAAAGGATGGCGCAAACCAATCATTCTTTCTGATGTATTTCACCAAAATTTAAATGATGACAATAAAAAGCTATGTGACAAAGTACCTTATACGGATTTCTATGAGTGTGATGTTATAAATATATTGATGAATACATGGGTTCAAGCCAATGGATAAACTTGATTTTCTTCATTCAGCTATCCAAGACACCCAACAAAATATTCGTGCTATAGATTTTAAAATTGGGGCTTTATTAGCAGGTTTAATTGTTCCTTTTCCTCAAATAAGAGAAATTTTCAAATATTTAACAATTAACGAGTTTTGGTGGCAGCATGCTTTAGCAGCCATAATTTTTGTAATGTGGCTAGCAACCGTTCTTATTTTACTTTTAGCACTCTCCGCAATAGATAATCCTAGTAAGCATATTTCAGATAATACAAATCAAAAAGGGCTATATTTTGGCGGTGGTTTATTTAACTTCAAATTATTAAATATTTTTTGGCGAACAAAGAACTTTGCCACAAAATCTGTCCAAGACTACAAAAATGAAATTGAAGACACCTCTCTAGATATTTCAAAAGAATTAGCTTATGAACATTTAAAGTTAATCTACATTCGTGATCTAAAAATTTTCCGCTTACGCCATGCAATAGTATTAATTTTTGTGCTTATTATAGTGGGGTCTATAAGCTTTCTATCTGCCCCTAATATGAAGAAAATTGATGTCGTAAATCAAGATATTCAACATCTTCAACCAAAACAATATTTAGACTATTTGTTATAGGCATTTCACTTTATATTTCCTATACTCAATCTAACAACACTCAACAAGAAAGAATCATATGAAATTTAAAACCCTCATTCTGACTGGTCTTGCGAGTATCGCAGTTACAGCTTGTACATCTGCACCCAAAATCCCACAGCTTCAGGTTGGCGTCTTGCAAGAAGTACAAAACCTCGAAGTGGTTCCAGCTACCACCAACAACAAGGCAAAACTGACTAAATTCCTCGACAAATGCGTGATTGAATTCACCGGCGATATTGGCAATAACCGTGTTATTGAACAATGGTCATTTAAAGGCATGACTCTAATCGATGCCGGCTCAGCGACTTTCCAGCGCGATGGAACCAGTACTGCACAAAAATTTGACCTGCACGATGCAAGTGTACAAAAGAACTTTGTCAGCTTACGCGAACATTTCGCCAAAGATGCGCTGACACAATGTGACTAAAAAAATCGCCCTGTTTAAGTATAAAAACAGGGCTTTTATTTTGCTAAAACTCAATTCGCCCCTTCATCTGATTTCTACTGCCCTTTCTTTAAAAATTACAATATTCCGGCACAGATCAACCTGAAAGGCCTGCACTCTTCACAGGATATTCATTGTTTTTGACCCATTATCCGTTACACTGAAAAACAAACTCAGACCGCACTTAAACGAATTCGAGGTCGATCCATAATGAATATCAAAACCCCAATTATTTTAATGACTGCTTTAATAATGCTTTCTGTTCCAGCATTTGCACAAACCACGACTCAGTCTGCTAAACCGGTTAAGCCTTATGGTGAAAATCCGAACCTGCTGCATGTCTTTGCTTATAAAGCACAGGAAGGCGTGATTAATACTGCTGAGAAAGTCGGTGAAGCAACGGAAAAAGGCATTGCCAAAATCAAGCCGGGGGTAGACCGGGCCTGGAGCAATACCAAATCTGCAACCTCTGATACACTACAAAAAGTAGATCAGGGTGCAACTCAGGCAGCCCAACAAACCGGTCAGAAAATCCAGCAGACCAAAGAAGTCTGGCGTGGAAATTCACAACAGGCACCTATCGTGCAGCAGCCTTTAAGCCAGTCGAGTGCGACGCAAAACCCAAATACACCACAGACTCAACCCCAGTCAGGATCAGCTACCAGTTATGCGGTAACTGATTGATAAGAAAAGCCCGTGATGGGCTTTTTTAATTTTTAGAAAATAAAACTATTACCTTGTATCGACGCGATCTATGAATTGACCTGTCGAATCGGCTGACCCTGTTTAAATGCTGCTACATTTTCGACCATTTGATCCACAATCCGTTGTCTTGCATCGACACTGCCCCAGGCATTATGCGGTGTCACAATCAGGTTGGGAATCGTAGAGTCGAGCAGCACATTGCCCTGTTTCGGTGGTTCTACCGTTAGAACATCTGTCGCTGCACCGGCAATCTTGCCTGCTCGCAACGCCTCAGCCAATGCCGCTTCATCAACAATCCCGCCACGCGCACAGTTAATTAAAAATGCACTGCTTTTCATTGTCTCCAGTTCAGCATGACTGATTAAATGGCGGGTATCTTCAGTGAGTGGACAATGTAGACTGAGAAAATCGACTTGAGGAAGCAGCTCGGCAAATGGCACACGCGATGCATCCACCAGACGGTTTGGCAACGCTGCAATGAGAACTTTCATGCCAAAGGCTTCGGCCAGTTTCGCCACCGCATGGCCCAGTTCCCCATAACCGACAATGCCCAATGTTTTTCCGGCTAGCTCTACAATCGGTGCATCCAGCAAACAGAACTGTGAGGATTTTTGCCACTGACCTTGTTGCAGTGCACGTTGATAAGACAGGAATGAAGTGGCCAGATTCAGCATCAGCATGATTGTGTGTTGTGCAACCGCAGACGTTCCATAGGCCTGACAGTTACAGACCACAATGCCACGGGCCTTGGCTGCTGCAAGATCGACATTATTGGTGCCCGTCGCAGAAATCAGGATTAATTTCAGGTCAGGAGATTGCTGAATGGTCGCAGCATCAATCAGTACTTTATTGGTGATCATCACATCAGCATTGGCCACACGGGAAGCAATCTCGGCAGCCGAAGTCGTTGGATACAACACAAGCTGATCAAATGCTGCATGCAGTGCCTGAAAGTCTAAATCCTGCTGGTCTAAAGAAGCATAGTCTAAATAAACGGCTTTCATGGCTATTCCCTCAATCCTGTTTGACAATTTATGTCTGTCATTTAAAACAAGTCATTGAGGCTTTTCAACCTGTTTCCAGCCTGATGCAATTAATCCAGCGGTTTATCCATATGATTACGTAGTGACTTGCGAATTCGATACACCACATACACAGACAGAATAATCATAAAGATGATGGACGCACTGACCATGATCACTGCAGGATGCACAGTTTCTGCATGCGCCAGATTGGGTAGAACCAAACCGAAGATAAAACATACTTGCATCATCCGAGTCGCTTGCATCATAGAGATCCCCTTCTTCGTTTCAACCATCGGGAACGATATAATTGGTTTATTATTTATACCGCTTATCTCTATATTATGCCAAGCTCATCACAAGTCAAGTAATTGTTTTTTATAAAAATTTTAGTTAATTTATCTCGCTGTGCGTCACAAACTGCGTATTTTTGTCACTATCGTTGATAAAAGCAGCAGCACCATACTCATTGGTACTCAGATTCAGCTGCTTATAGCTAAACATATAAAAATCGCTATAACGCTTCATTAAAATCGGGTGCATGCCCAGACTAAGCTCATCCTGTTCCTTGATCAGTTTCATGATATGCCGGTCATTCATCACCACCAAATAACGTTCATCATTCAGATTAATACTCAATAAACCATTACCTTTGGCATAAATCGGAATCAGGAATTTATGGTTCAGGGCAATTGCGCCTTCTGCATAACTTTCGATTTTATGGCTGATGACATTAAATACCAGACCATGCCCATACTGGTCCAACAGCAACTGACGATTTTCCTGCGGCAAATTCACATGAATGCCCAGTTTGAGCAGGTCATGCTGATCAACCTGTTTATTGCGTAACAGTTCCCGCAAAATCACCTGTTTCTGGCTGGCATCAAAAAACTGGTTATCCAGTTGCAGATCGTTATTTTTCAGAATGTGTCCTAAGGCCATCCGGTGTCGTGGCAAGACATTTTCAATCACCTTGCGATAATAGAACTTGCTGTTTTTCTTGACCCGACGCATTTTCTGGTAGAAATAACTCGGCTCATAGTCATGTACCAAAAAGTCATAGAGCAATTCGGAACTAGCCAAAACTGCGATCGCATCATGGCCGGTAAAAGGCAAATGCAGCACATGATGATGTGGGATTAGTGCCTCTAATTTCAGATAATGGGCACGATCTTCGGCACAGTAGGGATCATACACAATAATATATTCACAGGCGTTGTCGATATCTTCGGCCGCAACCCGCATATTGGAATTCAGCTCTGGCTGATAGAACATGTTATAGCGGGCATCATGTACATCTTCCGGATCAATCGAATATTGCGGCACCATCGCCACCACCCGTTGCACGCCCAAGGCACGGGAATATTTGATCGCGGCATAGCCACCCATCGAACCGCCATACGCAATACGCTGCTGAAACGGCGCAATCAGATCTGCGATGGCTTGCAACATGTTCCACATGGAACCTTGCGGAAACCAGGATTTATGCTTGGGCATAATACCAAGCACATTAAACTCGAATTTCGCCAGTGACTTTTCTGCATTGATGTTGAGGCCCTTGGCACGGGTAATCAAATCGCCAAATGAAAAAATCAGTTCTGAAGAAGATCCCGGCATAAAAATCGCGCGTATATGTTCATCTTCAAAAACAATCTGCTTGTCCATAACTTTCCCATGCTGGTAAATCGAACCCTTCCACAACAATTCAGTCAATGAACGCTGTCAAAAAAGTGAATATGCTATTTTATATCGATCAAAAAGATTAAAAAGCGCAAAATATGACACAATCATTACATCCTGCAGCAAAACGGGGTTTTAGTGCGTCGGCTGAGCTCTATCAGCAAGTGCGTCCCGATTATCCGGCAGAAATCAGCCAGTGGCTGAGTGAAACGCTGGCTTTGCCTGCAGATGCGCATCTTTTGGATTTGGGCAGCGGCACCGGCAAGTTTATCCCCTATTTACGCCCGCTCAGTAAGCACATTATCGCGATTGATCCTGTCCCGGAAATGCTGGCTCAATTACAACAGGCGCATCCGGACATTCATACTCTTGAAGGCGTTAGCCATCAACTTCCCCTGCCTGATCATAGCCTGAATGCGGTATTTTGTGCACAGTCATTTCACTGGTTTGCCGATTCTGCTACCTTACAAGAATTAGATCGGGTACTCAAACCGCAGGGTTATCTGGTGTTAATTTGGAATCAGCGCGATACTCGGATCGACTGGGTTCAGGCCTTGGCCGATTGTATTGCCCCCTTGGAAGGCGATACGCCGCGCTATCATAGCGGCACCTGGCGCGAGGTCTTTGCACAGCAAACGCTATTTCAGCCCTATGCAGAAACCACAATGACCCAGCAACAGCATGGCAGTGTCGAGCAGGTGGTATCCAAGCGGCTGCTCTCGACTAGTTTTATTGCAGCCATGCCTGAACAGCAGCAGGCACAGTTAAAACAACAATTTGAACAGATCATCCAGCAATATACAGCCAAAAGCGCAGAGGAAATGATCGATTTTCCTTATGTCACCCATATCTATGTGTTCAAGAAAAGTAATTAAAAACAGGAGGCGATCATGCATAAAATACCAGGAATGACACGAACGCTGTTGTTCGCTGCGGCCATGCTGCTGATGGCATGTGACCAGAAAACGACCGAAACTCCGACTGAAGCGACAACAGATAATACGGCTTCAGATCAAGTCATGCAGGAACTGAAAACCGAGCCACTGAAAGACTTCCCTAAAACTGCTGATGATCCGCATGATATTGCTGCATTGACGGATTATGAACAGCGCTTTCAGGAAATGAGCAGCGACTTGGAAAAAGAATTAAACAGCATGCGCGATGATGAAAATATGACAGAAGAATTTGTCCAGCAACGTCAGCGTGATCATGTCCAGTCAGCATTGAATATGTTGAAGGCTTTAGAACTGAAAACCGAACAGGGCCGTTATATTCAGGGCTTAATGTATCAATACTGGGAACATCAGGACAAATTACTCAATACTCCCAAGACTCAAGCTACACCCGTGAATGAAGCCAGTGAGAATGTCAAAGGTCTAGGGAAATATCTACACGCCCAAGAACAACTGGAACGCTGGCGTTCGCAATATCCGGATCTCGCCAAGAAAGAACCCGCTTCCCGGCAAGTGAAGGAATAGTCTAGGATGCTAGATTGGCACACAGCTTAGATAAAATACAAAAATAATCTAAGCTGAACTGGCAGCTTTAAAACAGCGTGAATGAACAAGGCCGGATCTGTTGAGTCTGCATTCAGTATAAATACTAGATCATCCTAGCTATAAAATGACTTAATCTGCTGTCAGAAACTGATGCGCACCTTCACCCGCTGCACGCCCTGTGGCAAAACAGGCTGTCAGTAGATAACCGCCGGTTGGTGCATCCCAGTCCAGCATTTCTCCGCAAAGAAATACATGTGGGTTAGATTTCAATTGTAGCTGTTCTGACAACACTTCACGCTTGACGCCACCCGCACAGCTAATCGCCTCTTCAATCGGGCGGAAGCCGCTGAGTGGAAGGGTCAAATGTTTAATTTTTTTGGCTAATGCAGTAGCATCTTGCCATACTGCTTTGTCTAGCAATTCCCGTACTAAAGCCGCCTTAGCACCGTCCAATCCGGCTTTACGCCAGACATTAGTTAAAGACTGCTTCTTACTTGGCTGTAATTTTTGCGCAAGCTGTTCGATGCTTTGATTTGGGAATAGGTCCAGATGCAGCTGCATAGGCTTCCCCTGTTTTAGTTGCTCGCGTAAGCCACGACCCTGCTTATAGATCAGACCACTTTCCAGACCATAATGACTGATCACGATATCGCCGATGGTCTTTTCACCTTGCCCAACCCATGCCTCGACACGCTTTAACGGTTGACCAAAGACTGGCTGCATAAACCGAGACCAGGGATATTCCACTCCGGCATTACTGGCCTGAAATGGCTCAATTTCATCCGTTTTCAGCCAGGCTTGCCATGCCCCATCACTACCCAACTCTGACCAGGACACTGCGCCACAAGCCAGAATAATGGCATCAAAATCTTCAATGCGGTATTCATTATTTTTCAGATCATGCAGCTCAAGCTGTTGCTGCTGCAACTGGCTGACTTTATGTCGGTAATGAAACTGGATACCATGACTGGCCAAACGCTTGAGCCAGGCACGCAGCAAGGGCGCGGCTTTCATCTCTGTGGGAAATACCCGGCCAGATGAACCGATATAAGGTTCAATACCGAGCTGTTTCATCCAGTCTTGAATCCAGACCGCATCCCACTGTTTGATCCAAGGGGACAACCACTCCACCTGATCATAACGTTGTACAAACTCTGGCACAGGCTCGGCATGGGAAATATTCAGGCCGGTCTTGCCTGCCATCAGGAATTTTCGCGCAGCAGACGGTTTTTGCTCATAGACATGCAGCTCATAATCAAACTGACTGAGCACTTCTGCTGCCATTAAGCCTGCGGGGCCTGCGCCCACAATAGCAATGCGTTTGCTCATCTGCTTATTCCGAGACGGTGGCATTCTGCCCTTGCAAAGGCTGGAAATCATCAAAACGTGTCACATAACTTTCAGGCTTGCTGATGATCAGTTGCTGGCATAATTCGCCGCGTTCCAGATATTTAATTTCAAAATGGGTGCGCGCCGAATCTGCAGCAATCACTTCTTTGACAAAAGGCAGCTTCCAGAGCTCTCGCACCTGTATTTCTGCTTCTTCGATATAGGCAGGAATATTACTGGCCAAAGTAATCGTTCCCCCGGTTTTCAGGCGTGAAAGCAGAAACTCAAAAAATGGCATATTGACCCAGCGCTGTGCCGGATTATGCGGTTCAGGATTTGGATATAAAATAAAGAATTGTTCTACCTGCTGCGGATACAGTGCATGTACGATCCACGGTAAAGCATCGGCATGAACGGTTTGTAAATTAGTTTGACCCTCAACAGCATGCTGTTTTTGCATCGCCAGAAATTTTTCACGGGTACGTTCAATTGCAATCAGTTGAGTATCGGGATTGTTCTTGCTGAATAACAAGGCATGTTTACCTTTACCCGCTCCCACTTCGACGCAGACCGGTTCAGGACTGATGCTTTGAAAATCACGGGGCGCATGCATACGCTGTGCTTGAAATTGACGAATCGGCATAATCAGATCAAACTAATAAAAACCGCATAAGTCTAACAAGTGCGGCTATATTTGCCTAATCGAACCTTTATTTTTCTTTGGAGTCGTCCCATGCCTACCACTTTAAACTGTCCGCGCTGTGGCAAGCTGACCACATGGGAAGATAATGAATTCCGTCCTTTTTGTTCAGAACGTTGCAAGATGATTGATCTAGGGGCTTGGGCCAATGAAGAATATAGCCTGCCTACTCAGGATGCACCACAAGCCGCTAATAGCGAAGAATAAAATGTCTTCCTTGTCGAAAATTCTGTCTGAAAGCAGAATCTTGTCGAAATTAAGTAAATAAATCATATGAATTTTATAAAATTACTTAGATAAAGCAACACGAATTAACATCATTCATAAAGCCTTAGTATTATTGTTCTACTCTAAATTTTCACATTATTTTTAGAGCAATAATATGGGTTATATTATTTTAAGAGTCATATTAATTGGGGTTGGTCTACTCGCACTTCTTTCTTTGGGAGTCGGCATTTTCCAACAAGATAGTTTATTTATTGTATTGGGTGTGCTTTTTGCTTTTGCCGCTTGGCTCATACACATGCAAACGCGACAACTTCGCAATAATCCCTTTTCAGAATAAAAATAAAAGACCAAACCATATTGGTCTTTTATTTACGCTTTTAACCCGCTTTACCTGCAACAAAAGGATTATGCTGCTTTTCAAAACCAATGGTGCTGATCGGACCATGTCCTGAAATAAATCGGGTTTCATCCGGCAGGCTAAAACATTCACGCTGAATTGAATCTATGAGCTGCTGATGATTGCCACGCGGGAAATCGGTGCGGCCAATTGAGCCTTTGAACAAGACATCACCTGTCCATAACAAGTCATAATTTTTGTTATAGAACATCACGTGACCCGGCGTATGACCTGGTGCAAAACGGACTTCAAATTCTTCATCGCCCAGCTTTAACACTTCTCCGCCTTCAAGCCATTGGGTAACGTCCACTTTTTCTGGAATAGGAAAGCCATAACGTGCCGAAACTTCCTGAATCATGTCCAGCCAAAACGCATCTTCTTTATGTGGGCCAATGACCGGGACTTGCCAGAGCTTTTTCAAAATTCCAACCGCACCCGCATGATCCAGATGGCCATGAGTGAGCCACAAGGCTTTAACCGTTAAACCCAGCGCTTCAACTTCAGCTTTGAGTTTTTCAGGTTCGCCCCCTGCATCAATCAAAATGGCTTCTTTAGTGTCCGCATCCCAAACGATCGAACAGTTTTGCTGAAATGCAGTAACCGGAACAATTTTGACTTGTAACATGGGGTGAAAAACCTCGGGCAAGTTAATGAGCAAGTGTCTGTGTCAATGCATCCAGATTAGCCTGTAGCAGACTATTGAGCAATCGCAAATGATCTTCACGGCTATTTAAAGCAGGAATATAACTATAGCTTTCACCGCCGAGTGCTTTAAAAGCCTCGGCATTTTCAATTGCCAGCTCTTCAAGCGTTTCCAGACAGTCCGCGGAAAATGCCGGACTCATCACCTGAATTGATTTCACCCCCTGTTTCGCCCAATCTTCAAGCAAAACATCGGTATAGGGCTTGATCCATTCCTGCTTGCCAAACCGTGACTGGAAGCTGATCGCATATTGATCTTCGCTTAAACCCAGGGCTTTAGCTAACAGCTTACCAGTTATGCGGCAACGGTCGGCATAAGGATCGCCTTTATCGGCATAGGGCTGTGGAATGCCGTGGAAAGACATTAACAATTTTTCTGGCTTACCATGAATTGCCTGATAGTCACGTACACTTTGAGCCAGCGACTGGATAAATAAAGGATGTTGATAATAATCCCGGATCACTGTCAAACCGGGTAAATTGCGCTGTTGAACCACCCATTTCGCCACTGCATCGTATAAAGGTGCGGTCGACGTGGCTGAATATTGGGGAAACAGGGGAAATAGAATCACGTGTTCCTGTGGCTGCGCGGAGACTTGTGCCAAGACATCCTGAATGTTGGGATTGCCATAGGTCATGGCGGGCACCACATTCAGTTCAAACTGTGGATACAGCTGGGTGAGATGTGTCTTGACTGCGCTGACCTGCTCAAACAGAATTTCACGCATCGGTGAATCCTGTCCCCATACTTGTGCATAAGCCTGTGATACCCGCTTTGGACGGAAGGGTAAAATGAATAAGCGCAGAATGATTTGCCAAATCGGTTTGGGAATCTCAATCACACGCTGGTCGGATAAAAACTGCTTGAGAAAACGGCGTACCGCAGGAATCGTAGGCTCATCTGGTGTGCCCAAGTTTGCCAATATAATCGTCACTTTCGCTTTAGCAGTAGAATACATTCAGTTCGTCCGTCAGGATATCAACCCCTGTACTTTAACAGCTTTTTATTTATTCTCTCTATGGATTAATACGCTGACTTATATTGAAAAGTGCGATCTAAATCCAGCAAGCTGCTATCCAGCAATTTTTGCGCTTTTGGCGTGATCTGCCACAGCATGCGCTGTCGGTCATCACGACCGGATGGCACAATCCAGTCATTCTGGCGCATTTGAATTTTTAAACTATGCAAGGCACGGATATTCATCTGGGCACGCGCCACTGCATGTGCACGCGGCATCTGTACCCGTGCATCCTGCAAACCGGTTTCATTCAGATATTCATTCATGCGCTTCGAGAAAAATTCCTCAGGGGTCGGATTGACAAAGGTGGAGCCCAGCAACGCCAACAATTGCGCCCAAGTCAGTTTCTTCTGGACTTTGATTTCCTTGAAGTTACCATCCTGATAAGCATGCATCCGGTATTCAAAAGAAAAAATTTCATGCATCGCTACTTTGGGCAAGCTTAGGAATGGATCAACTTCTGCAGTTCCACCATCACGTTCCAGTTGAGCCACTTTGGCTTTCAGCTGATCAATCTCGTCATGTAGCGCCTGAGTATTTTGGGGACGCACCCAGCCAGTCACCGGATAGCGCTCCAACATTTGCGGCATGTTAAAACGCACTGCCATTTCCAGATCTCGCAGGCTGCGGTAAGTAAAGACCTGATCGACTTCCTGCTGTAATAACTGACGGAATTCCTTAAATTTTTCCTGTAATTCCGGTTTGGCATCATGCAATGCACTTTCACGTGATGCCGGATCATCATGCATAAACACAATAATCGGTTTTTGCTTGGTCACTGCATAAATATATTCGAGATGCATATAGCCAACACCCGATACCGACTGCTCTCCATACTGGCTTCCCAGCAGAATCACGACATAATCACAGTCATCAATCTGGCGGCGTGCAAATGCAGTATTCAGCGGTGTACGCTGTTCCAGTCCCCACGAGAAAAACCCCATTCCTACCAGTGTTTGAGACAGAATGATACGCTCCGGTTGCATTTCTGCCCCAGAGGTTGAGATGAACACTTGGTACCGTTTATCCAGCATGGGCTATCCTCTTCTCCTGTACATTTGCGTAAAAATGCATTATCACATGCTTCTTTACCCAATATGGCCACCCCAAAATCAAAATATCTTTCTTCTTAAATTATAAAAATGAGTTTTAAACTGCACTCATATTACTGACCTGCCATTTTAAATCGGCCGGAATCAGGTGCTGCAAAATCGGTCGGAGCTGTTCAGCATTCTGCCCACTCACCACCAATTCAATTTTCACGCTTTCTTTAGACTCATGCTCAAATAATAACCCATTTTTAATTAAAATTCGGGCCGTTTGTCTTGCAACCGCGAATCCTGAGTCAATTAATGTCAGCTTTTGACCAAAAATATACTGAATTGACGATTTTAGGAAGGGGTAATGTGTACATCCTAACACTAAATAATCAGCGCCCTGATCTACAACTGGTTGTAAAATCTCTTTTAATGTCTGCAAACAGGCTGCACTCATCTGCTCCCCAGCCTCAACAAAAGGCACCAGATCCAGACTGGTCACAGGCAGGACTTTGACTTGAGCCGGTTCGGCAAAACGGGAAATGACATCTTTAATCAGTTGGCCGCGGAAGGTCGCGGGCGTGGCCAATACCGCCACCGTTTTCGACTGGGTATTCAGGACCGCCGGTTTAAGCGCGGGTACTAAACCGATAATCGGAAAGTTTTCACCATAATAGTCACGCAAATAATCCAGACTAAAAGCGGAAGCGGTATTACAAGCCACCACCGCAACTTTACAACCTTGACGATAAAGCCATTCAATCGCCTGAGCCGTCAAGGCACGAATTTCCTGATCATCTCTCGGACCATAAGGCACATGCGCAGTATCCGCATAATAGACAAAGCGCTCATTAGGCAAATGGCGGGCAATTTCCAGGGCGACTGACAAGCCGCCTACGCCTGAGTCAAAAATGCCAATAGGCGCATCTGCCGTGGCATTGGGCATCGAGTCTAATAGCTGGGAAATTGGTTGAATAGCGCTCATAACGTTGCAGGTGGCTTGTTTGAAATTTCTAGCGTTCAAGCTTAAACCTCAGGTGCTCAAATGCAAGTCTAAATCACCACTTTTCAAACTTAAAACGGTTTCGCCTGCCGGATTTTCATCAAGCTCTCCCATCTCGACCAGATGTAAAAATGCCGCACGCTGAATCAGTGCATTAATCCCAAAACGCACATGCACATAAGGCCTCAACTCACCTTTGTATTCACGCATAAAGATTGGATGTTCAGCATCGACAATAATCAGGTCTTGCGTGGTTGTGCCCAGTTGCAGATAAGTCACTCCATTGATCTCAACCTGATCGACCTGATTGACAAATAAAGGTTCATCTTCAACTTCGATTTCAATCATTTCTACTGGTGTTTTTAGATAGAATTTATCGTTTTCTTTCCAGAGCACCGTTGCAAACAGGTCAATCATCGGCTGACGCTTGATCAATTGACCTTCGTGCCACCATTCGCCGTTGGCTAAAACCTTGAGATCCATTGTGCCACAATGCTTTGGCTGCCATTGCTCCAAAGGGGGTATTGACCTTTTGTGACTGCCCTGTGCATCTTTTAAGTATTGTGCGATATCCATTAAATTTTTATCATCGGGATAAGTTACTTTTTTCGTCGGATTTGTGCTGGGTACTGGCTTATCCATAAAAGAAGACCTTAATGACGGAAAAATAATATGTTTCAGCCAATTGGCTAAAACCGGCTTTAAAACTATACTAGCCCAGATTATCAAAGACACCAGCATTTTTGTGTCTAGGAACCAAGAACACTTATGGCAGCACCCAATCATATGATTATGGTTGCCACCGAATAGTAATATGAGGAGTCCTACATGGAACACATCGAACGTGAATCGATGGAGTTTGACGTCGTCATCGTAGGCGCAGGCCCTGCGGGTCTTTCTGCTGCGATCAAAATCCGTCAACTTGCAATTGAAAACAACTTAAACGATTTGTCCGTTTGTGTCGTAGAAAAAGGCTCCGAAGTCGGTGCGCATATTCTGTCTGGTGCTGTGCTTGAACCGCGTGCCATGAACGAGCTGTTCCCGGACTGGAAAGAACAGGGTGCCCCGCTGAATGTCCCGGTGACCGAAGATAAAACCTTCTTCCTGCTGTCAGATGAAAAATCACAGGAAGCACCGCACTGGATGGTGCCTAAAACCATGCATAATGATGGCAACTATGTCATCTCGCTTGGCAACGTGGTGCGCTGGTTAGGCCAGAAAGCCGAAGAACTGGAAGTGTCGATCTTTCCGGGCTTTGCCGCGTCTGAAATTCTGTATCATGCCGATGGTACAGTCAAAGGCATCCAAACCGGTGATATGGGTATTGGTAAAGATGGCGAACCAACGCATAACTTTACCCCGGGTTATGAACTGCATGCCAAATACACAATTTTCGCTGAAGGCTGTCGTGGTCACTTAGGTAAACGTCTGATCCAGAAGTTCAACCTGGACAAGGACGCTGATCCGCAACACTACGGTATCGGCATTAAAGAGCTTTGGGAAATCGATCCTGCCAAGCATAAACCGGGTCTGGTGATGCATGGTGCCGGCTGGCCATTGAATGAAACCGGTTCTTCAGGTGGCTGGTGGCTTTACCACGCCGAGAACAACCAGGTGACTCTGGGTATGATCGTGGATCTGTCCTACACCAACCCGCATATGTATCCCTTCATGGAAATGCAGCGCTGGAAAACCCATCCATTAATTAAGCAATATCTGGAAGGTGGTAAGCGTATTTCTTATGGTGCGCGTGCTGTGACCAAAGGTGGTTTTAACTCATTACCAAAATTCACTTTCCCAGGTGGTTCTTTGATTGGTGATGATGCCGGCTTCCTGAACTTTGCCAAGATCAAGGGCTCACATACTGCGATGAAATCCGGCATGCTCTGCGGTGAAGCGGTATTTGAGGCGATTGCGGCCGGTGTAGAAAAAGGCGGTGATCTGGCGGTGGCACGTGTTGTAGAGGGTGAAGATTTCTTTGTGAAAGAACTCACCGCATATACCGACAAGTTTAACAACAGCTGGCTAAAAGAAGAACTCTATAACTCGCGTAACTTTGGTCCGGCAATGCACAAGTTCGGTCAATGGATCGGGGGTGCCTTTAACTTCATCGACCAGAACGTATTTAAAGTGCCTTTTACCTTGCATGATCTGGTTCAAGACCATGCTGCGCTAAAAACCCAGGCAGCTGAAAGCTTCAAGCCAAACTATCCAAAACCGGATGGCAAGCTAACCTTTGACCGTCTGTCTTCAGTGTTTGTATCGAATACCGTGCATGAAGAGAACCAGCCAGCACATTTGAAACTCACCGATGCTTCAATTCCGGTGGAAGTCAACCTGCCGACATGGGATGAGCCTGCACAGCGTTACTGCCCGGCGGGGGTCTATGAGATTATGGAAAATAATGACGGTTCAAAACGCTTCCAGATCAATGCAGCCAACTGTGTGCACTGCAAGACCTGTGACATCAAGGATCCGTCCCAGAACATCACATGGGTAACACCGGAAGGTGGTGGTGGTCCAAATTACCCGAATATGTAAGGTAATCATCAGATAAAAAATAAACCCGCTTTTAAGTGGGTTTATTTATGGATAAATATTAATAATTTCAGTTCCTGTCCATTCATCTATTTAATTAAGCAGATTTTTGAAATTTTATTTTCTAAATAAGACAAATGTTTGAGCTCATCAGCCCTTGGTATTTTTAGCCACCTTTCTTCACTAAATAATGAAATTCTTTATTGCCATTTTCATCCAGACGTTCTTCCTGCAAGAGCAACTCATGCCCCAAATGCATACAGAATTTTGGAATATCCCACGACGTTGAATTATCCGTGGCAAACACCTCAACTACATCACCTGCCTTGGATTTACGGATCGCCTGATGCAACATCATTACCGGCTCAGGACAACGCAAACCTCGGGTATTCAATTGCAGACTTGGAATAATTTCAGTTGGGGACATCGATAGACTCAGGATGGAAAGACCGTCATATTTTAGCATAAAGCTGCGATTACATTGCTGCTTTGCATACGTGGCCAGTTTTAAAATCAGCGCTGACTCACGCGATCAAGACTGTGCATCATATTTACAATAGACAAGCGTATTTTCTGCGGTATGATAAAACCACGTTTTTTTAGATATTAAGAGTCTTCAGGAAAAATCATGCACGAGGAATCAGGCCCGTCGTGGGGTATGCGCGGCTTACGCAAATGGCTGGGAACTGCACCCGAAACTCGCGACGAACTGCTAAAATTAGTACAAGATTCACGTCGATTTTTAGAACCCGATACTGTTGCCATGCTTGAGGGCGTTCTTGACCTCCCGGCAACCAAAATTCGTGAAGTCATGACGCCTCGCACGTCCATGATCAGCTTACAGGAAGATGATCAACTGCTGGATATCCTGCATGTACTGGTCGAGTCTGCGCATTCACGTTTTCCGGTATTTTCATCCGATCAGACCGATAATGTAGTCGGCATTCTATTGGCCAAGGATTTATTGCCTTTTCTGACTGAACCGACGGCCAAGGTCGATATTCGCGCGCTCATGCGTCAACCTTTGTTTGTTCCGGAAAGTGCCCGCTCCGATCAGGTGCTGCGCATGTTAAAGAATACCCAGACGCATATTGCGGTGGTGATTGATGAATACGGTACGACTTCGGGTCTGGTGACACTGGAAGATATTCTGGAAGAAATTGTCGGTGAAATTGAAGATGAACATGACAATGCTGACGAAGAAGCATACTACATTGTTCCGGATAACGACCCGACTACCGCCAATACCTGGGTAGTCCAAGCCCTGACTCCGATTGAGTATTTCAATAATATGCTGGATGCGACTTTCCCTGATGATGAAGTGGAAACCATGGGCGGCTTGTTATTACAGGAAATTGGTCTGGTGAGTGACCTTGAAGGTCAAACCATTGAACTGGAAAACTGGCAATTTACCATTCTTGAGGCGGATTCACGCTCTATTCATCTAATTCGAGCCGTGCGCCAATGAGAGCGTATTTCAATAAGCTGTTGAGTTCGTCTCAACAGCAAAAACCTTTGCCGCTAATCTATCCTGTTTTAATTGCCTTATTTGCAGGTGCTATCTTTAGTTTGGCACTAGCCCCTTATCATTACTGGTGGCTGGCGATTCTGTCTCCAGCACTGCTCTATGCTTGCCTGCGCGGACGTAGCGCAAAACAGGCCTTTGGCATTGGCTGGGCTTATGGGATTGGCTTGTGGTTTGTCGGCGCATTCTGGCTGTATACCTCAATTCATGTCTATGGCGATACCAGTGCATTTCTCAGCGTCGTGATGATCCTGATTATGGCGCTGGTGATGGGTCTGTTTAGTGCCGTTCAAACGTTTGTCTATCGCCGCTTTTTCCCGGAAACACCTTTAACCTTTGCCCCGCTCTGGGTGCTGTTTGAATGGTCCAAGACCTGGGTCTTTACCGGATTCCCATGGCTGTTTGCTGGTTATGCCTTTACCGAACGCTACCTAGATGCTTATGCGCCATTATTCGGGGTGTTTGGGGTATCTTTCGTGGTGATCATTCTGGCCTGTGCGCTGGTTGAGATCCTGAATAGACGCCTGTTCTGGGCCATTCCTTCCGCCATCTTGTTACTTGGTGCCTGGGGCGCAGCACAGCTGACGTTTGTTGAGCAAAAAAATCAAAAGCCTTTAACGGTTTCCCTGATTCAGGGCAATATTCCGCAAGACTTGAAATGGCTGACTGAATATCAGGTAAAGACCTTATTGATTTATGCCAATTTGAGTAAAACCGAATGGGGTCGTGATCTGATCGTCTGGCCGGAATCTTCGATTCCCATGTTCCAGACTGATATTGAAGCCTTTCTGGAGGCCATGAAAGTACAAGCTGAAAAATCAGGCACTGCATGGGTAACCGGCATTCCATATTGGGATTTAGCAGAATCACAGGCTGCAGGCTATCCAAAATATTACAATAGCATTATGGCCAGCGGAAATGAATCTGATGGGCTATACAAGAAGCAACGACTGGTTCCCTTTGGTGAATATATCCCCTTATCAGGCTGGCTGAGCTGGGTCTTGCCAGGTCTGCAAAATGATCCTTCCATGAGTGGTTTTACCCGGGGCGCAGATCATCAAAAACCATTGAATGTGAAAAATCATCCATTGGGTTCTGCAATTTGCTATGAAGTGGCCTACCCGAATTTGACCCGTCGCAATGCCAGCCAAAGTGATTTTCTGGTGACCGTGTCTAATGATGCCTGGTTTACCGGCACGGCAGGACCATTACAGCATCTGCAAATGGTGCAAATGCGTGCTAAAGAAAATGGCCGCTGGTTTATTCGCGCCACCAATACCGGTGTAACCGCCTTTATTGACCACAATGGCCACATCGTGAAAAAAGCCCCGGTGGATCAGGAAGCGGTATTACGTGGTGAACTTCCAGCCATGCAGGGCGAAACGCTGTATATGAAACTCAGTGATTGGCCAGTGATGATCTTCTCAGTTCTGCTTTTGCTTATTGGATGGCGCTTCCGTCCACGTAAAGTGGATGTCAGCTTTAAGTCAAGAAGATAATTTCTTCAAGTCCCTCTTTTACAAAGAGGGATTTAGGGGATTCCTGAATATAGCACCTTATCAATCCCTCCTAAGCTCCCTTTATGAAAGCGAAGAACACTCAAGGCAATAAAAAACCGAGGTCAATGCCTCGGCTTTTTATTACATTCAAATTTAAAACTGTGAAGCCAGATAACACAACATACTGGCAAGTGACAGCATCGGCACATGACGATAGAGCTTAACCAGTGTCTGCTCAAATACTGAACCTTGTTCGGCTTGAATGCGAACTACACTCGCGTTTAATGCGGACCAGAAACATAGGGCCAATAAACTGCTCATCAAGCTGATAGCAAAAAAGGCCACCATAATCTGGCTGCTGCCTTCGGTGCTCTGCCATAAATGGACGATTCCCTGACTGATCGGCAGCATGCTTAAAACCAGAAGAACAGATTTCAGCATCGACCAATGAAATTGATTGATTTCATCCCCTAAGATTAATGCTTTCATGTACTTCTCCGTTGGCGAGTCAAGTGCCATTCAGATCATTATGAGCTTTTTTAAATAAATAGAAAGTGTATGTTTATTCATATTTTACGAGAATTGTAATAGATAAATATGGGAATAATTCTTATTATAACTCGCATACCGTTTTTATTATTTAATTATTATAAATATCATTAACTTACATTATATTTAATAATTAAGATTTATTATCACTTCACTTCGTATTGAAATAGCTTATTCAGTGAAGTGATATATGCCATCTATCGAGAATTTATAATGATTCTCAATTAAGGCTGGTAATAAATATCAGCATCTGTTCCTTCACCACCCGATTGACCATCTGCACCAAATGAATACAGATCGAAGCTGCGACCATCGGTGCCGGGAATCACATATTGCAGTTCATTATCCCAGCTGTCTTTTGGAAAACCGCCTTTGACATAACCGCCTGGCACCCAGTTTTTTGCAGTCGCTGGCTGATTCACCAGTGCATCCAGACCGCCTTCCTGCATACTTGGATACTTGCCATTGTCCAGCTTGTATTGATCCAGTGAACCTGCAATGCTTTGTAACTTGATCACGGTGGTATCGACTTTGGCCTTTTCACCACGTCCCATCACGTTCGGAACGATCAGCGCAGCAAGCACACCGAGAATAACAATCACCACCATGACTTCGATTAAGGTAAAGCCTGTCTGTTTATTTAATTGATTCCTTTTCATTCAATCTCTCTCATTTATTTGCATCATTCAGAATTTCCACTTGAATCTTGATCACAGCAAAATTCTAACTGGCTTCTGTTTAAATCATATTATTCATATTCACAATTGGCAGCATGACCGCAATCACAATCACCAGAACAATACTGGCCATCAGCACCAGCATTAAAGGTTCCAGCAAGGCCAGTAAAGTTGAAATCAGGGTGGTCACTTCGCGATCCTGCATCTGTGAAGCACGTTCCAGCATGCGGTCCAGTTCACCAGATGCTTCACCACTTTTGATCATTTGTACCATCATCGGCGGGAAATAACCACTGCGTTCCAGTTGGGTCGCCAGGTTGCCACCTTCTGTCACCTTTTCTGCCGCCAGATTGACAGAATCCCGGATCACCCAGTTATTACTGACTGCAGCACCAATGCGCAATGCATCAACCAGAGGCACGCCAGACTGGGTCAAAATGGATAAGGTACTGGCAAAACGTGCGGCATTAATCCCGCGTGACAATTTGCCGAATAAAGGTAATTTTAAGGTCAGACGGTCAAAGGCATAATGCCCGGCGGTGGTTCTTAAAAACCGGACCAACAGGAAAATCCCCAAAGCACCACCAATCAATAAAAATGGCCAAGCAATGCGGATAAAATCACTGGCTTTCATCAAGGCCACGGTAATCCACGGCAAGGCATCTTTACTCTGGTCAAAGGTCTTGACGATATCTGGCACCACATAGGTCATCAGCCCCATCACGATCGCAAAGGACATCAGCATCAGAATAATCGGATAGATCATTGCGCCTTGGATTTTTTTCTGCATGGCAAAGCGGTTTTCGGTATAGTCTGCCAGTTGGTCCAGAATCAGGTCTAAATGCCCGGAACGTTCACCGGCGGCAATTGTGGCAATATACAGTTCTGGGAAACGTCCGGATTGCTGCAAGCCCTGCGCCAGACTATGCCCTTCCAGCACCTTGGAGCGCACCGACATTAACAGGTTTTGCACATGCACTTTTTCGCTTTGCTTGCCGACGGCGCGAATCGCTTCTTCCAGTGGAATCGCGGCTGCGACCAGCACAGATAGCTGCCGGGTCATCAGAGCCAGATCGTAGGCCGTGATGCTTTTTTCAAACCATTTTCGTCGATGCTGTAGGTCTTTTTTTTCGACAGGATCAACAGAGACCGGAATAAGTGCTTTATCCCGTAATTGTTGCCGGATCTGACGTGCAGAATCCCCCTCCAGCACGCCTTTTTGCTGCTTTCCTGAAGCATCAAGCGCAATAAACTGATATGCAGGCATTGTAATGCTCTAATTTTCCAAAATTTTGCTCAACGCTGTTGCGTCAGACCACCGAAATCATTCATATTCTTTGATATAAATTATCTGCTCACTCTAACATAATCGAACTTTAAGCACGACGAAATTTCTTCAGGATCTCCACCCCAAGATATGCAAAATTCTCACCCAGATTCAAGTCCACTTTATCGCGTACGCGTTGCTGTACCTGTGCATGTATTTGATTGTTTTGATTACACGATGAGTACAGCACAATTTGAACAGGCACAGATTGGCGCACGTGTACTGGTGTCGTTTGGTCGGCAGAATCTGGTCGGGGTGATTATCGAAAAACTATCCGCAGACACTCCTCTCGATCCGCGCTTTAAACTTAAGGCAGTGACCGAACTACTTGATGAACGCGCCATTATAGATGCCAAAGTTTTAAGTTTGTTGACATGGTCAGCGCAGTATTACCAGTTTCCGATCGGTGAAGTCGTCCACAGTGCCCTGCCGACTCTGTTGCGTCAGGGTAAGCCTTATAACCTGCTGGCCCGTACCTGGAAATTACTGGACCCTGATGCCGAGGCCAAAGTACGCCGTTCGGACAAGCAGCAGGAAGCTTACCGGATTTTAAAACTGCATCCGGTCGGGACCACTGAAAATGTGCTGAACATGGCCGGGATTGAAACCGCGACCTTAAAAGTGCTGGAGAAAAAAGAGATTTGCGCCTGTGTGCTGGAGCCACAAGATTTCAATCCGCAGCCGATGCAGCTGGCACAAATGCCGCTGACCGCCAATCCTGAACAAAAACATGCAGTCGAACAGGTATTAAAATATCGCAATCAATATCAAGCTTTTTTACTGGATGGTCTGACCGGCAGCGGTAAAACTGAAGTGTATTTGCAGATCATGGAACAGGTACTGAAACAGGGCAAACAGGTGCTGGTGCTGGTGCCGGAAATCGGCCTGACGCCGCAAACCATCAGCCGTTTTCAGTCCCGTTTTCATTGCCATATTGCGTTGCTGCATTCCGGGCTGAATGATTCCAAACGGCTACAAGCCTGGCAGTCGGCGGAAACCGGTAAAGCCTCAATCGTACTCGGTACACGTTCTGCCATTTATACCCCGATGCCGAATCTGAGCCTGATCATTCTGGATGAAGAACATGACCTGTCCTTTAAACAGCAGGAAGGCTTCCGCTATCATGCCCGCGATGTCGCCCTGTACCGCGGCCATTTACAGCAATGTCCGGTAATCTTAGGGTCAGCCACACCAAGCATTGACAGTTATGCGCTGGTGCAACATGGCAAGATGCAGGCACTGGAGCTGAACCAGCGTGCCGGCACGGCCTTGATGCCCAAAATCCATATTCTGGATTTAAAAGTTGCGCAAAAAAAGCATGGGATTAGCCTGCAATTGATTCAGG
Organism: Acinetobacter lwoffii; assembly: GCF_024129115.1. Taxonomy (GTDB): domain Bacteria; phylum Pseudomonadota; class Gammaproteobacteria; order Pseudomonadales; family Moraxellaceae; genus Acinetobacter; species Acinetobacter lwoffii_T. Next base: position 285,959 of record NZ_JAMXXO010000002.1, read on the forward strand.
ACATCAAAAAGCGCCTGGAGAAAAAAGAACAGGTGCTGATTTTTTTAAACCGCCGTGGCTATGCCCCCGTCCTGCTGTGTGGCAGCTGTGGCTGGCAGGCGAAATGTCCGCACTGTGATGCCAACTTCACTGTACACCGCCAGCCTTATCAGCATCTACATTGCCATCACTGCGGTACTATTCACCGTATGCCGGAACACTGCCCACAATGTCAGCATCAGGAACTGATTACACTGGGTATGGGCACCGGCAAAGTCGAAGAGCATCTGAATGAGCTCTTTCCGGATTTTGAGGTGATTCGGGTCGATCGCGATTCCACCAGTCGGGTCGGCAGCTGGCAAAAAATCTATGACAAGATTCAGAAAAGCGAACCTGCCATTTTGCTTGGCACCCAGATGCTGGCCAAAGGCCATCATTTTCCTTATGTGACGCTGGTGGCGATTCTGGATATCGATTCCGGTCTGCTCAGTGTGGATTTCCGTGCTACTGAACGGACTGCACAACTGATTGTGCAGGTGGCAGGCCGCGCAGGCCGTGGTGAACATAAGGGTGATGTTTACCTACAGACCCTCAGACCTGATCATGCCCTGCTGAATACCCTGGTCAATGAAAATTATCGCGTATTTGCCCAGCAAACCTTAAAAGAACGGCAGATGGCCAGAATGCCGCCCTACCGTTATGCCATCCTGATTCGCTGTGAATCCAAGGATCAGGCACAAAATACCGAATTCTTACAGAAACATGCAGCACTCCTCAGGCAATATCCTGATCTGGCGCTGGACATCTGGGGACCAATTCCTGCGCCAATGGAACGTAAGGCCGGACGCTATCAGTCGCATATGGTGCTATTGTCAGCGGATCGTCCACGTTTGCATTACTATGTGCGTAGCTGGTGGCAAAACATGCTGCAGGACAAACCTTCTAGCATGAAGCTCACGCTGGACATCGACCCTCAGGAACTGAGCTAAAAGATATTGCGCCTGAGGATCGATCTGGAATACGAAACTGCAAGTCTGGATCAAGAATAAATTTAGGGCAGGAAAATGTCGATACTGTTACAAATAACACTGGTTCTGGTCATTGCACTGTTGATAGTGCCACTGAGTAAAAGGCTCAGATTGCCAAGTGTGCTGGGCTATCTGTTAACAGGGATCATCTTAAGTCCAAGCCTTTTGCACCTGATTCAGACACCCGAAGTCATGAGTAGTTTCATGCAAGTCAGCCTGATGGCACTGATGTTCTGGATCGGCCTGCAACTCAGACCACAACGCATTGTGCAGATTAATCCCTCCCTGTGGATGATGGCTGCTTTACAGGTACTAATCAGCACCCTGATTTTCACGCTCATGGCCTGGGTTTTCCTTCAGCAAAGCCTACTCGCCAGCATTGTAATTGGACTCGCCGGCAGTTTGTCCGCCCTGACTTTGGTGATTCAACATCTCAATCATCAGGAACAGTTCGCCACCAGCTATGGTCAGCAAGCCTATTCGATTCTGCTGATTCATGCTCTGTTGGCCATTCTGGTGATTGCAGCCATTCCCTTATTTGCCGGGATTCGCTCGACCGAACATGGCGTGGCCTACTTTGCTGCCCTCATCGCGACGTTAAGCGGTCTGTTCCTGTGTAATCGTTACTTGATGCAGCCGTTGTATCGCTGGATTGCTAAAAGTGGCAGTCACGAACTGCATGCGATTGTAGCGATTGCGGTGACCTTGGCATTGTTGGTGTTAATGAATACCCTCGGCCTGAATCTATTTCTCGGTGCCTTATTTGCCGGCATTTTACTGGCAGATTCAGATTTCCGGTCTGCGGTAGAAAGCGCGATTCGGCCTTTTCAGGGTCTGTTGATGGGCCTAGCCTTTATCAGTCTGGGCATGTCACTGCACTTAGCTGATCTGCTCAATTTCCCTTGGATGATTCTCGGTGGCACCCTCATTTTAATCTTGGGCAAGTTTGCAATCAACCTGGCATTGGCGCGTTATCATCAAAATAGCTGGCGCAATAGCACCTTGTTAGCAGCCAGTCTGGCACAAGGTGGCGAATTTGCCTTACTGGCACTGGTGATTGCGGTTTCCGACCAGATTATTACGGCCGATCTACTCTCTCCCTTGCTGTGGATGGTGAGTTTTTCCTTGCTGCTGACGCCAGCATTTTATTGGTTATTGCACAGTCAGATCCTACCGCATCTGGATCGTCACAATCATCTGGCAGCGACCTTCGAAACTGATCTCAATCCTCAAGCCCATACACCAATCCTGCTGATTGGCTTTGGCCGCTTCGGGCAAATTATCGCCCGGATTTTACTGCAGCAGCAACATGCCTTTAGTGTCATGGACAGCAATGTGCCAGCCACTGAACTTCTGGCGCAGTACGATATCCCTTTCTATCAGGCGGATGCAACAGAACCCGAAGCCTTGATACAGACCGGTATTGCCACAGCACAACAGGTGATTGTGGCGATTGACGATATTGAAGACTCAATGCTGATCGTGCGGCATCTGCGGCTGAATTATCCTGAAACCTGTTTATGGGTCCGCGCCCGTGATCGACATCATGTGCATTTATTGCAGGATTTGGGCGTGAAACATATCTGGCGTGAAACTTATCTTTCCGCCCTGGAACTCAGTCAAGCCTTATTAACCCAGCTCAATCCTGACCCGGAAGAAAGCCTGCAACAGATTCAAAACTTCCGTGAACAGGATGAAAAGTTGCTCAATAGTCAATATCATCTGGATCCGGATGAACATCCAAATTATGAAAATCAGCGGAGCAGTTTAGCCGAACTGGAGCATCTGTTTGCCCAGGATCAACGCCATAAAGTGCAAAAACAGGCTACACCGCAGCAACAGGATACAAACAGCGCAGGAATTGATACGTTAAGAGATGAACTGTCCTAACTTGTGTTTTACAATAATGACACCATTAAAGCAGGGTTATGGAGAATTTTATGTCTGATTTACGCCAACGCTTTTTTATTGAAGATAGCCCTGTTCGTGGTGAAGTGGTGCATCTTGAAGAAGCTTTACAAACCATTTTAGCGCAACGTGACTATGCACCTGCAGTTAAAATCCTGCTAGGTGAAATGCTCAGTGCCACTGCACTGCTAGCCAGCACATTGAAGATTAAAGGGCGTATCAGCCTGCAAATTCAGGCATCAGGCACATTTAAATGGGCCATGGCTGAATGTAACCATTTGGGTGAAGTTCGCGCTCTGGCTGACTATGAAGAAGATCCGCACTTTCTGGTTGGTGAAGACAGCAGTACCGTGTTGAAGTCACTCACCTCTCCGGTGCTGTTCATCAATATCGAACCAGAGTTTGGTGAGCGTTATCAAGGGATCGTACCCCTTGATAAAGAAAATTTGGCGGGCTGTCTGATGCAATATTATGACCTGTCTGCACAGATTCCAACGCGCATTGTGCTGGCGAGCGACCATCAGCGTGCAGGTGGTTTACTGATTCAGCTGTTACCACGTAATAGTGAAGAAGAACAACGCTGGGTAGATGAAGACCTATGGCCACGTCTGACCATGCTCACAGAGACCCTGAAAACTGAAGAGTTAGTCGGTTTGCAAGCCACTGATATTCTGTACCGTTTATATAACGAAGAAGAAGTGCGTCTGCCAGATACGGAAGTGTTGAAGTTCGGTTGTACCTGCTCTAAAGAGCGTTGTGAAGTCGCTTTACAGCAAATCGGCATAGAGTCGATCCGTGAAACGCTGGAATTCCAGAATCCGATCGAAATGGACTGTCAGTTCTGTAATAGCCAATATACTTTTACCGCTGAAGAAGCCTTGGGTCTATTTGGTAAACACCTGAGCTAAGCAGTTCTAATCCTTAAGTTTAAAAGCATTCCTAGGAATGCTTTTTTTTATATTTTAAAACCTATGGGACTGAGTTCAACAGAGCGTATTCTCCTACAGTAGAAAACCTGTCTACCCCCTGAATCAAACTCTCCTGTAAATCCAATCCAAAAATTCCAGTTAAATTATAAGATTATTCACATTAACAAAACCTAAATATTCATCATTTTCAAAGAATTATGAGAAAAACTGCACAGTTTATACTCTTGATTTAATTATGCTTTTAAAATAGATTAGAGCAATAATTCTAAAATGAATACATCATCAATTTAACAGGTATGTTATGAGAAAATTATTGAATACTCTAGTAATGGGGATGAGTTTAATCGCAGTTTCTAGCTTGGCCTTTGCCTATGAAGATCCATTATTGGGTAAATGGAAAACCATCGATGATCAATCGGGCTATTCTCGTGCGGATGTGGAAATTCGCAAGAAAGCAGATGGCAGTTATGAAGGAGTGATTGTCGAAACACGCAGCTTGCCTGGCGCAGAAAAAATGGGAATTTGTCATAAATGTCCAGGTCAGCTTAAGAACAAGCCTTTTCTAGGCCTGCCGTTTATCTGGGATTTTAAGGCAGATCCGAAAAAGCCACGTGAATACCATGATGGCAAAGTACTTGATCCGATCAGTGGCAAAGTTTATAAGGGTAAAGCACGCTTAAGTGCTAATGGCAAACGTCTGACCTTACGTGGTTATGTGGGGGTATCAGTGATTGGCCGCAGTGTCACCTGGGTAAAATATTAATTTCAGAAAGATTTTCAAAGCCCCTGTATTTGGGGCTTTTTTCTTTGTCATGATTTGAAACAATAAGGTACAAATAAAAACTGTTTTGGGGCAAGTAAAGTCATAATAATGGATCGAAGACGGTTATTTTTTATCCATTTATGATGATCAATTTTCAGCCTTGTTCAATTTTGCCCTCTGGTCTGCTTTACAGCCCTGATATGGCACCCTCTATTCAACACAGGAAAGTGATTGAATACGCTTTGTCGATAACACATAAAATTATAAAAACCACTTCAGCTTTAACCTTCTTTGCCTCGCATGCTGCTGATAGATATCCGATCAGACCGACTGACTCATCAACTACCAGTGCATCCCGACTCTTCACTCATGATCATTTGAGTCATCACTCTGAGTCTGCATGTCCAAGGATTGGAAAGCGTTCTATTTTAGCACCTTCCCTTTCTCCGGATTTTGCACACTTGGCTGTTTAAGGAGTAGACCCATGACTACGATTCAGTACCAAGAAAGTTTTTCCCACGGTTATACCCCCTCAGAAATTATGGACGATCGTTCATTTGACTTGATCCACTTTGCAGAAGCCTGTGGACAAAGCCCGGAATGGGTCATGCAGTTAATTGAACATGGAATTTTACCAAATCGTTCTACAACCCCGACCAGCACTTTCCTCGGTGAAGATATCTCGCGTGCACAACGCGCCTATCGCCTGCAACGCGATTTTGATGCCTCATTTAGCGCCGTTGCCATGATGCTGGACCTCATTGATGAAGTGCAGGAGTTACGCCGCGAGGTCAAACATTTGCACTTCAAGTAAATCCTTTTCATGTTCTGTCGATCTGCATTTTTCAGTGCAGATCAGAACATATTTATATTTAATTTTATGATTAGAGTATAAGAATCCCTATGAAAACCAAAGATTGCAATAAGAAAATCAAATACATGTTTCCCGAATACCGCGACTTGATTGTGCAACTTCGCGAGGAAAATCCCTATTTTGCCAAGTTATTCGAGGAACATAACGAGTTGGACAAAGAAATCAGCCAGCTTGAACTTGATCCAGTCAATCATATCAACAATGATATTGAGGCGATCAAGCGTAAAAAACTGAAATTAAAAGATGAAATTTATCGTTTGTTAAAAAGCTCTGAAGCAGATCCCTTAACCTGAGATCAACTGAACACCACATTCAGACCAATACTGAAGCATAAAAAAGCCCTGAGCCAGCCAAAGTAAACACTTTGACCAATCTCAGGGCTTTTTTATTGTTATTCACATGAGTTTTCCCATGTGAATATTTTAAGAATTAAACTTGTTCGATGTCTTTCATCGTCAATTTGATACGGCCACGGTTATCAACATCCGCAACCTGTACTTTCACTTCTTGACCTTCTTTCAATACATCTGCCACGTTCGCAATACGTTCGTTTGAGATTTGAGAGATGTGAAGCAAGCCATCAGTACCTGGCAGGATATTTACGAACGCACCGAATTCAACGATACGAATCACTTTACCTGTATAAATTGTACCTGGCTCGATTTCAGCAGTAAGTGCCTGGATCTTGGCAACTGCAGCTTGCGCAGCCGCTTTAGTTTCACCAAATACGCGAACTGTACCGTTATCTTCGATATCGATCGCTGCTTTAGTTTCTTCAGTAATTGCACGAATGGTCGCGCCGCCTTTACCGATCACATCACGGATTTTATCCGGGTTGATGTTGATCACCTGGAAGGTCGGTGCGTGCATCGAAATTTCAGGACGCGCACGTGAAATCACTTGGTTCATCTCATTCAAGATGTGCATACGACCCGCATAAGCCTGGTTCAATGCAGATTCCATGATCTCTTCAGTGATGCCTTCGATCTTGATGTCCATTTGTAGCGCAGTAATACCGTTTGCAGAACCCGCTACTTTAAAGTCCATGTCGCCCAAGTGATCTTCATCACCCAAGATGTCAGAAAGAACTGCGAAACGTTCGCCTTCTTTCACTAGACCCATCGCAATACCTGCAACTGGTGCTTTAAGCGGAACACCGGCATCCATCAATGACAATGATGCACCACATACAGACGCCATTGAAGACGAACCGTTTGATTCAGTGATGTCAGATACGATACGGATCACATACGGGAAGCGGTCAGCAGCAGGAAGTACAGCCTGAACACCACGACGTGCCAGACGACCGTGACCAATCTCACGACGCTTAGGACCAGATTCACGACCTGTTTCACCTACAGAGTATGCAGGGAAGTTGTAGTGCAACATGAAGTTGTCAGTTTTGGTACCTGCAAGGGTATCAACCATCAACGCATCACGTGTATTACCCAAAGTCGTTGTGACCAAGGCTTGAGTTTCACCACGTGTGAACAATGCAGAACCGTGAGCACGATCCAATACGCCTACTTGTACGTCGATTGCACGAACAGTTTTAGTATCACGACCATCGATACGTGGCTTACCAGACAGGATGTTGTCACGTACAGTACGGTATTTAAGGTCTTCGAACAGCTCATTTACTTCTTCTGCAATGCCAGTTTCGTCATTTTCAGGAACGAACTGTGCAACTGCTTCTGCATAAAGCGCGTCAAGTGCCGCATAACGGTCTTGCTTAACTGCAATCGTGTAAGCTTCAGAGATTTTCGCTTCGAATGCTTCTTTCAATTTACCAAGAAGTTCTTCATTTTTAACTGGAGCAACCCAAGTTGACTCAACCGCGCCTGCAGCTGCAGCAAATTCTTTGATCGCCTGGATCGCAATTTGCATTTCGTCATGACCGAACAATACAGCGCCCAGCATTTGGTCTTCTGAAAGTTCTTTCGCTTCAGATTCAACCATCAATACTGCAGTTTCAGTACCCGCAACAACAAGATCAAGATCAGACTCTTTAAGTTGTTCAAGGTTTGGGTTCAGGATGTATTCACCGTTGATTAAACCAACGCGCGCGCCACCAATCGGACCACGGAAAGGCGTACCAGCGATAGACAATGCAGCTGAAGTACCCAACATTGCAGCAATGTCAGCATCCATGGTTTTATCAGAAGAAATCACAGTTGCAGTCACTTGAATTTCGTTGAAGTAACCTTCTGGGAACAACGGACGAATTGGACGGTCAATCAGACGTGAAATCAAAGTTTCAGCTTCAGACTGACGGCCTTCACGCTTGCCATAACCACCCGGGATACGACCAGCAGCATATTGCTTTTCTTGATAGTTTACAGTCAATGGGAAGAAATCTTGACCTGCTTTTGCTTTAGGCTGTGCCACAACAGCAACAAGTACTTGTACGCCGCCCATGGTGATCACAACAGTGTTTGCCTGACGGGCAACACGACCTGTTTCCAGAATAACGTTGTGCTGACCGAATTGGAATTCTTTACGAATAATATTAAACATTGACATGTTTTATTTTTCCTAGTTCTTGTGAACAATTATTCTAGTGGAGACCCCTAAGGTTTGGCATTCATGACCATATGGACGAGTAAATGACAAAGCTTAGAAGCCGACCTCACCAGATTAAATACTATTTTTAAACACAAAGAAGGAGCGAAACATTCGCCCCTTCCACTGGCTTAGCGCAAAGCTAAGCCGACTTTAGTTTTCAGTAATACAGCACAAAGCATGCAATACACCCGAAAATAAAGTTTAAATCGAATTAACGACGTAAACCTAAAGCACCGATCAATGCTACATAACGACCGTGGTCTTTACCGTTAAGGTAGTCAAGTAGTTTACGACGTTGGTTAACCATACGGATAAGACCGCGACGGCTATGATGGTCGTGTTTGTGCTCTTTGAAGTGACCTTGTAAATCATTGATTTGAGCAGTTAAAAGAGCTACTTGAACTTCTGGTGAACCAGTGTCGTTTTCAGCGCGAGCGAATTTAGCCATGATCTCTGCGCGATCTGCGTTAGTTAAAGCCATTCGATTTCTCCGAGATGCTTATATATTTTGATAAAAATCAAAGTGATGAGAATTCAAAACCTTGACTGCCGTGCATCACTACAGCAAGTTGCATATTTTAAGGGAAAACGCATCAAATTGCAAAAATAGATCCAAATTTTTGCATGGTTTTGGTCGCTCATTGATGCAGTTCAGATTCGATGACTCTTGTCCCTCAAAGATTCAGGTTTTGCATTATTTTCATGAAATAAATCCAGGATGAATTAAATATAGAAATTCATTTGAAAAGCCAACAAACCCTTTAGCTCGCTTGAATCTTCCGCTGCTCTCCATAAAAAATGGATAAAAAAAAGCCCGAGTAAACTCGGGCTTTTTGGCGCTGTAGTTCTTTCTCTTATCATTATTATTTATTGTATTATTATGGCGTTTTACGCTTATTATTATTTTCAAACATCCTGTTGAAAAATCATCTTCCTTGTGTGGTAGATTTTGCCATATTCCTACGAGACAACTAGAGGTATTTGCCTCATTTTGCTGTAAGCCATTTCGTACATCACAGAGTAAAAATTTGCATAATGTTACACAGCTCTCGTTTTATTTAACGCTATTTACTTAAGTTTACTGGCTAGCGCTGAAAATTTTTGCTAAGAAATTAGGATAAAAATCCAGCAAGCTTCCTATAAAAAAATCAGGATATAAAAAAGCCTTGTAGTCTCTCCCAAAACTACAAGGCTTAGCGGCTGTAAGTTTCCTCTTTCACTTACTTCACTGTAAGTTCGCTGTCTACCGACATTATTATTATCATTATGCGATTATGCTCAACTTTCCGTGTTGAGTTATTTTGTAGAACCAATCTTCTCAAAAACCGAGCAAAAGCTCTATGCGTCAATTTCCTGAATCCTTGTAAGCTTTTACCTACAAGATTTGATTATTTTTGCCAATTAAATTACTAGATTGTTCAATGATTTTTTGGCTCAAACCACTTTTCCGGGTAGTTTTAACACAAAGTGCTTGTGTAAAAGCATCATAATCTACCAATAAACTGACCACTTTTTTGGCTCGAGTAATTGCAGTATAAATCAACTCTTTGCTCAATAAATTTTTTGCATATTGATCCAGCACCACTGCCGTATGGGAAAATTCTGAACCTTGAGATTTATGAATGGTCAGCGCAAAAGCGGTTTCAATACTTTTAGGTAAACGGGTGGCTAATACCCATTTTTCCAGACTCGGGAAATACACTTCAAACTGACGTTGACCAGATTGCTCACGTAAAAAACAGATACCAATATCACCATTGGACAGGCCCAACTGATAGTCGTTATAGCTCATCATGACGGGTCGTCCGACATACCAGTCGCCCTGTTTCAACTGACCTTGGGCTGCTAAAAAACGTTGTTCAATCTGTAGATTGATCTTGAGCAGCCCCAGATCACCAGAACGGATTGCCGTTAAAATACGGTAATCATCAAAAGTTTTGACCACCTGTTGCACATAGTGTTCAAAATCAGCTGAGTTTCGTTCTGTTTTTATGGCCTGTACATAAGCCTGATAACCATACATCAGCTGGTCATAATACTGATTCAAATTATGCGCGGTCTGTTCGGCACCAGCGAGCAGGTATTGTAACTGCAACTGGTCGATCTTCACCTGATCCAAATCGATCGCCTGTAACTCACTGGCTGCCACAATCTGCTGCTCAAATTTCTGCAAGACGTGAGAAGGCTGATGATTCTGCTGGATAAACTCCGCCATTGCGCCAATCCTGGCTCCAGGCGCAAAACGCCGCGTGGTGATTAAATTGACCCGGTTATCTTCCAGAGTCGCTACTTGCTGTAAATCTGCCAATACCGTTCCCACATCCACAGAGGCCAGCTGATCTGCATCACCGAGTAAAATCAGCCGTGCATGAGACGGTACGGAGGCCAGTAACATCTGTGACAGGTTTAAATCCAGCATCGAGGCTTCGTCGACCACGATCACATCATAAGGCAGAGGCTGCTTGGCATGAAAGCGTGGCTGTCCGCGAGTGCCCAGACCCAATAAGCGATGCAGGGTGACCGGTTGTAACTGTTTTAATTGTTCTAGCTCAAACTGTTGTAACGCTTCACTGTGCAAGGCTTTTTGCAGTGCTTCTTTCATGCGCTGTGCGGCCTTTCCGGTAGGTGCTGCCATGGCAATCCGGATATTTGGCAAGGCTTCATGCAGGACCGCAATCATATGCGCCAAGGTATAGGTTTTACCGGTACCCGGACCGCCGCTAATAATATTCAGCGCCTGCCGCGCAACCATTTCCAGTGCCAATTTTTGCTGTGGATCTGACAATAAATTGCGATCACGTTCGGATAAATCAATAGCGGCAACCGGTTGGGCTTTAATCCGAGCAATATGTGAGGCTACTGCCTGTTCCAGTTGCCAATAGCGGTACAGATATAAATGCTGATCTGCACAAATAAATGGTGCAATTCCTGTACTTTGCTGACGGCGGTCTAGAACCAGATTATGCAATAAGGCAACCTGCTGAGGATCAACTTCGATACAGCTATCTCCCGCCTGCATCGCCTCAAGCAATTGCTCGATCAAGATTTTTGCTGCCGGATCAAATGTAGCCGTACTAAACGGCGGCTGACACAGATAGTCAATCCAGGCCATTAAATTGGAGTCTTGCTGCGACACGTGATTCTGCTCATTTTCCACACAGTTATCCTCAAATTTATCCACAGGATAATTTTCTGTTTAATCTTTATATATTTTATAAAACTGCAAAATCATGCTGATTTTTTCTGCTCAAAATAGCCCAATATTTGATCCAGTTTTTCTATGAATTCCAGGCTCGGTTGCCAATGATAAGCCCCTTGCTGCGCCTGTCCATTCATCCCGCGCAAATACAGATAGGTCGCGCCGCCCAATTGCTGCTGAATCGAATAACCCTGCATATTGGCACTCAGGTACCGATGCAGCGCCACCAGATACAAAGCGGCCTGCAACCAGTAACTGGACTGGCTCATATTCTGCTGAATTGCCTCAGCACTATAGTGCTGCTGATCAGGTCCGAGGAAGTTACTTTTATAATCGGCAATATGGTAGCGCTGACCATCGAAATACACCAGATCGATGGAACCGGTCAGATACCGCGCCGATTTGGCTTCATTAAAATCGCTCATGACCATGTCATGTTCGAGAAACAGCTGATGGATTTGCCAAATCTGCAAAGGGGCATCGGTCAAGGACAGATAAAAAGGAAATTCTGACAGATACTGTTTAGCCTCCAGCTGCGCCAAAGCAAAATCTACCTGAATCGGAGTGGCCAGAATGTCATGTACCCAGTCATGCATCAGGTTCAGCAAAATATCTTCTGTAATCTCGTCCAACAAGCCATCAAAAGCAGTCTGGAAAATACTGTCCACATTCAGCGATTCAGTGCTTGCAGAGCGTGTGAGCTGGGCCACTTCCTGTTCAAAAAACTGGATAAAGGAGTCATCCTCCAGCCCATCGAAATACACCTGAAACTGACCTAAAAATTCTAGCAGACCCGAACGATCGAGCTGTTGTGCCGAGTGAAACAGCTGCTGCCATTGCTGGCGATAAGCTTTGCTTTGGTCATGCAGGCGAATTCCGGTCAATAACTTATAGTTCAGGCTGGACAATACGCGCTGCATACTATGACGCAATTCCTCGGCTTTGAAATCTGCCTGAGCTGTGGCCTGAAACAGGGTTCGCAGATTCACCACAGCGGCCTGATAATGCAGGGAAAAGGCCTGTTCCAGTACACTACGTATATGAAAAGCCTGTTCAAATTTTTCTTTCAGTTCCTGCCAGATTTGCGGTGCGGTATTTTTAAAACGGCGCCGGATTTCCAGATTCCAGTAACTGCTGTCCTGAAAATCGATATGTTCAAAAATGCTGTGCAAGAAAGTTCCGGCCACTGTACCTTTAGGAAAATTCAGCCTAATCCAGTCTAAGGGCACGGCTGCTGGCTGTTCTTCCAGACCGGTAAAATGAATTTCATCGGCGGCACTATCGGGCTGTTCTGAAGCCATGACTAGGTCATCCTGCAAGATATGTCCATGTAGCTGATGCTGTGACAAAGCCGTAAAACTGGTTTTGGTTCGCGGATAAAACTGCCGCTCTGGCAAAGGTTGCGCCCGCATGTCGACCTGATGATGGCTCGACTGCTCGACCAGACGCGGTGGTTCCTGAGACAGCGGCTGCTCGACCAGACTTAAAGCATGTTGAAACAGTTGATCTCCCTGACCACGCCAGAAGGCCAGCCCGGAATCGGACTGTGCGTTCTGGTCCTGCAGCATGGCATATACCCGGTGACTGGCACGGGTCAGCGCCACATACCAGAGCCGGTGGTTTTCGGCAGCATTACGCGCTGCATTCTGCAGAATCGCCTGCTCATGCAAATTCTTGTGATTGACTGCAATTACCCGGGATTGTTCCAGAATGTTGTCCTGTTCAGGCGCAGACAGGGAAAAATTCAGATTGCCTTTATGCACATCAAAAGCAGCATCTGCTCCCAATAAAAACACCACTTTAAATTCCAGCCCTTTGGAGGCATGAATGGTCATCAGCTGCACCCCATGATCCCCAGACAGCTTGCGTTCTTTTTCGCTGTCCTTGCCTGAAGGTGACTGAAGCTGGCGCAAATACCAATGATAGAGTTTTTGCGCCCCCTGATAATATTCACTCCGCTGGCTCAGCATCTCGGTCAGATGGCGCAAATTGACCACCACCCGCTCATTGTCCAGACTTTGACTGGCCACCAGATTGGTCCAGACCTGAAACAGGTTCAGTGCATAATTCCAGGCGGTCAAAAAGCCTTTCTCAAACCACATTTCCCGAATTATATCCAGATCGGCAATATAGCGACTGAGGCCTTCACTCTGGCCTTGCAAATCAATCAGTTTTTTCAGATTGAAGCCTAGCAGACGGGTTAGTAAAGCCCGCTTGACCTTGGCCTCATTGAAAGGATCCATGATCGCCGTCAATACTGCCGCGACATCCTGAGCAATTGGACTGGCAAACACGCTCTGTTTGGATTCCTTATAGCAGGGAATGCCCATACGCTGCAGACGCTGCTTCACCTGTTCCAGAGCAAAATGTCCAAATCCCAGTACGGCGATATCATCTGCGCTCAGGCTTTGCTGGTGCTCTTGCTGCTGAAAGTACAGTTGCTGCTGGGCAGACTGATTCAGCAATGCACGGATTTTCCAAGCCACCTGATCTGCTTCCAGATCCGATTCACCTAGCTGAATCCATCGTAAGGGCTGCGGGTTGATCCTGCCCATATCGACCAGATCTGGATGTGGGCGACTACCCGCCTGAATCCGGGTGTACTGCACCTGTTCGCCAAAATCCATTTGCCGCTGGAACAGCGCATCAACCACTTCTACGAGCGGTTTGACTGAACGATGGTTCTGCATCAGGGTATATTCACGACCCTGCTTGTGGCGTACATCAGCGTGTGCCTTGTTATAAGTCAGCATGTCGCCGCCACGGAAACCGTAAATTGCCTGTTTCGGATCACCGACCATAATCATGCAGCCGGACTGCACCCGGTTGGCATCGCGCCAGATCTTGGCCAGCAGATCATCCTGATCCTGATTGGTGTCCTGAAATTCATCGACCAGAATCAGTGGATAACGTGCCTGCACAAACTGGGCAAAACGCTGTCCCTGCTGGCCTTGCAATGCTTCCGCCAATGTACGGATTTGCTGGGAAAAAGTGGTTTCACCCTGCTGCTGCAAGGTTTGCGGCAAACGGGTCTGCACACTTTGAATAATATGAAATTCCAGATGGGTCGTAAGCTGTTGCAGCTGCTCATCCAGATACTGTTTGACCTCGCACAGCGCATCAATTGCCACGATCAGACCATGTTGCAAAATCAGCTGCTGCTCTGCATCCGGACAGCTTTTGTTAAAGACCTGAGTGGTCGGTTGGAAATCGGTTTTCTTGCGGCGCAAATGGCACAGATTCAGTAAAATCGGCTGCAATTCAGCATCAAAGAAACTCATGCCCCCCTGATTTTGCAGGGCTGCGCTCCAGGTCATAAAGTTTTCACAAATTTCGGTTAACTTGGTCAAAAAACTCTTGTGAAAATACTTCGGACTTTCCTGACAATAACGCCGCATGACGGCAAGATTATGCTCCTGAATATTCACTAATTGACTGATGCAGGCTTCCAATTTGTTCAGGTCACATTCAGCCGGTTCGATCTTGCGGAAATGCTGCTTGCTGAAATTCAGTGCATCACGTACCAGCCCGGTATAATGCTCCACCGGTTTCAGCAGATTCTGAACATACAGATGATTGACCATATATTGCGGCTGTTGCTGAATCCAGTCACGCAGTACATCATGAATCAGCTGCTGGATATACAGATCCTGATCTTCGGTCAGTTCTGCACGTTCAATCTTGCCACTTTCAAATGCAAATTCACGTAACAGTTTCTGGCTAAAGCTGTCCAGGGTACCGACAAACAGTTCATCCAGCTGGTTCAGCACCAGACGTAAACGGCGACGGGCATAATCCGGCCGTGAACCATAATCTTTCAGTACCTGCTGAAATAAGGGATCGGTTTCATTCTGGATTTTTGCTGTGATTTCAACTGAATTGAGCTGCTGATGATGCTGGATATAAGCTAGGGTTTCCTCAACCCGGAGCCGTACCCGGTTTTTCAGTTCAGCCGTGGCCTTACGGGTAAATGTCGTCGCAATCACCTGATGCGGATAATACTGATCCAGAAAAATCCGCACCATCAGACTGGAGAGCGTATAGGTCTTGCCGGTTCCTGCGGAGGCTTCAATCCAGTGCAGGCCACGGAATTTCATGTCCTGAATCGGATTGGTGGAAATGGCTTTTTGCATCTGCTGCTTTAATAAAGTCATACGGCTATTTCACCCACTCCAGATGTTGATGAATCGGCGCATACAGGCCATGGGCAAAATCATGGCAGCAATTTTGCAAGGCCAGATCCGGATCCTGATCCTGCAAAATAAATTGCCAGTCCTGATGCAGCAGACTGGATTCATCCGAAGCCAAAGGTTTGGCACTCTCATAGCTGTTGTTCCAGGCCTTTAGCAATTCCGGCATTTCCACAATGGTCATCTTGCCCTGTTCATTCTCGGCCCACTGCCACTCTTTTTTCATTAGTAATTCTGCCGGCAAGACCAGCGGCTGCTGTTGACCAATTTCCCAGGCCTTTAACCAGAGCTGCAAATACTCATGTGCCTTGCTCGAACTCAAGCCAGAAAACTTCAGGGTTTTATTACTAAAAATGACAATGCGCTCCAGTTCTGGAGAGCGTGCATCATCATTTAAGTAAGCCAGCCACAGCAGATACTCCAGCCAGATCTGGGCATGGCGTTTTTCCGAGGCCGAAGAGGATTGCATACTCAGCCAGTAGCTGCTGTTTGGAACCTGAGGCACGTTAATATGAATGATCAGTTCAGGACTGAACTGCCAGGATTGCTGGGTAACTGGCGTCAGTTCTTTACCCAACTGCAGCAAACGTTCTTGCAATAACTGCTGTTCCTGCTGGCTGCCCAGCCAGGTGGCTTGCTGGGTTTTGCCCACTGGCAAACGGTCTAGCATCAGGTTCGGCTCAATCTCCTGCTCTTGTTGCAACAGGAAATCCCGTACCTGATACTGTTCCAGCTTGTTCAGTAATAGGGGTTCCCGGGAACTCGGCAAATCGGCATAGCGAATCGTGGAAACCCCGACACTTTTCAGGAATAGACGTGCCGGGAAAATCATATCGCGGATCCATTCATCGCCTTTGAGTACCCGGATTTCTTTTTGTTCTAGTGCCGGATAATGTGCATTGATCCAGCTGCTGCGCTTGCCTTCGGCACTACGAATATACTCTGCTACTGCAAACCACTGATCCTGATAGCGCGGTGTCTGCATATCTGCGAATCCGGCCGGATCAAAAGGCTGCAAGGGATGCACATGATAAAGCTGCCGAATATGTTGAGCGACTGACAGACCATGAATATCCACCATCGGATCGATTTCGGCATCCGGCTGTTCAGACTGGCAGATCAGCGCGATATGCTGAACCAGTTCCTGCAAGGCAGTGGATGGATCGCGAGCCTCACCATCCTCCAGATCAAAGCCATTATAGAACAGCCATAGATTTTCCTGTGCCAGCAGCAAGGCATCCAGAAAAGCGCCCTGCTCGTCATCCAGACGGGAACGGTCACCGAGTTGCGGCTTCAGGCTGCGCATCAGGTCAAACGGAACCTGTTGATTACGGCTCGGAAATTTACCGCTATCCAGATTCAGCATCACCACCAGTTTATAAGGCAATGGCCGGATCTGACCAATCTGGCTAAAAGTAATCTGTCCGGTCGGTTCGGCCTGATCCAGCTGCATCTCCAGGGTATTCTGAATTTCTTCCAGCACATAAGGCAGAGGCAGACTGAGTGCCACCAGTTCCTGACTGGCATGCGGATCATCCTGGTCATGATAATCGGCCAAGGTCAGCATCCGCATTTGCTTGTCGATAATCTCGGCAACGGTTTTGAGCGATTCCACGCCAGCATCACGGAACTCGTTCAGATCGGCGCGCAGATATTCCAGCCAGGTTTTGACTGGCGTGCGCTGTCCGGTTTCATGCAAAGTCAGCCAGTCACGGCGCTCTACCAGATCCTGATAAATCCGGATCAGGGTGGATATCAAGGGAAAATCACTGGTCAGAACCTTGGCATAACTCAAGGTGTCCTGAAACAGGGTATGTTCAGGAATCGCCAGACCCAACGCCAGACGGTCCAGCGCGAATTTAAAGCTAAACCGGTAATCCTCATCGCCTGCGCTCAGATTTTGCTGTAAATGCTGCTGGTCCAATCCACGCTTGAAGCCAGCATCTGTCAGCAACTGCAACATCCGTTCTACCTGACTATAGTCCAGACCATAACGTTGCTGGGTCGCATTCAGGCTAAGCCAGTCGGCAAAGTCCTCAATACTGAAACGGCGCCGTACCCACTGAATCCGGCCCAGTACCGCGCGCCAGGCATTGCTGACATCCAGACGTGATACCCCGGCAATCTGGATCGATAAATACAGGTTATCTTTCTGCAAGCGTTTGCTACCAGTCTCGCGCTCACGCGGTGGCGGGGCAAAGACACTGCGAATTGCCGGTTCGAGTTCTTTCAGACTTGGCGTCAGCACCAGAATATCACTAGGCTGACGCGGCACGTCATTCGTATCTTGAGCCAGCCAGTGAATCAGCTGTTCTTTAAGGACTTCCAGCTGACGTAATGAAGAATGACAGACATGAATCTGTACCGAATCATCGTCAGGGCTTAAAGCATATTGATGCTGTTCAGGCTCGAGCAAATACAGGATATCTGACTGGATTTTGGCCAGCAGCCTGTCCTGATATTCATCGACAAAGACATCGGCCCAGAGACCCTCTTCCCCCGAAGACAGTTTAGAGAGTAGAGAAAAATGATCCCGTGCCTGCTTGCCGAATCGGGTCAGAAGCGGATGCCGCGATTCCCGGTCTTCGGCATTAAAGTTCAGCTGCTTGATCCTGAAGTCTTTTATTTCCGCATCATTCGGTTTACGTTGACGGGTTTTTTCAAAACGCTGAATAAAGCGCTCTTCCCGCTGCAAATCAAATCTGGCTTTCCAGTCAGGATCGACACTGTCCGCCCAGTATTCCTGCGAAGGGTTGAAGTGAAAAATATAGATATCAATGTATTGCCCCAAACGGCGTAAAAAATCCAGCTGGCTGGGTGGCAGTTCCAGCAGGCTAAATACCACAATCTGGGCCGGCAGTCGTTTTAGAGCCTGAGCGCGGGTTTCTGCATTCTCCAGCCGCTCCCAATACAGGCGTTCAATCTCCAGGATTTTGGCATAATCATCCTGAAATACATGCTGCCACAACCAGCGTTGCCAGGCTTCCAGTTCACGCGCCTGAATCTTGACAAAATCCGCCACCTGCATCTCATGGCCATTTTCATCTTTGGGGCTATAGATCATTTGCTCGATATCGAGCGCAATATCCTGCCCCCAGGACTCTAACCAGTTACTCGGACAACTACAGTTGTTTGGAGGACAGTTACGCGCGCAATAACCGCGATAATCCATATAATGGCTAAACAAACGCGACACCTGCTCGGCTACCCAGTACAGCATGCTCTGTTTTTTCAGCTGCTTCTCTGTACCCTGCTCCAGCCGGTCAGCACTGTCATAAATCCGCTTCACAATAGAATACAGCGGATGATCGACGTCTAAAGGAATCTGTTCAGGCAGAATACATTTACGCAATGCCTGAAACACGCGCCATTTGATGATAATGCGCGGAATATTGGCTTCACGGACCTGCTCCACTTCTTTAGGCGCATTCAATACCCATTGATAGGAAGTCCATTGAAAGGCGCGAATCCGGTGATGAAACTGGGTATTGGCGCTAATACCTTTTTTCTCGGCAATTTTCTGGGTCAGCCAAGTTTCTACTGCCGGAGATGGCACAATAAAGTGCCGGGTTTGTAACACCTCAAATGGATTCCGGGCAGTCTGGTTGACAATACGCAGCATACTATCCAAAAGCACATCAATACGTTGACTCTGAATAACATGAATGGCCATTGGTTCCCCTGAACTGCTGAATGTGGTTTTTACTACAAAACGATAAAGATTATTTACTATACATCCCGAGCGCTCTATGACACTTTAAAACCACACTTCAGTCGAAAAATTTCTTTGAAAAAAGCATCTTAAAGATGCTTGAATAGAAAAAAACAACATAGAGCTTAGGTAGTGCCCATGAAATTAGATAAAATTCCTGAACGTCTCGATCCGAGCCTAGATTTAGAACAAATCCGCGACGAATGCCTGGAACTCACCAAAAAACGCGCCTACTATTCTGCTGGTGCCGCCGTGATTCCGGTACCTTTTATGGATGTGGTCATTGATGTCGGTATCTTGTCGCAATTGATTCCCGAGATCAATGCCCGCTTCGGCCTGTCCCCTGAGCAGATCAGTGTCTACGATCCAAAAACCCGTCAGATTCACTGGCAGGAGCTGCGTAAACGTGGCGTAGAATTTTCCGGACTGGTGGTCGCACGTACGGCAGTTAAAAAATCTTTGAACAATGTTGCAGCGAAAGTGATGATAAAGCAAGTCACAAAATTCATTCCGCTGGGTGGTCAGCTGGTGGCCGCAAGTCTGGGTTATTTTGTCATGAAAAAAATTGCTGAAGCACATGTAGAGGAATGCTACCGTGCAGCTAAAAATATCCAGCAAAAACAGGTCGCCCAAGGTTAATTCTGTTTAAGCTGAATATTTTAAACTTTTTAAAATCCTCTACTTCAGGCAGATTATTCTGCCTGAAGCTGTTTTAAAATAGCCTTTAACACGTCGACCCGTGCGGTATTCTTATCATCGGTCGCAATAATATGCCAGGGCGCTTCCTCGGTCGAGGTATGTTCAAACATATCGGCTGCCGCTTTCAGATAATCGTCCCAGCGTTCCCGGTTACGCCAGTCTTCTTCAGTAATTTTAAAACGCTTATGCGGTGTATCTTCACGCGCCTTAAAACGCGCTGCCTGTTCCTCTTTAGAAATGGCCAGCCAGATTTTCACAATCACCGTTTGATGCTTGACCAGGCTCTGTTCAAAACGGTTAATTTCATCATAAGCACGCTGCCATTCTACCGGACTAGAAAACCCTTCTACCCGTTCTACCAATACCCGACCATACCAGGAACGGTCAAAAATGCAGATATCATCATCGGTTTGCAGCTTGGTCCAGAAGCGCCATAAATAAGGACGGCTCAGCTCATATTTTTCTGGTGCGGCAATGGTATGAATTTCATATTCACGTGGATCCAGTTTTTTGACAATTCGCTTGATTGCGCCGCCCTTGCCGGCAGCATCCATGCCTTCGAACAGAATCACCACATTACGCGAATCGGAACGCATGGCTTTGGCGACCTTCGCGGTTAACTTTTTTAGTTCCGGTTTGTAATCTTCTGGCTGGGCTTGAGTCTTGGAAGGATGTTTTAACTGCTCGGGGATCTTGGCCTGCTTCCATCTTCCCTTGGCTCTGGCGGGATGATCCGGACAATGCTTCAAAGCACTCAGGATATACTGGGCAAATTGCTGGTCGCGCTGCTTCTCATCTTCGCCATCAATAATGAACCAGTCCTCGGTAAAGCGCTGACGCAGGCGCTGCAAGGTGTTATATTCTTTGCGATTGCGCCAGTCCAGACCATGCAGTTGATGCCAGTGAGTTTCACTCGGATCCATGGCATCCAGGCGTTTTTGCAAGACTTTCCAGGACAGGTCAAACCAGACCTTGATCACATCCACATGGTTATTTTTCAGGTCCTGTTCAAAGGCCTGCATCTCTTGCAGATATTCATCAAACTGTGCATCACTCAGCGGGCTTTCAGCTTGCATGGCACTGCCAAGCAGATCACTGTACCAGTTACCAAACAGCACCATGATCTGGCCTTCAGCTGGAATAAAACGCGCATAAGGTTGCCACAGGGTCTGCTTCGGGCCGGCTAACTGGGGCTTATCGGCTTTCACACGCAAATAGCGCGGATCGACCCATTCACGTAGCTGTTTGACCGCTTCACCCTTGCCGGCCAGCTCAATGCCATTCACCAGAATCACCAGACTTTTGGCATTTTTCTGGCCCCGGGTCTTTTTTAAATTATATTGGGCATCAATCAGCTCGACAGACAGCTGATCTTCATCCATTAACTGAAATTGTGGTTTTTCCATACGCATCTTCAACCCTGATCTTTTATTCTGTCTGCAGTATAGCGAGGAGTTTCAGCGCAAAAATAGCTCTGGCAACGTTTTTCACACGATTAAATTGGCTATTTAAACAACAGATTGACATACAAATGCCCGATCTCTGTTCAATTTGTCATAGCAGGATTGTCCGGCAGCCTCTAAGATTCTTGCATCCTCCAATCATAATTGAAGCCTCATGTCCAAACTTGCCGTACTCGATGATCTGTTAGCGCATTATTATCAACTGGCTTATCACACCCGGCCTGACATTCTAAGCCGTTTAGAGGATGTGCAAGCCTGGCAGAAAGTCCGCATGCAGCGCACCCATCGCGCCCATTTTGCTGAAAAACAAAACCTGTTGATGTCCGAGTATTTCCTGAACCGTCTCTACGGCGGCGCTGACTTTGATGCGCTGGCAGAACAGATTGCCCGGCTGATGAAATATGCGCATAAAGCAGAAAAAGTTATTCCGGAAAATGCCATTAAAACCGGCACCTCAGGTGTAGAGCTGGCTATTTTGGCGGTACAGCTCGATGAACAGGTCGCGATTCAGTTATTACAGGATTATCATCCACATGAACCGCTGACTGACGAGATGATGCGCCTGACCTATTTGAAGCTGGATCAGGGTGAAGCACGCCTAAAACAGCTGGCTATGCTGGATCAGCTCGGTATGAGTCTGGATAAATATATGCGTTCATTTGTGGTCTATACGGCCTTTAAAATGTGTAAGGGCGCAGCGAATAAATATAACTTTCAGGTAATGTATGAATTTATGCAGGATGGTTTTCTGGCCATGAAGCCACTCAAATCGGCAGAAAAATTTGTACGCGCGTTCACGGCAACCGAACGCCAGATTATCGATAAAGTACATTCTGGCGATCCGCTACCGTTTCAGTAAATACCCGATGAGTATTTCTGCCAAGCGTGAATTTTTCTGTATATTATTCATAACAATTGCATCATGATTGCTGAATAAGCCTTTAGAATCTGTCATGATGCAGACAATGCAAGATTAACCCGATTGATATGTTAGGAGTGACTCCAATGTCGAATGAAAATACAACGCCTACCCCTACCCCCGAGTCGGCACAACAGACAGACAAAGTGAGCCCATTCTTAACTGAACCCCTTCCACAAGGCACCCCGCAAGGTCAGCAACAATCTTTAGAACAACGTCTGACTGACACGCCTGTGACGGGTACTGTGCCTAAATATAATCTGCCGCGTGGTGCCAATACCGGTAACGTCGGCTCAACCACACACTTCGGCTATCAAACTGTTAACAGCGAAGAAAAAGCCCAGAAAGTCGCAGAAGTGTTCCACTCGGTGGCCAGCAAATACGACATCATGAATGATCTGATGTCTTTTGGTATTCATCGCCTGTGGAAGCGTTTTGCAATCAATATGTCAGGTGTACGCCGTGGCCAGCATGTGCTGGATATCGCGGGTGGTACTGGCGACTTGGCTAAAGTCTTTAGCCGCGAAGTGGGCCCGACGGGTCATGTGGTACTGTCTGATATTAACGAATCCATGCTGAATGTCGGTCGTGACCGTCTGATTGATGCGGGCTGTACCAATGTCGATTTCGTTCTGGCCAATGCCGAAACCTTAGAACCATTTGCAGACAACAGCTTCGATCTTTTAACGATTTCTTTCGGCCTGCGTAACGTGACCGATAAAGATGCGGCACTGGCTGCGATGTACCGCGTCCTTAAGCCAGGTGGCCGTTTACTGGTTCTAGAATTTTCTAAACCAGTGTTTGAGCCATTCTCTAAGCTGTATGACCTTTATTCGTTCACAGCATTGCCAATCATGGGTAAAATCATTGCCAATGATGCAGAAAGCTATAAATACCTAGCTGAATCGATCCGTATGCATCCAGATCAGCGCACCCTGAAAGGCATGATGAAAAATGCCGGCTTCCAGAATTGTGACTATCACAACCTGACTGGCGGGATTGTTGCGGTTCACCGCGGTTTCAAACTTTAAGGTTCCTTGCCTATGTGGTCAATTCTGGCACTCGGTGCTGTTGAACGCGTGATTCATCATGTGATTGATCTGGATGCCATTACCCGCATCCAGCTGAATGCCCTATCCGGTAAAATGCTGCGGGTGGTGATCGCCTCGCCACAGCTTTCGGTCGATGTGTTTTTTGATGAGGGTAAAGTTCGTCTGGAGCCAACGGCAACCGGTCATACCGAAACACCTTCGGTCTTTGAACAGCGTCCATTTGACGCAAGTTCCGCGACAGTCCTTGAAGCGACCGCAACCTTGCAGGTCAGCAATGTGGTGGAATTACTCAAGCTGCTGCTTTCCGATGAAGTGGGCAATATTCCATTGCAAGGCGACTACAAGTTATTGCAGGAAATCCAGCGCATCATGCAACAGGCGGAACTGGATCTGGCGGCGCACTTAAGTCCCTGGATTGGCCCGACACTGGCACATGAAATTGGTAAATTGCAACTGCTGCCCCAGCAGCTAAAACGTACCCTGCAAAGTCAATTATTCTTTGCCGAAGATGCCTTAAAAGAAGACAGTGGTCTGTTTGCCCCCCGCTGGCAAATGGATGACCTGAATCAGGACACCCGTATCCTGAATCAAAATTTAGATCGGGTTGAAGCAAAAATCCATCAGCTTCAGGCTCAAATCGATGCCTCCAACAATTCTACTCAAGACTAGGTACACAGCTTTATGATTCCGCATGTTTCACGTTTACTCGAACTTTGGCGCATCGCCGCGCACTATCGACTCGACACGTTGTTTCCTGCGGAAGAATTACCAGAAAAGTCGCGGCATGTGCTGTCCCTCATCCGGATGCATCCGGCCGCCTGGTCTAGTCGTGAACGTAAAAATCCGCTCAAGCTGAAACTGGCTTTAGAGGAAATGGGACCGTTGGCGATTAAGCTTGGTCAGCTGCTCTCAACCCGTCGTGACCTGATTCCACCTGAAGTTTTACAGCAACTGGTTTTGCTGCAAGATCGGGTCAAGCCGTTTGATAATGACGTGGCCAAGATGCGCATTCAGGAATCCCTGAAAGCTGATGTAAATACCTTGTTCGCGCGTTTCGACACCCAGCCACTGGCAGCAGCTTCGATTGCACAGGTACATACGGCTGCCCTGCATGATGGCCGTGAAGTCGTGGTCAAAGTCACCCGCCCTAATATTCGCCAGCAGATTTTGCAGGATTTTGAAATTCTGGAATGGCTCGGTCAATTTCTGGAAAAACGTCTGGAAGCAGCACGTGCCCTACATTTATCAGAAATCATTCAGGACTATCGCCAGATCATTCTGAATGAGCTGGATCTGACGCTGGAAGCAGACAATACCCGCCGTATGCGCCATCACTTTACCGGCTCGAGCATGATGTATGTGCCGGAAATTTATATGGACAGCAAAGACGTGCTGGTAGCCGAGCGCATTACCGGGGTGCCGATTTCAGATATCGCGACCTTTGACCGGCTGGGCATGGATCGGGCCGATCTGGCGCGTAAAGGCCTGACCATCTTCTTTACCCAGGTGTTCCGCGATAACTTCTTCCATGCCGATATGCATCCGGGAAATGTCTTTGTAGAAACCATCAATCCGGCCAATCCGCGTTTTATTGCGCTGGACTGCGCGATTATGGGCGAACTGTCCAAACACGACCAGATGACCGTAGCACGCATGCTACTAGCGGTCATGAACAGCGACTTTATGCAGCTGATTCAGGTGGTGCATCAGGCTGGCTGGATTCCACCGGGGACTGATCAGGATGCTTTGGCTCGTGAAATGCGCCGCAGTGTGGGGCCAATGGTCTCAAAACCGATGCATGAACTGGATTTTGCCGGCATTCTGATTGAAGTGATGGATATCGCTCGTCGTTTCCATCTCGAAATTCCCCCTCAATTGATGCTGCTGCTAAAAACTTTGGTGCATGTCGAAGGTTTAGGAACCGACCTATATCCTGAACTGGATATCTGGAGTCTGGCCAAACCGATCCTGACAGACTGGATCAAGGCCCAGATGAATCCGCAAAAGAACCTAAAAGAACTGGGACAGAAAATCCCGGATCTGCTTTTAGGGGCGCAGGATTTACCGACCCTGATGATCGACAGCTTAAATGGTTTAAAAAACCAGTCGGCATGGCATGCCAAACAGCTCAATGAATTACAAAGCATGCGCCTGCAAATGGAACATCAGCAAAAACGCAGCTGGATGTTTGGCAGCGTCATGGCCATTCTGCTGGCGATTGCAATTATTTCACCATGGTTTGTGTCGGTGATTCTGATTGTGCTCGCAAGCGTGCTTGCCGTCTGGCGGATTGCTAAATAAATCTCCGTGATTTTAGAACATGATAAAAAAAGCCTGAAATGATGCAGGCTTTTTTTATGTCTTAAAGATGAGGATGACTCCAAAGTCACCTTAGGACATATCTTGCCATTGGGTCTTCAGACCTATCGCTTAAAATAAGCACACATTTGGCTAGTATAGGTTCAACCATGGTACAGATTTTACAAAAACGTGCGCCTGCGCTGACGATTCGTGCTGGCCATCTGGCACGTGAGCTGATTCTGCAACAAGGTTTGCAACCCGAACAAGTCGATATTGTACCTGGTGCTGCAGGTGGCCCCAAAGGCATCGGGATCCAGGGACTGGATCAGGCGATTTTTGGTGAGTTTTTTCCACGTGCACCTCAGCGTAGAACTCTGGTGGGTTCTTCGATTGGCAGCTGGCGCTTTGCCAGTATGGCTGCACATGGTGCTCAACAGGGAACCGAACGCTTAGCTGAGCTGTATACCAACCTCTATTTTCATAAAAAAATGACCCGTCAGGATGTCAGCGACATCTGCCGTGGCATGCTGCTGGATCTGGTACAAGGCAAAGAAAACGATCTGGTCAATCATCCAGATTATCATCTCGCAGTCATTTCAATTAAAGCCCAACACATTTTCCAGAGTGACAAGGCATTGCCGTTGTTGGCTTCTGTGGCTGGAATTCTTGGAACGACCGCAGTCGCGCGCCGGCACAGCCGTCATTTCATGCAACGTGTAATCAGCCAGCCCAATATCGGTGAACAGTTTAAAATCGCTGAAGATGGATTTACCACGCATTATCATGCACTAACCGAACAGAGTGTGTTGTCCTGGTTGATGGCTTCAGCGTCTATTCCCGGGGTAATGGCAGCGGTGAACAATATTCCGGATGCACCGCAGGGTTATTATCGTGATGGTGGCCTGATTGACTATCACATTGACCTGCCCTTTCAGAGCAAAGGCATTGTGCTGTATCCACATTTTACCGATAGCATTACCCCTGGCTGGTTTGACAAGTTATTTAAACGTACCTCAAATCCGGAAAATCAGGCACGAACTTTGCTGCTTTCTCCATCGCAGCAATATCTGCAAAGTTTGCCTTTGGGTCGTTTGCCTGATCGTAAAGACTTTAACTTAAAAGATTTGGATCAAACCCAACGGATTCAGCTGTGGAAGCAATGTATTGCGGAAAGTCAGCGTCTGGGCGATGAATTTCTGGAACTGGTCGAGAAGCAGAATTTTGCTGAGGTGATGCAAGCCTTGTAATTGGCAGCAGCTGCCCGATTATTTGTATAATTGCTTTAATTTTGTGAACTGTTGAAATTTATGCAGAAGTTTTTAGTTGTCCTGCAATACCTGTGTCTGGCCTTTGCCATTTATCTGATTTATAGCGTCAGCATGTCGCTGTATCGCCAGGATTTTGTCCTGATGGAACTGGTCGCTGATATCGGTACGATTCTGATCTGTATCGACCTGGCGGTGTTTTTATTTACCAGTAAAGGCAAGCCCGGCATTAGCATGGAAGAATATGCAAAAAGACTGGAACAGCCACCATCTAAACTGGTCTATGTGACACGAAAATTGGGGCATCTCGGTATTTTGCTGATTATCACCAGCTGGATTGTGCCGATGATTAACTCATAATGATCCAATAAAAAACCTCCCAATTGGGAGGTTTTTTAAATTAAAGATATCTGAAAATTATTTAGAACCTTTAATCCCTGCTTGCAATAGCAATGCACCCAAACCACCAATTTTTTGCTCTTGTGGTTTAGCCGCTTGCGGTTTCTTGCCCTGAGGACGGTCGCCTTGCGGACGTGCTTGCTGTGGACGTTTGCCTTGAGGCTTACGTTCACCGCGTTGCTCATTGTCACGACGTGGTTGACGTGGTGCTTTCGCCGGAGCTTCAGAACCTTCAGGACGCATCGACAGATTGACACGGTTACGTTCAGCATCCACATTCAAAACACGGACTTGTACGATTTGACCCGGTTTCACCACTTTATGCGGATCAGCGACGAATTCATTGGCAAGTTCAGAAATATGTACCAAACCATCTTGATGCACACCCACATCGACAAATGCACCGAAGTTAGTGACATTTGTCACTACACCTTCCAGCTGCATGCCTTCAGACAATTGCGCAACTTCAGTAATGTCATCACGGAATTTAGCAGTGCGGAACTCTGGACGCGGGTCACGGCCCGGTTTTTCCAGTTCAGCCAATACGTCTTGAATTGTCGGCAGACCGAATTTCTCGTCTGCAAATTCTTCAGCATTCACTTGGCGAATGATTTCAGTATTGCCAATGATATCTTTTACAGTCGTTGCTTTTGCTTCAACAATTTTGCTCACCAAAGCATATGACTCAGGGTGAACTGCAGAAGCATCTAGTGGCTCTGTACCATCTTGAATACGCAAGAAGCCCGCAGACTGCTCAAAAGTACGCTCACCTAAACGTGGTACTTTTTTCAAAGACTGACGATTGTCAAAACGACCATTTTCCTTACGGAATTCCACAATTTGCTGTGCGATCGATTTGTTCAGACCTGCGATATAACCCAAAATCGCTGCTGATGCAGTATTTACATCCACACCCACCGAGTTCACACAGTCTTCGACTACTGCTTCTAAGGTTTTCGCCAGACCGGTCTGGTTCACGTCATGTTGATACTGACCCACACCAATCGATTTCGGATCGATTTTCACCAGTTCCGCCAATGGATCCTGCAAACGGCGTGCAATCGATACTGCACCACGGATCGACACGTCCAGCTCTGGAAGTTCCTGTGAAGCCAGTTCAGATGCTGAATATACAGATGCACCTGCTTCAGACACAGACACACGTGTCATTTTCAGATCACTGTTCGCAGCCATCATTTCAGCAACTAAAGCTTCAGTTTCACGGCTTGCAGTACCATTACCAATCGCGATCAGGTCAACATTGAACTCGCGGCATAAACGTGCAAGTTCAGTTAATGAACCATCTTTATCATCTTTTGGCGCAAATGGATAAATCGTACTATGTGCCAGTACATCACCAGACTCGTTCACCACCGCCAGTTTCACACCAGTACGGATACCTGGGTCCACGCCCAAAGTGGTACGTGCGCCTGCAGGTGCAGACAGCAGTAAATGACGCAGGTTTTCAGCAAAGACGTTCATCGCTTCTGTTTCAGCAGCCAGACGTTTTTCAGTCAGCAATGAATGTTCAATCGTTGGACGAACTTTACCGAGCCAGAACAATTTTGCAGTTTGCTTCAAGAAATCCTGACGAGCTTGTGGCTGAACAGTTTCAAGATTGTATTCAGTTTCAATACGCGCCAATGGAGCATCATCTTCGCCATCAACTTTCAGGCCTAAAACGTTTTCCTGACGGCCACGCAGCATCGCCAATAAACGATGTGAAGGCACTTTGTTCAAGTTTTCAGAGAAATCGAAATAATCACGGAATTTTTTACCGACTTCTTTTTTCTCATCACTGGCAACCAAACTTTTCAGCACGGCAGTTTTTGCAAATGTCGCTTTAAGTTCAGTGGTCAGCGCGATATTTTGCGCCCAGTCATCAATCAGGATGTGCTGGATCGCATCAAGCTGGCTTTCAGTATCTGGGTAATCTTCATGGCTAAAACCCACCAAAGCTTCAGCTGGATCAACGGCTTCATTAAAGATTTTTTCGGCAATCGGGCCTAGACCGGCTTCTTTGGCCTTGAATGATTTACTGGTACGTTTTGGACGGTACGGCGCGTAAATTTCTTCTAATGCATTTTTGGTTTCAGCGGCATTCACACGCGCCAATAAATCATCAGATAATTTATCTTGTTCTTTGAGTGATTCAATCACCTTTTCACGGCGCTCATACAAATCACGCAAGTATGATAAACGCGTATCGAGTTGACGTAGTTGCGTATCGTCTAAGCCTTGCGTTACTTCTTTACGGTAACGTGCAATAAAAGGAACACTGGCACCTTCATCAATAAGCTTGATGGCAGCCTCAACTTGATTTGGACGTACGGCAAGTTCTTTTGCCAACTGCTGAACTAAGTCAGTCATCGTGTTTGATCCCACAAGGATAAGTACTAAATGGCATGATTATAAAGACCGGGTCTATAAAATCCACCATTGTTTTTATTAATTTACCTCATCTTTATATTATGAAGTGCCACAGTTTTCAGCTTTTCCCGATAAAGTTTGTATGAACTTTGCTTTTTATCCAGCTTAAAATCGTATTTTTTGCTCATTTAGATGTATATATTTGGTATCTATGTCTTGATTTTAACTGCAATATTTGGTGCTTTAGAGCATAGTCAATTAATATCAATGAATCGTATACTCAAAGCCTATTTGATTTTTGTTTATGACGACAATAAAGAATAAAGGAGCATCTCATGAGTTTAGTTGTACCTGCTGAAAAAGCCGATGCCGTACATACCGAAACGGACCGGGTCGAACGGATCCTGGTGGTTGATGATGATGTTCGTCTGCGTACCTTATTACAGCGTTTTCTCGAAGATAAAGGCTTTGTGGTTAAAACTGCACATGATGCCACGCAGATGGATCGACTTTTACAGCGGGAACTGTTTTCTCTGATCGTGCTCGACTTTATGCTTCCGGTCGAAGATGGCTTGAGTATCTGTCGTCGTTTACGCCAATCCAATATCGATACGCCTATCATTATGCTCACCGCTCGTGGTAGCGACTCGGATCGTATTGCCGGTTTAGAAGCAGGTGCCGATGATTACTTGCCTAAACCGTTTAACCCGAATGAGCTGCTGGCACGTATTCGTGCGGTATTGCGCCGTCAGGTACGTGAAGTGCCGGGTGCACCAAGCCAACAGATGGAAGTGGTTTCTTTTGGCCCATGGTCGCTAGATCTCTCTACCCGCACTCTGACCCGTGAAGGCCAAGTGGTAACGCTCACTACTGGTGAGTTTGCGGTACTGAAAGCACTGGTTCAACATCCACGCGAACCATTAACCCGCGACAAGCTGATGAATCTGGCGCGTGGCCGTGAATGGGGTGCCATGGAACGTTCAATTGATGTTCAGGTGTCACGTTTACGCCGTCTGGTTGAAGAAAATCCTGCGCGTGCACGTTATATCCAGACCGTATGGGGTGTGGGTTATGTCTTTGTTCCAGATGGTGCTGAATAAAGGAAAAATTATAGGATAAAGATTACCCCAGTCTATTGTTCCTAAAAGTCATTCGCTGCTGTTTGAGCCTCCCTTCTTTAAAGGCTCGTATACAAATGCGCGAGTTCAGCGAATGGCAAAGTTTTTACTTGCCTAACAGTGTTACTCATTTTTTCAAAAAAAGTAACACAACAAGCTCCTTCCATCGAAGGTTCAAGCAGTAAGATTCCATTACAAATATTATTACTGCTCAATTTGGAAAATGCCTACAGGGAGCTGGTGTGAAACTCGACCCCATCGATCCACAAAAATTTACCGATTTTGTCAGCTACTCGGAAAAAAAGCGTACCCGCGGGGAACGCTTTCTCGACAAGATCAAACCGCGTTCTGCTGCCATGCGTACCACGGTACTGGTGGTTTTCGTGGTCTGTTTCAGCCTGTTCATGTCCTTATGGTTCTTTTGGCGTACCCTGTTTTTACCTGAAATCCAGCAACATGCGCGTTATCTGGCCATGGAACTGGAAATTCTCAACAATCCCGATCTGCGCCTGTATCACAAACAGCAGGAAGTCGACATTGACGATTGGTTAAGAAATCGGGTCGGCATTGAATACGTGACCAATCCAGCAGAATATCCCACTGTCCGTGAAAAGCTGATTGCAGAATTTTTTACCCGGCAGATCGAAACCAAACTGGCCAAAGAGTTACGTATCGAACAAGCCACAGTCTATTTCCAGTTTAAGCCGAGTCCACGTATCTGGATCCAGACCCCTGAAATGAATGGCCACTGGGTACAGGAACCTTTAAAGACTTATGCCAATTATAGCAATGAACTGATTTTGGGCTGGTTGCTTGGCACGCCGATTATTGTCGGCATCATTATTTTGACCTTGGTGCGTCAGCTCAACCGTCCTTTACGCCGTTTGCAGAATGCCGCCAACAGTTATAGCCGCATCGGCTCAGCACCCTATCTAGATACCAATCATGGTCCACTGGAAATCCGTCAGGTCAATCATGCCTTTAATCAGATGATTTATACGCTGGACCAGACCGAGCGGGAACGCCGAATCATGCTGGCCGGCATTTCACATGACTTGCGCACGCCCTTAACCCGAATCCGCCTCAGTGCCGAAATGATGCCAGATGAAGACTTTCTCAAAGAAGGCCTGATTTATGATGTCGAAGATATGGACGCGATTCTGGATCAGTTCATTTCCTATATGCGCGACGGTTCCGATGAAGAACCGCAGGACACCAATGTCAATGTACTGCTACAGGAACTGGTCAAGCAGTTTAAACCGCTAGATATCCGTTTCACCCCACAAGATATACCGACCATTCAGGCACGTAGCATGTCGCTAAAAAGACTGATTGGCAATCTGATCAACAACTCAAAACGCTATGGTTCAGAACCAATTGAGCTTTCTGCGCATGTTGAAGAAGATCAACTGTTGATTTGTGTCGCAGACCATGGCGAAGGCATTCCGGAAGATCAGATTGAAGCCTTGATGCAGCCTTTTGTTCGGGGCAATTCGGCACGAACGGTACAAGGCAGTGGCTTGGGGCTGGCCATTGTGAAACGGATTGTCGATATTCACCATGGTCAATTACGTATCCATAATCGTCCTGAAGGTGGGCTGGAAGCTATCATTTCACTACCCGTGAATCAGGCGAACCCTGAGACACTTCCCCCCGCCACTACACTCGATAAAATCCGCCAAACCTTGACTGATCACTTTTAAGAAGTGATCAGTAATTCAACAAATGACTTTTTAGTTTTTCTATACAATTCATTTTATAGTTCACGAATTCAATCATTTAAAAATCATCATTTTTTATTATACCTACATTTAGCTAAAAAATTAGACCTTAGCCTAACACCTATGCACAATACATTTTTTGAGCGGTACAATCCGTATCATAGTTTAAGAATTAATGAGAGTTAAAATGTCTTTAGATCGTATCCGTTTAGCCTCCCTACACAACAAAGTCATCAGCCCTGAACAAGCGGCTGAATTCATCCAAGATGGCATGACTGTGGGTATGAGTGGCTTTACTCGCGCGGGTGAAGCGAAGGCGGTTCCTTTAGCTTTGGTTCAACAGGCAAAAGCAAATCCATTAAAGATCACGTTAATTACTGGTGCATCACTAGGGAACGATCTAGACAAACAACTGACTGAAGCTGGTGTATTGGCACGTCGTTTACCGTTCCAGGTAGACAATACTTTACGTAAAGCGATCAACAACGGCGAAGTGATGTTCATTGACCAGCACTTGTCTGAAACTGTTGAGCAAATGCGTAACCTGCAGTTGAAAAAACCAGATGTTGCGATCATTGAAGCGGTTGCAATCACTGAAGATGGTGGCATCATTCCAACCACATCTGTAGGTAACTCTGCAAGCTTTGCAATCTTTGCTGAAAAAGTAATTGTAGAAATCAATACCAACTTAAGCCCGGCATTTGAAGGCTTACACGATATCTATATCCCGTCATACCGTCCAACGCGTCAAGCGATTCCTTTGACTCAAGTGGATGAGCGTATCGGGACACATGCGATCAATATCGATCCATCTAAAATTGTTGGTATCGTATTTAACAGCGAATTGCACGACTCTCCATCTACTGTAACCGCACCAGATGATGAGACTCAAAGCATTGCCAACCATTTGATCGCTTTCTTTGAAAAAGAAGTAGCTGAAGACCGTCTACCGAAAAACCTCGGACCTCTTCAAGCAGGGATCGGTTCAATTGCAAACGCCGTATTGACGGGTCTGAAAGATTCAAACTTCGAAGACTTGATCATGTACTCAGAAGTACTACAAGACTGTACGTTTGAATTGATCGATGCCGGTAAAATGAAGTTTGCTTCAGGTTCTTCTATTACGCTTTCTGCTAAGTACGGCGAGAAAGTATTTAACAACCTAGAACAATACAAAGACAAACTGGTATTACGTCCACAGGAAATTTCAAACCATCCTGAACTGGTACGTCGTTTAGGTATTATCGGCATCAACACTGCACTTGAGTTTGATATTTACGGTAACGTGAACTCAACTCACGTATGTGGTACCAAGATGATGAACGGTATTGGTGGTTCAGGTGACTTCGCACGTAATGCCCACTTGGCGATCTTCGTAACCAAATCAATCGCGAAAGGTGGAGACATCTCTTCTGTAGTGCCGTTTGCTTCACATATCGACCACGCAGAACATGATGTTGATATCCTAGTGACTGAACAAGGTCTTGCGGATCTTCGTGGTTTGGCTCCGCGTGAGCGTGCACGTGCAGTAATTGATAACTGTGCGCACCCAATGTACCGCGATGCGTTGAATGATTACTTTGACCGTGCATGTGCAAAAGGCGGCCATACCCCTCATCTTCTTCGTGAAGCGCTTTCTTGGCACTCAAACTTCGAAGAAAATGGTCACATGCTTGCTGTTGAAGCTGCAGTAAAAACTGCATAATTGACTGCATTCACAAAACGCCCTACGGGGCGTTTTTTTATGGCATTTTTATATTTTTTTTGAATAGTCAGAACCTGATTATATTAAGGAAGCCATCTGGCTATCACCTACTCTTTCTTCTTTTATTTATCCTGCCGATCTGCTGTAGAAATACACTTCTGATGCTCAAGGGCTTTAAATTCTGATTCTTCACCCTCATACTTGAACACAAGAGCAAAATTAGAGACATGACATGCGCGTAGATATCTGGTCAGATGTGGTTTGCCCCTTCTGCTATATTGGTAAAAAACGTTTAGAAGCTGCTGCACAAGAAGCAGGTATTGAGCTAGAAGTACATTGGCACAGTTTCCAGCTCGATCCTGAAGCACCGGTACGTCAGGAAGTCTCCAACTCTGAGCGTCTGGCGCAAAAATATGGCCGCACCGTGGCAGAAGTCGAAGAGATGCAGCGCAATATTGCTGAAATGGCCAAAGCCGAAGGTATTGAATTTAACTGGGAAGGTGCCAATTCAGGCAATACCTTTAATGCGCATCGCCTGATTCACCTGGCGCAAAGCAAAGGTTTGGGCAATGAAGCACAGGAAGCGTTCTTCTATAGCTATATGACCCAAGGTCTGGCGATTGGAGAACGTGAAACACTGGAAGATGTCGCAGCGCGTATTGGCCTGAATCCGGTCGAAGTCGATGACCTGTTGGATTCGGAAGAATATGCTGATTTCGTCAAATTCGATCAGGAAGTCGCACATGAACAACTCAAAGTGACCGGTGTACCTTTCTTTGTTTTTGATCAACGTGTGGCATTGGCAGGCGCGCAGCCTAAAGAAGTTTTCCTGCAAGTATTTGAAAAAGCGCTCGATACATCAACCAACAGTCAGGCAGCACAGTGCTCACCAGAAACGTGTGACACGCCAGACCAAGCTAAATAAAACAACGTTCAATAAAAAAACCCCATTTTAAATGGGGTTTTTTTATTTGTTATTGAATGGCATTCGCTTAATCAACCAGAAAACTAATTTTTAAATTGACACGATATTCCGTGATTTTATTTTCTTTAATGACAACCTTCTGTTCATTGATCCAAGCACCTTGTACATTTTTGACCGTTTCTGTGACTTTTTGAATGCCCGTTTGAATCGCATCTTCAAAGCTTTTATTGCTGCTTGAATTGACTTCTACCACTTTTGCAATTGCCATAATAAAACTCTCAGCATGAAAATGAATGGAATTCCATCTTAGTCCATTCTCAGAAGATTGCAGCAGCCCGTAAACAAGCGATAGCAAAAACTTACATGGATTGAACAAAGCTAGAAATTCAATCTTAAATTGGCAGATCAAAAACACATCGCCGTTTGTTTTGGCACTCGATCAAGTCCAGATTCTCATCGCCAAAACAAAGCATAAAGTCCTGTAAAATCATAAAAATCAAACTAGAGTAAATACACTAATTTATTGTTTTATAGAGTAATTTATCTAAAATTTACTGCCTGAATTTGCCGAATCTATCATTTTATATTAAGTCTTATTTGCTATTATTTCACCCGAATTAAGTTTAAATATTCTCCTCTGTTCAAGTCATTGAACACTCTGATATTAAAGGTCATCCTATGAATGCTCTTAAATTTGCTTTCGCTGCAACCGTTATGGCTTTTTCCGTTCAAGCGTCTGCACAAATGGCGCAAGTGGTTCATCTGCCAGACTTTCCAGCGACTAAAGCACCTGCTGAAACAGTAAATACAGATGCTGCGACTGTAGCAACTGAAAAAAACGGCTTAATGCAAAACTGTTTTGCATTAAAACAGGCTGATTGATTCAGCCTGCTTTTTTTATCATATTGAACACATTCTGTGTAAAAGATGCACAACTCTCAAAAATATCGACTATTTCCTACTCTCATTTTTTCTATTGATTTTTATCACTTTTAATTAAAAAATTTGTTTATAAAACACTCAAAATAGATCACTATTTTATGTGATCTCTGCTTATAATTGCAGCAATATAAATAGATTAATGATAAGAAAATTTTTTATGCATGAACTTCAGGCATTGGTACAGGGCAAAATTCCGCCTCAGTCAGTTTCTATTGATTATTTAATTGAAATGGCAGAAAGCTATACAGACTCGAATTCTGCTGAATACAGACTGGTCGAGCTGGCGGTTAACATTGTACTGGCACAAACCCTGGATAAAGCACTGAAACATCTCTAGAGATCAAAAAATGAATGCTTTAGAAAAAGCACACTTAATTAAAGAATTACATGGACTGGCGCAGCAACTGGAGCATAAAGTCCTGCCTTTATATGAAATTGCCCGTTCTAAAAAAAGAATACGCGATATTTTTAATCTGTGTGATGAGCCTATTTTCAAAACCCAGATTTCAGCATTTAAAGCCCGCACTCAGCCTGAACTTGTTGCTTACCAATTTTCTGCTGACACGTCTTATCATCTGAGCTTTCGTGGCTATTTCACCGAAATCTTGGCGCTGGAACAAGCATTGTCTGCCCATCCGGATTCAGGCTGGGCAGTTTTACATCATCCTGAACGTGGCTGGCAAATCTGGCTGATTCCGATTCCCCAATCTCCTTCCTTGCACAGCCAATGGGCTGAACTGCAACACTGTTATATCTGGCTGTTGCAACAACAGCAGCGGTTTTCTTGTCTGCAACAGGATCCCCCCTTGATCGTTCCTGCCCTATCCTTAAACGAAGCTGAAATCAGCTTAAAAGCTGTGGAAACAACCAAATATCATCGGGGACGGCCGCGTGCAAGAATCCATGCATTAGAACTACATCGCTCAGATGAGCTACCCATACAGGTACCCACTGTACTGGAGCCTCCCGATCCTCAACTAAAAACTGAAACGACAATTCAGCAAGAACAGATCACAGTCTCCGAATTGATTCAATTCCCTGCACAGATCCAACTAGGCGAACTAAACGTCCATGTACACCCTTTAGGCTTAGAAGAAACCAATATCCAGCGACTCTGTGCTTTAGAATTGGGGCACAATATCGAGCATCCTGCCTATCTGGATATCGCACTGTATTATGCAGCAGAAGATAACTGGCAGGCACGTCAGGTTTATTTGGTTGAACAACTGAATCTGCAAGGCCAGTTTGTTAAATATCTGATGCTCTTGGGGGTACCGAGTCAGTTACAGGCTCACTATTGTATTCAACATTGGCTTACCCATCATCAACGCCAGGCTGCTGCGATTAAATCACTGGCATGGTCTGTTATAAGCACCAGTTTCATGCAACTCGAGCTTTTTTCAACGGCTTACTTGCAGCAGGCTGAAACAGTCTGGACACAGCCAGATTACCATCCATTTATACCCGCACAGTCCATTCAAAAGCAGAAATTTATCTCGTTTCAAGAAGCTGCTGCGGATTTTTCTACCCCAGTGCTTTTGCTACAGGAACATCAAAAAATCCGAGTGATTCATGGTGAAAAACGCATCTCTCTCGCAGAGGATGAGCTGGCCTATCCATACATCTTGCTGCAACGCGACAAACAGCTAAATTGGCAGAATATTCACAATATTATTTTAACAATGCCACAACCCATTCGGGTATTAGAGCTTTATCGGGAAATTCAGGCTCAAATGATTGAATAATTGCTGTTATTTTGTAGCTTTAACTTGCTTTTTAAGGCCGTTTTTTAGAAAACTACAGCTGAATATAAGAATACAAGAGCAACAAATATCTCATGCAAATAAACAGGATTACTCAAATTTTACTGCTCTCTCTGGGCTTAGGAATGAGTGGTAGCATGTCTTGGGCAAATTCAGTCACAGCTGCTCCTGCCAGTCCAACAAATACAGAGCCAAGCCGATCAGGCTTGTTGGATCAGATTCCACGTTTGATCGATGCAACACCCACCGTTTTGCCGGAGCAATCAAGTGTCGCCATCGTTCCATCCACGCTAGAGACAGAAAATTATTCATGGGCGGATCAAAAGCAGAAAGGCCTCCGCGAATGGGCCGATCGTACTGCGCATAAAATTGATAACTGGTTTGGTGAAACCGATCCAGATCAGCCAGCTGCAGCCACATTACGGATCATTTTAGATAATCGCTGGGATGAATATGAAGGCTATGAGATTAAACCCCGAATCCGCGGCAAGATCAAACTTCCAAC
Organism: Acinetobacter lwoffii; assembly: GCF_024129115.1. Classification (GTDB taxonomy): domain Bacteria; phylum Pseudomonadota; class Gammaproteobacteria; order Pseudomonadales; family Moraxellaceae; genus Acinetobacter; species Acinetobacter lwoffii_T. The sequence continues at coordinate 324,253 of NZ_JAMXXO010000002.1, forward strand.
CTTGGAACAAAAGCTGAGTGTGGTTTTTGGTGATGACAGTCTGGACAATGAATTAGACAGCAATGTCGCGATTACCAATGAAAATCCTGCCACTTCCGGAGATAAACGTCTGGATACTAAACGTGCACGTGAAGATAACAGCTCTTTTGCCTTACGTTGGTCTGAATGGTCAGATCGTATTCCTTTCGAAACCGATCTGGATCTGGGCTTACGTTCTGGCGATGATATTTATCTGCGTGTCAAAGCCAGTAAGGACTGGACACTAGAAAATGACTACTCTTTTCATGCCGAACAGATTTATCGCTATGGCATTCAAAGTGAAAACTATTTACGGACCAACTTGGAACTAATCCACGCCCGTCCCAATCAGGCCTTTTTCTCCAATCAGCTCAGTCTGACTTATGCAGATGAACAAGACGACGATCTGACCTGGGACAACTACACCTTTAGGCAACATCAGTTTTTTCAGGACAACCGTTTTAGTTACGGCATTTATACCGGTGGTTATCTAAATGACAAGGATCTGCGTCTTAACCGCTGGGGTCCCTATGTGTCGTGGAGACAACCTTTTTTACGTGAATGGTTTTTTGTCCAGACCGACCTGAACTACCTGAATGATCATCGCGAGGATCGTGACCACTATGTCGGGGCTTTGGTACGTTTAGAAGCATTGTTTTAAACTGAATGATGGTGGAAAATATAAAAGCCCATCATTCATGGGCTTTTTTCAATATTATTGAGGCAATCAGCGCGGTAAGTATTAGCTGGTTTTATTCAAGATAATACGATCACTGCGTAGCACTCGTTTTTGCTGTAATGAAGGTTGCTCCATCACTGGCATATTGAAGCGAATACGATCGCTATGTTGCACACGTTGTAGTTTTGCTGCCTCTACTTTCGCAACTTTATAAAAACTGATTCGATCTGTGCGTACCATTTTTTCTGCAGCAGGTGCCGCTAGACTAACTTGGCTCATCGACATCAGGATTACAGCGCCCATACTGATCATCAGCTTAAATTTCATAACATTCTCTCTCTTTGCTTTATAATCGTAATTATAAATTAAAAATTAATTAATAATCCAAAATATAGATTTATGATTCGAAGGTATTTTTTTATCCTGTCTATCGTTTTTCCAGATCATTTCTAGAATTGAAAAATGAAGCAGACATAAAAAATCCCTCCTAAGAGGGATTTTCTCATTCAATACATCAGCACTTAAGCAAGCAGCAAACTATTAATTCGCTTGACATATTCAGCAGGATTTTCTGGTAATCCACCTTCTGCAATCACCGCTTGGTCGAAGATCACATTGGCCAGATCATCAAACTGCGCCGAGCCATCCAGTTTTTTCACCAACGGATGTTCCGGGTTGATTTCCAAAATCGGCTTGATATCCGGCACAGGCTGACCTGCATCTTTCAGCATACGAACCAGCTGTGGAGACAATTCACCTTCTCCAGTCACCAGACAAGCCGGAGAATCGACCAGACGCGTCGTCACCCGCACTTCTTTGGTCTTGTCTTTTAATGAATCCGTCAACTTATCCACCACCGGTTTAAACTGGGCTGCGGCTTCTTCAAGGGCTTTCTTCTCTTCGGCATCCTGAAGGTCACCTAAGTCAACTGCACCTTTCGACACGTTTTGCAAAGGCGTACCATCGAACTCATTCACAAAGTTCATCGCCCATTCATCCACGCGTTCAGTCATCAACAGAACTTCAATGCCTTTTTTCTTGAACAGTTCCAGTTGCGGTGAATTTTTCGCAGCATTCAGGCTATCTGCAGTCACATAATAAATGGCTTTCTGGCCGTCTTTCATGCGTGCTTTATAGTCTGCCAATGACGTGCTAACTTCATCATTGGTCGAAGTCGCATAACGCAGCAGTTTCAAGATACGTTCACGGTTACTGAAATCTTCACCCAGACCTTCTTTCAATACTGAAGCAAATTCCTGATAGAAAGTCTTAAAGTTTGCCTGATCTTTTTCATCTTCAGATTTAGCCAGATTATCCAAAATGGTCAGGATACGGCGGGTATTGCCTTCACGGATGGTTTTTACATCACGGCTTTCTTGCAGTAATTCACGACTCACGTTCAATGGCAGATCGGCACTGTCCACCACACCCTGTACAAAGCGCAGATAGTTTGGAATCAGGTTATCTGCATCATCCATAATGAACACGCGTTTCACATACAGTTTGATACCAGCTTTGGATTCACGGGTGAAAATATCATGTGGCGCTTTGCTTGGAATATATAATAACTGGGTATATTCAGTGCTGCCCTCAACCCGATTATGCGCCCAAGCCAATGGCGCTGCGAAATCATGGCTTAAGTTCTTGTAGAACTCGACATACTGCTCTTCAGTGATTTCAGACTTGTTACGAGTCCATAATGCACTGGCTGAGTTAATGGCTTCCCACTCATCGGTTTTGACATATTGGCCACCTTTAGACGTTTCACCTTCAGCCGCTTCTTCTTCCTGCCAGACTTCTTTTTGCATCTGGATTGGCAGGCTTATGTGGTCTGAATATTTATTGATAATCTGCTTCACTTTATAGCTTTGCAAATAATCTAGCGCATCGTCACGGAGATGCAAAATAATATCGGTACCACGACTTTCTTTAGTGATCTGTTCAACTTCGAACTCACCGGTTCCGCCACTAATCCAGCGTACGCCTTCAGAGACATCTGTACCGGCACGACGGGATTCTACCGTGATCTTGTCAGCGACAATAAAGCCGGAATAGAAACCGACACCAAATTGACCAATCAACTGGGCATCGGCTTTTTGATCGCCGGTCAGTTTGGACATAAAATCTTTGGTACCTGATTTGGCAATAGTCCCTAAATTATCAATGGCTTCCTGTTCGCTTAAGCCGATCCCGTTATCTGAAATGGTAATGGTTTTATTGTCTGCATCCAGGCTGACACGAACGCGCAGATCCGGATCATTTTCATAAAATTCGGGATGATTAATCCCTTCAAAACGTAATTTGTCACATGCATCTGAGGCATTCGAGATCAATTCGCGTAGGAAAATTTCAGGGTTTGAATAAAGCGAATGGGTCACGAGATGTAGTAACTGAGCCACTTCAGCCTGGAAACTATGTTTTTGTGCGCTAGACTCGCTCATTAATCACTCCTTTTATTTTAAATACAGGTCAATACTGTTGCCTATATGAATGGAGTGAGTTGCTCAATTTTCAATAGCCAGTTGTATATTTTTTCTCAAGATATTTTATAAAGAATCGCTTGATCTGATCTGGCTTGGATTTTTAAAGACTTAGGTTTAAGTCCTAATAAGGCCCAAGCTTATAAATACGTTGAAATTGCAGGTCTATTTGCTGCTGACGCATATTATAGACCTGACTAAGACAGGATACCGATTCCTGACAGCGGTCACGAAATTGTAGCCATTTCACCTGATCGCGCTGGATCACCGAGCGGGTTCCCATAGGCACCATACGACGTAAAATATGATAGCTGGTACTCATCTTGACATCGGCATCATTCAGCAGACGATGTTCACAAATCGCTTTCTCTGTCACGGTTTCAGCTTTCTGACAATCAAAACTTGCCGCATAGGCAGACCCTGCCAGCAGACTGAAGAAGATCACAATACCTTGGCTTAAAAACTTCATGCTGATCTTCCTTATTATTCAATTATTAAGTCGTATTCAATTAATATTTACTTTATTCGTTTTAATATAGTTGAACATTGCCGATCTGCTCAATTTCAATAAGTTATAAATCGTTGTTATTTTGAAAAAAAAGCCTCATTCAAAATGAGGCTTTTTTGTTGAGCAAGGCTAGAATTTAGAACTTGTAGCTATAACCGATCGTATAAACCCAAGGATCAATATTCAAGTCGAATTTAGTATTATCAGCATCATCTAAAGTCACTTCAGGACTCAAATCTGCATAGCGCACGTCAGCAAATACTCCCCAGTTTTTGGCATCGGCTGGCTGATAATTAAAGCCGACTTGACCTGCCAAACCAAACTCTTCTTTCACGTCTTTAGCCAGACCTTCTTCATCCCAAGCAATAAAAGCTGTGCCACCTACGCCAATATATGGTGTAAAGCGTGTTGTATTTTTAAAGTTATATTTAGCGGTAATTGTGGGTGGCAGATGTTTGATCTTAGCCACCTTACCTACACCTTGAAGAGAAATGTCATGGTTAAACGGGGTAGCCAATAATAATTCTGCCGAGATATTGTCATTAAAGAAGTATTCAACCGATGGCGTAAAACCATATTCCTGATCGGCTTCTACGACTAAACCTGGTGCAATTTCAGTGTCACTTGATGGTGCTAAAGAACTGGCACCGACTTTCACCTGCAATTGACCTGCCATCGCAGATGCAGAAAGACCCATTAATGCAATTATAGCAGCTTGCTTTAACATTTTAAAATACCCCACAGGAAGAATAATTATTAAGAAAATAAATCTTAATTAATAATAAACACGAGGGAAAATAATATGCAATAAGTATTATAAAACTAATTTTTAATTATTATTTAAACTACTGATTTAAAAAGTTATTTATTTTAAATTGACTGAATTAGTTGGTTTTAAATACCAAGTATATTAATCAGATAAATATGAATTTATTCAGACTAAAATAATCAGGTTTATATTAATTTTTATTTAAACATATATTTTAAATACCTCTTATTATTTATTTTAAATCCAGATAAATCTGCTCCAATAGTTATCAGAGCAGATTGAAATTTACTTACAGAACCATGGCTGCAATCCAGCCAAAGATGATAAGCGGAATATTAAAATGAATGAAGGTTGGAACCACACTATCCTTCATATGGTCATGCTGACCATCCATATTTAAACCCGAAGTTGGGCCTAAAGTTGAATCTGACGCTGGAGAACCGGCATCGCCCAAAGCCGCCGCAGTCCCGATAATCGCAATGGTCGCAGCCGGGCTAAAACCAAACTGGATACACAGCGGAACATAGATGATGGCCAGAATCGGCACGGTTGAAAATGATGAACCAATGCCTAGGGTAATCAACAGACCGATGAGCAACATCAGGAACGCTGCCAGTGCCTGACTGTCACCAATCCAGTTGACCGATGCTTCGACCAGTGCAGGTACCTGATTGGTCGCTTCAATCACGGCGGCAAAACCTTGTGCTGCAATCATGATAAAGCCGACCAGCGCCATCATGCGCATACCGGTAATGATCACATCATCCGCTTCTTTCCATTTGAAAATGCCAGCACAGCTGAGAATCGCGACACCGACTAAACCTGCCAGAATCATTGAATCTGAATACAGCTGTACAGCCAATGTGGCTACAACTGCAAGACCGGCCATCCAGATGGTAAATTTCGAAATTTCAGGTTTAAGGTTTTGCTCTACTCCAAGTTCAGCAGAAATACTTTGCTGCTCTTCGATATGAATATCTTTATAGAGACGTGGTTTACGGTAAGAGAAGAAAATGGCAATCAACAACCCGACCAGCATGCCAATGACCGGAATGACCATTGCAGATGGAATCTGATCATAAGTAATTTCAAAACCATAAGGCTTACCAAAGGTATTGATGTTATGCCCCAGAATATCATTCAGGAAGATCGCGCCAAAACCGACTGGAATGAGCATATAGGTGGCAACCAGACCAAAGGTCAACAAACAGGCCACCAAACGGCGATCCAGTTGTAAATGGTTAAATACAATCAATAGCGGCGGAATCAGTACCGGAATGAAGGCAATATGCACGGGAATGACGTTCTGCGAGAACACGGCTGCAATAGCAACCGTGAAGAAGATCAGATATTTCACCCGGTTTTGCGCTTTAAAATCGGCCTCACCTTTTAAGGTGCTGATCATTTTATAAGCCAGTAAATCCGGTAAACCCGAACGCGCCAGAGCCAAAGCAAATGCACCTAAAATACCGTAAGCCAAGGCAATTTTGGCACCACCACCCAAACCATTGTTAAACGCGTCCAAGGTTCCCTGCAGGCCCAGACCTGCCAATAAACCACCTGTAACAGCACCAATGACCAGGGCAAAAACCACAGGTACACGTGCCAACGAGAGTCCGAACATGACTCCAATAGCAGCAAGAATTGCGAACATAATGAATCGGAATAGAGAGAAAGCGGCTATTTTATCAGAAAATGCGGATAAAAATTCCGCCACTTTTTTCTGGTGGGTTCATGTTTCGCGGAGTGGCCTATCAAGTGATGACAACAGATTTACGCTGAATAAACTCATCAATCAATTGAGCCACTTGCTCCGGCTGACTTAGAATCGCCCAGTGATTGGCAGCCAGTTCTACTTTGGAGAAGTCATCCGCCCATTTGGACATCTCATCGACCAGATCTGGCCCGACAAACTGGTCATATTTCAGCACAATTGCCTGTACCGGACAGATGGCAAAACGCTGCCGTGGTTGAGTTAAGCGTGGCAAAAAATTGGCCCGGTACAGGTTCACACCATATTTGCCATCTTTGACAATATGCGGGTTGAGTGGCAGATTATCGTGTCTTTCCAGTTGCTGCACGATCTTGCTCCAACGCTGCGGATTAAAAAAATTCCAGGCCAATGGCGCCACCAAGGGCAACTGAAACACAGCAATATACCAGGACTTGCTCATTTGCTTTAAGAATTTTGCCTTGTTTTGCTGGAACTGTTCACGCATCCAGAAAGCGGCATGATCCAGACATGGCCCAGACAAGGTGCTATAAGACAGAATTCGTCCTTTAAAGCGTGGACCGGTGACGGATTCCCAGGACTGAATTGAACCCCAGTCATGCGCGGCCAGATGAAAAGCACGATTCGGCAATATTTCGTTCACCACCTCTTCCAGATCCTGACTTAAACGGGCCAAGCGGTAATCGGAGATTTTTTTGGGAATACTGGACTCACCTGCGCCACGGACATCATAAGTCACAACAAAGTAATCCTGACTCAAATGAGCAATGGCTGGCTCCCAAACTGCCTGATGATCAGGATAGCCGTGAACCAGCACCAATGCCGGTTGTTCGGATTGTCCATAAGTTTTGACACAAAGACGCTGCTGATCCGTGGTATCGACCCATTGCATGTGCATTTCCATCTTTTGATCCTGTTTTTGTTATTGACCACTTAGTTTATAAATCGGCATGATTGATCAATGCCAGCGCATTTTTGTTGCTCTAGTATGCATAATCACAGCCGCAAAAAGAATGTCAGTATGAGCCTATTCCAGAAAATTCAAAAACTGCCTCTGGTTTCAAAATTTATTCTGAACCGCTATGCCCCTTATCGTGGTGCAGGCATCGAAATTAATAAGATTGATTTTAATAATTATCACGTTCGGGTCAAAATGCTGCTGACCCGTAAAAACCAGAATATTGTCGGTGTGCATTTTGGTGGCAGCCTGTATTCGATGGTCGATCCCTTTTATATGTTATTACTGATGCATCATTTAGGGCCGAAATATCTGGTCTGGGATAAAGGCGCCAGCATTCAGTTTTTGGCACCCGGTCGCGGCACAGTGGTAGCAGATATTCGGATTTCTGCTGAAGAAATTTCCACGATTATCAATCTGGCAGCCGATAATGCGCCAGTGTATCGACATTATCAGCTGAATATTTATGATGAAGCCGGGGTCAGAATTGCCGAAGTAGAAAAAACAGTATATATCCGGCGTAAACAGAGCAAAGGGAAAATTAACTCTCCTAAATAAGATAAAAGCGCCACATTGGCGCTTTTAAATCTAGATGAATCTGAAGTGACTTTCGACTTAACGACGACGGTTATCCTGTTCAATCGCAGCACCGGCACCACCACCGATTGCGCCACCGATTGCAGCACCCGCATTACCACCGAAGATGCTTTTACCGACTGCGGAACCAACAGCACCACCTACACCACTATAGGTCGCATTACGGTTTGAACCGCCTTGGGATTTACTACCCACTGCAGCACCGGCACCACCACCTACAGCTGCACCAACGCCACCGCCGACTTTATTACCAACACCACCACCGACTGCACCACCAAGGGCCGCAGCACCGATCCGTTGCTCATTGGCAGACATACTTTCACAACCCGCCAACATAAAGGTGGAAAGAGTGGCAACTGCCATAACACCCATTAATTTTTTCATGACCTTGGCCTTCCTGTCTTGCTTTAATTAAGCTTATCTTCATTTTATGAAACTAAAATCTGTAGCGTGTTACTTCTCTCGGTATTCCTGCTGAGTTTTGTAAATATCAATGGATTATTCTTCTGTTCAAGCTGTCTTATTTATAAATTTTAGACAAAAAAAGACGCCCGAAGGCGTCTCTTTTCTCAGCTTTAACTCGAATTAGAATTCTTCGTTAAATGCCTGGCTAAGCGCTTGGTCTACATCAGAGAAGTCATTGTGCAGTTCAAATTCTGCAGCTTCTGCTTCTTGACGACGACGCTCCAGGTGGTAAGCCAAACCTGTACCCGCTGGGATCAGGCGACCTACAACTACGTTCTCTTTCAAGCCGCGTAGATCATCTTCTTTACCTGTTACAGCCGCTTCAGTTAACACACGCGTGGTTTCCTGGAACGATGCAGCAGAGATGAACGAGTCAGTAGAAAGCGATGCTTTGGTAATACCCATCAATTGACGTTCAAACTTCGCAGGGAACTTGTTTTGTGCAAGAACTGCTTGGTTTTCTTGAACAACGCGGATGTAATCCACTTGTTCGCCTTTGATGAAGCTGGTATCGCCCCCATCAGTGATATCAACTTTACGCAGCATTTGACGTACGATCACTTCAATATGCTTGTCGTTGATTTTTACACCTTGCAGACGGTATACGTCCTGAACTTCGTTCACGATGTAGTTTGTCAGCGCAACTTCGCCTTTCAAACGCAAGATATCGTGCGGGTTCTGTGGACCATCAGAAATTGTCTCACCACGGTTTACATGCTCGCCTTCGAACACGTTAATGGTACGCCATTTCGGAATCAGCTCTTCATAGATTTCAGAGCCATCATCCGGCGTAATCACCAGACGGTTCTTACCTTTGGTCTCTTTACCAAAGCTTACAACACCTGACACTTCTGCAAGGATTGCATGCTCTTTTGGCTTACGTGCTTCGAACAAGTCAGCTACACGTGGCAGACCACCGGTAATATCACGAGTACGTGAAGATTCTTGTGGGACACGACCGATGACATCACCGACACCAATTGTTTCGCCATCGCGAACAGAAAGAATCGTGTTCTGTGGCAGGAAGTAGAACTGTTCGCCACCATCAACGGTATCCAACACAACAGCAGGACGCAAATCTTTACCTGACGCAGGACGTGAAGTCACTGGCAAGATTTCGATGGTTGACATACCTGTTGCATCATCAGTTTTAGAAGTAACCGTCACGCCATCAGCAATCTGGCTGAAACGCACTTTACCAGCAACTTCTGTTACCAATGGATGTGTATGCGGATCCCAAGTCGCCACGATACCGCCTGCTTCTACAGCTTCGCCATCTTTCAGCAAGATAGAGGCACCGTAAGGCAGTTTGTAACGCTCACGCTCACGACCTAAATCATCCGCAATACCGATTTCACCTGAACGTGAAGTCGATACCAAGTGACCTTTGGCATGTTGTACGGTTTTCACATTATGGAAACGTACTGTACCCTGGTTACGAACCTGCACGCTGTTTGCAGCAGAAGTTCGGCTCGCAGCACCACCCACGTGGAAGGTACGCATTGTTAACTGTGTACCTGGTTCACCAATCGATTGAGCTGCCATAACACCAACAGACTCACCCGGGTTCACCTGATGACCACGTGCCAGGTCACGACCGTAACATTTCGCACATACACCAAAGGTAGATGCACAGTTCACGACTGAACGCACTTTAATTTCGTCGACACCCTGGCTTTCGATAAACGCAGCCAGTTTCTCGTCAATTAAAGTATTACGTGGAAGCAGAACTTCATCTGTACCCACTTTCTTGACATCTTCAGCAACTACACGACCCAATACTCGTGCACCCAGGTTTTCGATGACATCGCCACCTTGAATGAACGGAGTCATTACCAGACCGTCATACGTACCACAATCCGGCTCGGTAATAACCAAGTCCTGCGCAACGTCTACTAGACGACGCGTCAAGTAACCAGAGTTCGCAGTCTTCAATGCTGTATCGGCCAAACCTTTACGCGCACCGTGTGTCGAGATGAAGTACTGAAGTACGGTCAAACCTTCACGGAAGTTCGCTTTAATTGGGGTTTCAATGATCGAGCCATCCGGCTTCGCCATCAAACCACGCATACCCGCCAACTGACGAATCTGAGCTGCCGAACCACGGGCACCCGAGTCAGACATCATATAGATCGAGTTGAATGATTTTTGCTTCTCGTCTTCACCCTGTTTGTTCTTCACAGTGGTGAAAGACAAGTTGTCCATCATCGCTTTAGCAACCTGGTCATTGGTACGCGCCCAAATATCGACCACTTTGTTATAACGTTCGCCGGCAGTTACGAAGCCTTGTTCGAACTGTTGTTCGATTTCACGAACTTCAGCTTCCGCTTTACCAATAATTGCTTGTTTTTGCGGTGGAATAACCATGTCTTCCATACCGACAGAAACACCTGAACGCGTCGCTTGACGGAAGCCCAAGTACATCAACTGGTCAGCGAAGATAACAGTATCTTTCAGACCCAATTTACGGTAGCAAGAGTTAATTAACTTCGAGATATTTTTCTTAGTCATCTCAACGTTAATTTGCTGGAAATCCATACCTTCAGGTACAACTTCCCAAAGTAGGCAGCGACCAGGCGTCGTATCTACAATAATGGTTTGCTGTTCACGGTTACCATCTTCGTCGATCACAGTCTGGTGTACACGTGCTTTAACGCGAGCGTGTAGATCAACCTGACCTGTTGCCAGTGCACGGTTTACTTCGTGAGTATCCGCGAACACCATGCCCTCACCTTTGGCATTGATTGCATCACGCGTGATGTAATACAAGCCCAAGACCACGTCCTGAGACGGTACGATGATTGGCTCACCGTTCGCTGGAGACAGAATGTTGTTCGTCGACATCATTAACGCACGAGCTTCAAGCTGAGCTTCAAGTGTTAATGGTACGTGTACCGCCATCTGGTCACCATCGAAGTCGGCGTTAAACGCAGCACATACAAGTGGATGTAGACGGATCGCTTTACCTTCGATCAGGATCGGTTCAAATGCTTGAAGACCCAGACGGTGAAGAGTTGGCGCACGGTTCAACATCACTGGATGTTGACGAATCACGTGAGCAAGAACGTCCCAAACTTCTGGAGTTTCGCGCTCAACCATTTTCTTCGCAGCTTTAATGGTGGTTGCTTGACCAGATGCCTGTAGTTTCGCGAAAATGAATGGCTTGAACAGTTCAAGTGCCATTTTCTTCGGAAGACCACATTGGTGCAAACGCAGGTTTGGACCAACAGTAATTACCGAACGACCAGAGTAGTCAACACGCTTACCAAGTAAGTTTTGACGGAAACGACCTTGCTTACCTTTGATCATGTCTGCCAAAGATTTAAGCGGACGCTTGTTCGAACCGGTAATTGCACGACCGCGACGACCGTTATCCAGCAATGCATCTACAGACTCCTGTAACATACGTTTTTCGTTACGTACGATGATGTCTGGCGCTGCAAGGTCAAGAAGACGCTTCAAACGGTTGTTACGGTTGATCACACGACGATAAAGATCGTTCAGGTCAGAAGTCGCGAAACGACCACCTTCAAGTGGTACAAGCGGACGGAGGTCTGGTGGAAGAACTGGAAGTACAGTTAACACCATCCATTCTGGCTTGTTGTTCGAATCGTTGAATGCTTCCATCAACTTCAAACGCTTAGACGCTTTTTTCAGCTTGGTTTCTGAAGTTGTAACAGGAATTTCTTCACGAAGACGTGCAATTTCAGCTTCAAGATCGATGTCTTTCAACAAGTCTTGAACCGCTTCAGCACCCATTTTTGCTGTGAATTCATCACCGTGTTCTTCTAATGCATTGAAGTATTCTTCATCATTTAGAAGTTGGTATTTCTCAAATGGAGTCATACCCGGATCGGTAACTACATAAGATTCGAAATACAATACACGTTCAATATCACGTAGCGTCATGTCTAATAATAGACCGATACGGCTAGGCAATGATTTCAAGAACCAGATGTGTGCAACTGGAGATGCTAGCTCGATGTGACCCATACGTTCACGACGAACTTTCGCAGTTGTTACTTCAACGCCACATTTTTCACAAATGACGCCTTTGTATTTCATACGCTTGTATTTACCACACAAGCATTCGTAATCTTTCACTGGACCAAAGATTTTGGCACAGAACAAACCATCACGTTCAGGCTTGAACGTACGATAGTTAATGGTTTCTGGCTTTTTAACTTCACCGTGAGACCATGACTTAATCATTTCTGGTGACGCAAGACCAATACGGATGCGGTCAAACTCTACTGGAGCATGACCGTCTGAATCCGTCTTTTTGCGCATGATATCGAGCAAGTCTTTCAATTTTTTTCTCCGTGTGTTGTGGAGATTTTCACTCAACAACTGGGTCACAAATATTGTTTTTTAACTGAATTGGGAATCCCAAGAATCCCCCTCAATCCCCCTTTGTTAAGGGGGGGAAGCCCCTCTTTATCAAAGAGGGGTTTGGGGAGATTTAATGGAGATTCTTAGTCACCATTTTTCAGTTCAATGTTGATACCTAAAGAACGGATCTCTTTGGTCAATACGTTGAACGATTCAGGCATGCCCGGGTCCATATAATGGTTGCCATCTACAATGTTCTTGTAGATACGGGTACGGCCTTCAACGTCATCCGATTTCACAGTCAGCATTTCTTGTAGCGTATATGCTGCACCGTAAGCTTCTAGTGCCCAGACTTCCATCTCACCGAAACGCTGACCACCGAATTGTGCTTTACCACCAAGCGGCTGTTGCGTAACTAGAGAGTAAGAACCAGTTGAACGCGCATGCATCTTGTCATCAACCAAGTGGTTCAGTTTCAGCATGTACATGTAACCAACAGTTACCGGACGGTCGAAACGCTCACCAGTACGACCATCATATAATACGGTCTGACCAGTACTAGACAGGCCTGCAAGTTGTAACAACTCTTTGATCTGACCTTCTTCAGCACCATCGAATACAGGAGTAGCCAAAGGTACACCAGCACGCAAGTTGCCAGAAAGTTTCAAGATTTCTTCATCAGTCAAGCTATCAAGATCTTCTTGCTCGCCACCAACTTTGTTGTAAATCTTGTCTAGGAAATCACGAAGCTCAAGTACAGTACGTTGCTCTTTCATCATCTTGTCGATTTGATCGCCAAGACCTTTCGCCGCCATACCCAAGTGAGTTTCAAGAATCTGACCCACGTTCATACGCGATGGTACGCCCAGCGGGTTCAATACGATATCAACAGGTACACCGTTGGCATCATGTGGCATGTCTTCTACTGGCAAGATGTTTGATACAACACCTTTGTTACCGTGACGACCCGCCATCTTATCACCAGGCTGGATGCGACGTTTCACAGCAAGATAAACTTTAACTACTTTCAATACGCCAGTCGTCAGTTCATCGCCTGTAGAAAGTTTGCGTTTTTTCTCAGCAAATTTCTCATCAATTTCGAAGCTCTTCTCTTTCAAGAACACTTGAATTTGAGTTAAACGTTCAGCAATTGCTTCGTCAACTGGTTGAATTTCAAGAAGATCAACAAGCTCTAAACCAGACAACACGTCTTCAGACAGTTTGTCGCCACGTTTAGTTGTACCGCCACCATTCGACTCTTGGCCGTTGAGTAGACGGATTACACGTTCACGTGCAGCTTCTTCGAAGATTTTGAATTCTTCTTTCAAGTCTTTACGGTATGCATCCAATTGCGCTTTTTCAATTGCTTGAGCACGTTCGTCTTTTTCAAGACCGTCACGTGTAAACACTTGAACGTCAATGACTGTACCTTTCGTACCTGATGGAACGCGTAAAGATGAGTCTTTTACGTCAGCCGCTTTTTCACCGAAGATTGCACGTAGCAATTTTTCTTCCGGAGTCAACTGCGTTTCACCTTTAGGGGTTACTTTACCAACCAGGATATCGCCAGCAGTTACTTCAGCACCGATGTAAACAATACCTGACTCGTCTAGTTTAGACAGAGCAGCTTCACCTACGTTCGGAATATCAGCAGTGATTTCTTCCGCACCCAGTTTGGTATCACGTGCGACACATGATAATTCCTGGATATGAATAGACGTTAAACGGTCTTCTTGAAGAACACGCTCAGAAAGTAAGATCGAGTCTTCGTAGTTGTAACCATTCCAGGTCATGAACGCAACGCGCATGTTTTGACCCAGTGCCAGCTCACCGCCATCAGTCGATGGACCATCAGCCAGGACATCACCACGACCCACTTTATCGCCCAGGTTCACAAGAACTTTCTGGTTGATACAAGTGTTCTGGTTCGAACGGGTGTACTTGATCAGGTTGTAGATATCTACACCTGCTTCACCTGCGATCATTTCGTCTTCATTCACACGAATAACCACACGAGACGCATCAACAAACTCGATACGACCACCACGTTGAGCGATCACACATACACCTGAGTCATGTGCTACGTTCGCTTCCATACCGGTACCAACAAGCGGCTTGTCAGCAATCAACGTCGGAACTGCCTGACGTTGCATGTTCGAACCCATTAATGCACGGTTGGCATCATCGTGTTCTAAGAATGGAATCAGTGACGCTGCTACAGATACGACCTGCTGAGCAGATACATCCATATGCGTTACTTTTTCAGGAGGAATACGTACGAAGTCACCCTGATGACGAACAGATACAAACTCTTCTGTTAAATTACCATCTTTATCCATTGCAGAATCAGCCTGTGCAATGACAGTGCCTACTTCTTCAATCGCAGAAAGGTATTCAACTTCATCTGTTACACGACCATCAACAACTTTACGGTATGGGGTTTCCAGGAAACCAAAGTTGTTACATTTCGCATAAACAGAAAGCGAGTTGATCAAACCAATGTTTGGACCTTCCGGTGTTTCAATTGGACATACACGACCGTAGTGAGTTTGATGTACGTCACGTACTTCAAAGCCTGCACGTTCACGCGTCAAACCGCCGGGACCAAGCGCAGAAACACGACGTTTATGCGTAATCTCAGATAACGGATTGTTTTGGTCCATGAATTGAGACAACTGGCTTGAACCAAAGAATTCCTTGATTGCAGCAGCAACAGGCTTCGCATTGATCAAATCTTGTGGAGACAGGTTGTCAGTTTCAGCTTGTGATAAACGCTCTTTAACAGCACGTTCTACACGAACCAGACCTACACGGAATTGGTTTTCTGTCATTTCACCAACAGAACGAACACGACGGTTACCCAAGTGATCGATATCGTCGACTTCACCTTTACCGTTACGGATTTCAACTAATGTTTTTAATACATCAGTGATATCTTCGTTCGAGAGAATGCCTTCAACTTCACGTGATTTCTGGTCTGTACCCACTTCGTAAGGACGACCCAAACGACGGTTGAACTTCATACGACCAACTGGAGACAAGTCATAGCGTTCAGAAGAGAAGAACAAGTTGTTGAATAGGTTTTCAGCAGCTTCTTTTGTTGGTGGCTCGCCCGGGCGCATGACTTTGTAGATTTCTACCAATGCTTCTTCACGATTGCTCGTTGTATCTGCACGTAGAGAATCTGCAACGAATGAACCGCGGTCGATATCATTAGTGAACAGAATATTGAACTGCTTCACGCCGCCTTCTGCAATTTTCACCATGATTTCATGGCTTAATACAGTATTGGCCGCAATCACATCACCATCTTTTAATGGGATGTCTTCAGCAGTGATACGCTCATACAGGTACTCATCAGGCACTGCAAGTTTTTCAAGACCTGAAGCTTCCATTTGACGTACATGACGCGCATTGATACGTTTACCTTGCTCAACAATTGCTTTGCCATCCTTGTCCAGGATGTCAAATTGTGCCATTTCGCCACGCAGACGTTCAGGCACCAGGTCAATCTGGTAGCTACCCATGTCAAGATACACAGGTACTTTCTCGTAGAACATGTTGAGAATGTTTTCGTTGCTGTAACCCAAGGCACGCAGTACCACAGTCGCAAGCAATTTACGACGACGGTCAATACGTACATAGACTAAGTCTTTGGCATCGAATTCAAAGTCTAACCATGAACCACGGTAAGGAATGATACGCGCTGAATAAAGGACTTTACCACTTGAGTGAGTCTTGCCTTTATCGTGGTCAAAGAATACGCCTGGTGAACGGTGTAATTGTGACACGATCACACGCTCGGTACCGTTAATTACAAAGGTACCGTTATCCGTCATCAATGGCATTTCGCCCATATAGACTTCTTGTTCACGTACGTCTTTAATTGACTTCGTTTCACGATCTTTCAGGATCAAACGAATTTTTACACGCATTGGTGCTGCATAAGTTGAGCCACGAAGGATACATTCGCGTACATCAAACTCAGGCTTACCAAGACTATACTCAACAAATTCTAAAGCAGCATTGCCAGAATAACTTTCAATAGGAAAAACTGAACGAAATGCGGCTTGGAGACCGATATCTTCGCGGTTTTTTGGTGATTTGCCATCTTGTAAGAATGTTCTGTACGAGTCGACTTGAATCGCGAGCAAGTACGGAGCATCCATGACGCTAGGCAATTTACCAAAATTCTTACGGATCCGTTTCTTTTCGGTATATGAGTATGCCATCTGGAGTCCTCGGAAAGTGTAAACCAAGCCCGCCTGCAGAACGGGCTCAGAAGGAATTACGCTGGCCGATATGGCCACCACTCTTTACAAATGCTGCAATTTTTAGTGGTATTAAAACGCTTATCAATATTTTTTAATGAAAAATATTGGTAAACGTTTGTTCATTATGTTTATTTTCAATTTGTATGATTTTTATATCATGCAAACAAAAATCGAGCCGATTATTGTAACGCAAAAAGGCTGATGACCCAAGAGCCATCAGCCAATTTTTGGAGCCGATTATAAAAAAACCGGCTCCCTTAAGAAATTACTTAAGAGTAACTGTAGCACCAGCTTCTTCAAGTTTCTTCTTAAGCTCTTCGCCTTCTTCTTTAGAAACGCCTTCTTTAAGAACTGCAGGAGCGCCTTCAACCATGTCTTTAGCTTCTTTCAAGCCAAGGCCAGTCGCTTCACGAACTGCTTTAATTACAGCAACTTTGTTCGCGCCGAAAGAAGTCAATTCAACATTGAATTCAGTTTGTTCTTCAGCAGCAACAGTAGCAGGACCAGCAGCAACAGCTACGGCAGCAGCAGATACATTGAATTTCTCTTCGAAAGCAGAGATAAGTTCAACAAGTTCAAGAACAGTTTTTTCAGCAACTGCGTTTAGGATTTCTTCGTTTGTTAAAGCCATGAGATTAACTCCAAATGGGTATTGAATGATGTGTGTTTAAGTTTGAGCTTAAGCAGCTTCTGACTCGTTTTTCTCTTGAAGCGCTGTAAGTAAGCGGCCCAATTTCGAAATAGGAGCTTGAAGAACGTTTGCAAGCATAGTAAGCGCTTTCTCTTGGTTCGGAAGATTCGCGATTACGCTAACTTCTGCACCTTGATAAAGTTTGCCATCAAATGCAGCAGCTTTAAGTTCAAATGCTTTATTAGTTTTAGCGAATTCTTCGAACAAACGTGCAGCAGCACCCATGTCGTCTTCAGAATTCGAGAAAGCTAAGATTGTTGGGCCAACAAGGTTGTCGTTCAAGATATTGAATTGAGTATCTTGAAGAGCACGTTTAGCCAAAGTGTTACGAACGATACGTGTAGTAACACCAAGTTTACGCGCTTCAACGCGTAGAGTAGTTAACTGCTCTACAGTCAAACCTTGGTAGTCAGCAACAACAGCAGCAAATGCAGTAGAAGCAACTTCAGCTACTTCAGCTACGATCTGTTTTTTGCCTTCGATAAGAAGAGCCATTGTAAAACCTCCTAACGGTGATTTATGTACTTACGCGAAGTACACTCCCAATTCGCAAGACCATCACTGGACTCACACGCGGAGGATGAACAAATCACACCACCGCGTCTACGCAGGCTGGGCTATTAAGAGAGAAGCATAACCCCCCTCGCCCGCGGTCTTTGACGCTGATAAATTTTCATTTATCAATTCAAAGTTTGCCTAAGTTTGCAAAATACGACGGAGCGTTTCTTGCGTAAAATTTGAAGCACTGCTTCAAATTTTACTCAGGGCTTTAAAATTCTGTAATAAGTCGAGACTTATTTAGAAACGTTTGCTACATCAACGATCAAACCAGGACCCATAGTTGAGCTCAAAGTGATCTTTTGAATGTATACGCCTTTAGACGTAGCAGGTTTCAAACGCTTCAAGTCAGCAACAAGTGCTTCAACGTTTTGACGAACAGCAGCAGCTTCAAAACCCACTTGACCGATCGCAGCATGGATAATACCAGCTTTGTCTACGCGGTAACGTGCTTGACCAGCTTTTGCATTTTTAACTGCAGTAGCAACATCAGGAGTTACAGTACCCACTTTAGGGTTTGGCATTAAGCCACGTGGACCAAGGATCGTACCAAGTTTACCTACAACGCGCATTGCATCTGGAGCAGCAATTACTACGTCAAAGTCAAGGTTACCCGCTTGGATGCTTTCAGCAAGATCGTCGAAACCAACAACATCTGCGCCTTCAGCTTTAGCAGCTTCAGCAGCAGCGCCTTGAGCGAATACAGCTACACGTACAGTTTTACCAGTACCTGCAGGAAGTGTAGTCGCGCCACGAACAACTTGGTCAGATTTACGAGGATCAACACCTAGGTTTACCGCGATATCTAGAGATTCTTTGAATTTAGGAGCTGGAAGGCTCTCTAAAACTGCAACAGCTTCTTCTAGCGTGTAAACTTTGTGTGCTTCTACAGCAGCTACAATCGCTTTTTGACGTTTAGTTAATTTAGCCATGTCTTAAAGCTCCACTTCCAAGCCCATAGAACGCGCAGAACCAGCAATGGTACGTACACGTGCGTCTAAATCAGCACCAGTCAAATCTGGTTCTTTAGTAGTCGCGATTTCTTCGATTTGAGCACGAGTCAACTTACCAACTTTAGTTTTGTTAGGTACAGCTGAACCCTTCTGGATACCAGCAGCTTTCTTAAGAAGAACAGCAGCAGGTGGAGTTTTCATGATAAATGTGAACGACTTGTCGTTGTACACAGTGATCACGACTGGAATTGGCAGACCAGCTTCAACTTTTTGTGTCGCAGCATTGAATTCTTTACAGAATGCCATGATGTTCACACCACGTTGACCTAGTGCAGGACCAATCGGTGGAGATGGATTCGCTTTACCAGCTGGAACTTGCAGCTTGATATAGCCGTCAATCTTCTTAGCCATTTCAAATTACCTCTGGGTGCAAACGCCGGTGAAGGCTCCCCAATGATTTCAAGTAACGATACCGTTACAACAACAATGCCTGACTTATAAATAAGTCAGGCGTTTTCAACCCATACAAATTAGACTGATTTTTCGACTTGACGAAATTCCAATTCAACTTGAGTTGGTCGGTTAAATACATTAATGGTCAACGTTAAACGCGACTTTTCGTACTGAACCTCTTCCACTACACCTTTAAAGTCGGTGAATGGACCGTCAACCACGAGTAATTCTTCGCCTGGTTCAAACATCGTCTTAGGACGAGGTGCTTCGCCAGTATTGCGTACACGCGCAAGAATCGCATCTGCTTCTTTTTGCGTAATCGGTGCCGGTTTTTCAGCCGTACCACCAATAAAACCTAAAACTTTTGGACATTCTTTAACAATGTGCCAAGTATCATCGTTCATTTCCATTTCGACTAGGACATAGCCAGGAAAGAACTTACGCTCTGATTTACGCTTCTTACCATCCTTCATCTCTACCACTTCTTCGGTAGGAACAAGGACTTCACCAAAGCTATCGGCAACAGCGCTACGCTGGATTCGATCATTAAGCGAACGCATCACTTGTTTTTCATAACCTGAATAGGCATGAATAATGTACCAACGTTTCATAGCTCTCTTACCCGATAATAAACTTCATTAACCAGCCTAAAATATAGTCAAAACACCACAATAAAATGGATGCAATTACGACTACAACAAGAACTTGCCAAGATGTGGACATCGTCTCTTGTTTGGTAGGCCAGGTCACTCGACGTAACTCGATTCGTGCATCTTTCAGCAGACGAATAAAGCCTTTGCCTTGATGGGTGGCGTATAATAAACCGAATGCTGCAACGATACAAGCCAAAATCACCCCAACGCGCACCCAAACATCATTCGCAGGTGCCCAGTACGCTGGTAAATATTGGTTTACCATCATTGCACCAACCAATAAAATCAAGGCGATAACCCATAGAACCATGTCTAATGGAGAACCAGAACTTACATCTACTGCAGGATTATTTCTTTGAGGAATTGCCGCTTCGCCTAATGCGTCGCGTGATTTTTCATTCGACATTTTTGTACTCGTCGTAGGTTTCGCGACTTATTATATGACCAATTTTGCCGACATCAAGCGTCTTTTTAAAAACTTGGCAGGTCAGGAGGGGCTCGAACCCCCAACATTCGGTTTTGGAGACCGACGCTCTACCAATTGAACTACTGACCTGCAAAACAACAAGTTGGAGCCTAAACTCCAACCTGTTTGTCTTATTCTATGATTATGCAGTTACTTTAGCAACTACACCAGCACCAACTGTACGACCGCCTTCACGGATCGCAAAACGTAGACCTGGGTCCATTGCGATCGGGTGGATTAGCTCTACTGACATCTCAACGTTGTCACCAGGCATAACCATTTCCACGC